>NZ_CP111043.1:630625-945937 GCF_026250525.1 Chondrinema litorale
GCAGCAGAATCGCCATACTTTTCAATTTACCCAATTCATTTTTACTAACCTTAATTACTGCTTTGCTTGGTGGTATAGTTGGCGGTTTCTCATCAATCACTGGAAGCCTTTTTAGAAACCTTGTTATCGACAATAATTAATAAAGATAGAAAACATGCATATGCTAATTAACTATTTTGAAGGCCTCAGTGGAATGTCTCTATTCCTTTATGTAATCCTTTTAATTGTAATAGCTGTATCTATACACGACATAGTTCAGCGAAAACACGCTATTAAACACAACTTCCCTCTCATTGGTAATTTCAGGTATATGTTGGAAAAAATAGGTCCTGAACTTCGTCAATATATTGTGGCTAACAACAGAGAAGAACTTCCATTCAACAGAAGCGAACGCTCTTGGATTTATGCTTCATCAAAAAAAGAAAATAACTATCAGGGTTTTGGTACAGACAAAGACTTGGTCGCACCCGGCCATGTATTTGTAAACCCCAGTATGTTTCCTTATCCAGTAAAACCCGGACATATTAGTTACGACAACCCTTACTTCGTACCTTGTGCTAAGGTGATAGGTAAATTTCACAAAAGACAGTATCCTTACAGACCACATTCTATTATTAATATATCGGCAATGAGCTTTGGCTCTCTATCTGCCAACGCCATCGAGTCGCTTAATAAAGGAGCTTTAAAAGTAGGTTGTTATCATAATACAGGAGAAGGCTCTCTTTCTCCATACCACAAACACGGTGCTGATATGGTTTTCCAGATTGGAACTGCCTATTTCGGGATTAGAGACGAACACGGAAATTTTTCTCTTGACAAACTGGTAAAACTTGTAGAAGATAACCCAACTATTAAAATGATAGAGATTAAACTTTCACAAGGTGCCAAACCCGGAAAAGGTGGCGTTTTACCAGCTAAAAAAATCAACAAAGAAATCTCTGAGATAAGAGGTATTCCAATGGGAAAAGATGTGGTTTCACCTTCTTATCACACCGCATTTTCAACCATTCCTGAGATGATTAATTTTATCGAAAAAATTGCTCATGCTACTGGCAGACCTGTGGGAATTAAATCTGCTATTGGTAAACTAGAAATGTGGCACGACCTCGCCACTTACATGGCAGAAACAAACAAAGGCCCAGATTTTATTACTATAGATGGAGGTGAAGGAGGAACAGGTGCAGCACCACCTGCTTTTGCCGATCACGTTTCACTTCCTTTCAACTTCGCATTTGCGAATATTTATAAGATATTTAGTAAAAAAGGATTATCTGACAAAATTGCTTTTATAGCCTCTGGCAAACTTGGTTTACCTGCCAATGCATTAAAAGCCATTGCTATGGGAGCAGATTTAATCAATATTGCCAGAGAGGCCATGATGTCAATTGGCTGTATTCAGGCTCAGGTTTGCCACACAAACAGATGTCCGGCTGGTATTGCCACTTCAAATAAATGGTTAGCAGCAGGTGTCGATCCTGCTCTTAAATCAGAAAGATTTTACAATTACATAAAAACCTTTAGAAAAGAGGTATTAGAAATTACACATGCCTGTGGTTACGAACATCCTTGTCAGGTTACTATGCGAGATGTAGACCTCAGTATGGGCGATAACAACTATACTTTAACCTTACAACAGTGCTTCGACTACGACAAAGTACCGGTTGAATTTCATGGAATGCAATCTTTAAAAGACTGCCAGTACTTGGGAACTCCTAGGAATAAGTAAAGCACAAACCGACTAACTCAACATTCTTTCGATCAATTATTAAATTATTTAAACTGCAAACATGAAGAACTACAACAAATTAATTATCACACTTTTATTGAGTGTGTTTTATCAATTCAGCTATGCTCAACAAACTTTTATTCATTGCGGAAGCCTAATAGACGGGAAAAGTGATGATGTAATGAAAGAAATGACAATTGTTGTTGAAGACAACAAGATTGTTTCTGTAGAAAAAGGATACAAAAACGTCGGAAAAAAAGACAAAGTTATCGATTTAAAAGGGCATACTGTAATGCCAGGTCTTATGGATATGCACGTGCATATCGAAGGGCAAACGAGTCCAACCAGATACATCGACAGATTCAGATTGAACCCAGCAGATGTAGCCTTAAAGGCAACTCAATATACCGAAATTACGTTAATGGCTGGTTTTACTACTGTGAGAGACTTAGGTGGATCAGGTGTAAACATGTCTTTAAGAGATGCCATTACAAAAGGCTTTATAGTTGGCCCAAGAATTTACACTGCTGAAAAATCTATCGCGACTACTGGTGGCCATGCAGACCCAACCAACGGTGTAAAAAGTGATATGATGGGCGACCCAGGACCAAAAGAAGGGGTTATTAATGGACCAGATGATGCTAGAAAAGCAGTAAGACAACGCTACAAAAATGGAGCTGATGTAATTAAAATCACGGCTACTGGTGGCGTGCTTAGTGTAGCAAGAGATGGAAAACGCCCACAGTTTACAGAAGAGGAGTTAATAGCAATTGTAGAAACTGCGAATGATTATAACATGGTTACTGCAGCGCACGCTCATGGCGACGAAGGTATGAGAAGAGCTGTAGCAGCAGGAATCAACTCTATCGAACATGGTACATTAATGTCTGAAGAAACCATGGATTTAATGATCGAAAAAGGTACTTATTATGTACCAACTATTATTGCAGGTAAAACAGCCGAGAAATTTGCGAAAATAGAAGGTTACTACCCTGCTTTGGTAGTTCCTAAAGCATTAGCAATTGGACCAAAAATTCAAGAAACCTTTGCTAAAGCTTATAAAAAAGGAGTGAAAATAGCTTTTGGAACTGATGCTGGTGTTTACAACCATGGCGACAACTGGATGGAGTTTCAATACATGACAGAAGCTGGTATGCCTGCAATGGAAGCAATTCAATCTGCTACTATGTCTGCCGCTACTTTACTTCGTGTTGATGATAAATTAGGGTCGATTGAAACCGGAAAATTAGCAGATATTATCGCTACTCCAGGAAATCCTTTGGAAGATATAGATGCAATGGGTAACATCACATTCGTAATGAAAGACGGAGTGGTTTACAAAGGAGAATAATAAAAAAATATGTCAAAAAAAGATTTAGAAGAAACCAAAGAAGTTCGCCTCGATTTTGAAAAAAGAGGCGGGCTTCTGCCTGTAATAGTTCAGGATATTGATAGCATGGAAATATTAATGCTAGGCTATGCCAACAAAGCAGCTTTTGAAGAAACTGTAAATACTGGTTTGGCCACTTTTTGGAGTACATCCAGAAACGAACTCTGGACAAAAGGTAAAACCTCTGGCGACTACCTTGAAATAAGAGAAATTAGGGTAGATTGCGACCAAGACTCAATTGTTTACCAAGTTCACAGAAAAGGTAGTGGAAGTTGCCACACAAAAAATAGTAAAGGAGAAACAAGAACATCTTGCTTCTACAGAAAAATAAACCAAGAAAATAAATTGGATTATTTAGAAGGGAATGAATAATAGTCTTTTCATTTTTTTGTAACTCATCTATTCTTTTAGCAGTAGTATACCTTTACAACTTACTGCACACAAAGTCGAAATAACAATTCTTATTCAAGAATTTAATCGATAATCATAAAACACATATATGAAAATTTTAATTGTGGGAGGCGGGATTGCAGGTCTCGGTTTAGCTAATATTTTAAATAATAAAAGCGACATTGAGATTACTGTAATTGAGAAAGAAGGCGAATGGCACATTGCAGGTTCAGGTCTTTACACTCCTTACAATGGTGTAAAGGTTTTAGATGATCTTGGCTTGGGAGAAATGGCAAGAGAAAAAGGGCATATTATTTCACGAAGACTTTTTTTTGATGCCAAAGGACAATCTATACTCGATCTTGATCTAGAAGAAATATGGGCACAAAAAAAGCCATGCTTGGGTTTAAATAGAAAAGACCTTCACGAGGTACTTTTATCAAACCTAAAAAACCTAAACATCCATTTTAACTGTACAATCAAACAAGTACAAGAAATTGAGAGTGAGATAAATGTTACATTTTCTAATGGTGAAAAAGCTATATTTGATTTAGTAATTGTTGCAGATGGTATAAACTCCGAAACACGCAAAGCTACTTTAGGTGATATACCTTTTAGACTAGACCAACACCAAGTTTGCAGGTTACTCATAAACAAACCTGCTAGCATCAACAATTGGACAATGTTTGGTAGTAATGATGGCATTTTTTTAATCATTCCCATTAGTAAAGAAATAGCTTATTGCTACATCAGTAATAAGAACAGCGCAACGCTATCTAAAGAAGAATTTCTTAAACCTTTTAGAAGTTTTGCAAGCCCAGTATCAGATATATTGAGTAATGAAGACAACTTAAAAAAAGCCTATTGGAGTAAAGTGGAAGAACTCGCTCCGCTAGAAACTTATGGCAAAAGCAAAGTAGTTTTAATTGGTGATGCTGCACATGCTATGCCTCCATATATGGCTCAAGGTGGTTCATTAGCATTAGAAGATGCTTACGTTTTAGGTAAAATGATTTTAGAAGGAAATAATAAAGGAAACTGGGCACAAGCTTTTACTGATAAAAGAAAAGAGAGAATTGATTGGGTAAGGGCTCGAAATAGAAAAAGGGAGCAATTAGCAAAAGTACCTTTCTGGTTAGCTAAAATCGGATTAAGATTTACAGGAAAGAAAAACTGGATTAAAGACTATTACCCGTTACGAACAGGTGTATAAATCTATTTTTTTGAATGAAAGCTTAGTTTTTTTTCAGAAACAACATACAGTGCATAACACATTTCCGGTTAAAAGCTATTTTATTTATTTTGGCAATTTTTAACCGGAAATCTCCATGAATAAGCCAAGAAGAACTTTTCTAAAAAAAACATCATTAGCAGCAGGAGCACTTCTTTCTCCTCTCCCACTTTTTCCTGCTACAGATGAAGAAAGCAAAGTCAGTATTCATGTATTTTCCAGACATTTACAGTTTATTAAATCATTCGATGAGCTCAGTGAGTTTATAGCTTCTTGCGGTTTTGATGGTGCTGACTTAACCATTAAACCTAACGGACATATTCTTCCAGAAGAAGTAGAAGAAAAGTTACCAGAAGCTGTAACAGCTTTTCAAAAGAGCAACCTCAGCATTAAAACCATCACTACAAATATTACCACTGCAGAGGACATCAACACTTTTAAGATACTAAAAGCAGCCAACAAAGTCGGCATCAAATATTATCGCATGGGTTACTTCGATTACCTCGATAATGTGGGCATGCCTGAAAGATTATTAAATCTTAAGCCGAACATCTGGCAGCTTTCTAAAATGAATTCCGATTTTAAGATTCATGGGGCTTACCATAACCATGTAGGTACAAGAGTTGGGTCTTCTGTTTGGGATATTTGGGATTTAATAAAAAGTACTTACCCTGAATGGATTGGTTGCCAATTCGACATTAGAAATGCAGTAATTGAAGGTGGCACTTCTTGGCCAAACGATTTAAAACTCCTGCATGAATATGTAAAAACAGTTGTAGTAAGAGACTTTAAGTGGGAAAAGAAAGATGGAAAATGGCAGGCAATAAATACACCTTTGGGAGAAGGCATGGTAGACTTTCCGGCATTTTTTAAGCAGTTAAAAAGCTTTGGCTTTGCCGGCCCTATCTCACTTCATTTTGAGTATCCTCAGCCTGTTGAGAATAAAATACTTTCTATAACTGAGATTAAAAATAAAACCAAAGAACTGTTGCAGAGAGATTTGCAAAAACTCAAAACTTATCTTCAAGAAGCTGAACTACTCTAACTTATGAAAGCACTCCTATTCCTTATTATTAATATTACCCTTATATCAATTAATTTAAATACTTTTGCTCAAGAAAATCCTGATTTCTACCATCAAATTCCAGATATCAAACCCAAAACACTTTTATACAAAGTAACCCCTCAAGATTCTCTTTATGTAGATGTGTATTACCCCAATAATTTTAAGGAAGGAGATAAAAAACCAGCCATTGTATTTTACTTTGGCGGAGGTTGGGTAAAAGGAACCAGAGATCATTTAAAAAAACAAAGCCAGTATCTGGCATCAAAAGGAATGATCGCCATTACTGCCGATTATCGCACTCAATCTGAACATAACACAACACCCATAGAAGCCATGCAAGATGCTCGGTCTGCCATGAGATGGGTGAAACAAAATGCTGAATCATTAGGTATCGATATTGAAAAACTGGCTGCTGGTGGTGGCTCTGCCGGTGGGCATTTGGCAGCAGTAACAGCCACTTTAAATAAATATGATGACCCCAAAGATGATTTATGTATCAGCACTAAACCAAAAGCATTGGTGTTGTTCAATCCTGTAATAGATACCACGCCCAAAGGCTATGGAGCCGAAAAAATGGGAAAAGATCAAAAGAAAGCCTCGCCAGTCCATCATGTAAAAAAAGGTCTCCCTCCAACAATTATTTTTCATGGAACAGCGGATGTAACTGTGCCATTCGAAAATGTAAAACGGTTTGAAGAATTGATGTTTAAAAAAGGAAATGAATGTGTACTAGTACCTTTCGAAGGTCAAGCACATGGCTTTTTTAACTACAAAGAAGGGAATGAAAAGTATTTTGAGGAAACTGTAAAAAGAATGGAGGTTTTTCTTAGAGAAAAAGGCTATCTACCGAATTAAATATTTAAGCTGCTATAGCTAAACTTTCTACATTTGAGGCAAAAAAAAGAGGAAAATGACCTTTCTGATGTTTCATTTTCCTCGTATAACTTTTCTTGCTTTTTACAACCCGTGTTTTCAGGGTATTTGAAGCTGCGACTTTCATCGACTGTAAATTCGATTGATTGTTTTTCTTTTTCTTCTTTTTTGCCATTTTACATTAAATTTTACTAAAACTCAACAAACACGACAATCATGTTTATTAGTTCATACGCTAAAAATTATTTACAAAGTTACATTTTTTATCTTTTTTGCCTCTTTTTCTTATTCATTTTTAACAATTCTCAAGCTCAAGACACAAATAAAACCTATTTACTAAAAGCCGATAGAGTATTTGATGGAGAAGAAATGCACGAAAGTTGGGTAGTAGCTGTACAGGGAAATAAAATTATTTATACCGGTGCGGCTTCTGGATATAAAGCAAAAAAGGGAACGGAAGAAATTACCTTAACCGGCACTACCCTTTTACCCGGCATGATCGAAGGGCACTCTCATTTATTCTTGCATCCTTATGACGAAGTTTCTTGGAACGATCAGGTACTCAAAGAATCATTTGCAGAGAGAGTAGCCAGAGCCACAGTACATGCAAAAAACACGCTTGACGCAGGATTTACCACGGTAAGAGACTTAGGTTCAGAAGGTGCAGATTATATAGATGCTGGATTGAAAACTGCCATTGAAAAAGGCATTATCCCCGGCCCAAGAATGATTATAGCTACCAAAGCAATTGTAGCAACAGGCAGTTATGGCCCAAAAGGTTTTCATCCTTATGTAGATGTGCCACTTGGAGCAGAAGAAGCCAATGGTTACGACAATATTATTAAAGTTGTAAGAGATCAAATAGGTAAAGGCGCAGATGTAATTAAAGTTTATGCCGATTATAGATGGGGAGCAAATGGAGAGGCAATGCCCACCTTTTTAGAAGAAGAAATGGCTTTGATGGTAAAAGTAGCTAATTCAAGCGGTAGAGATGTTGTTGCTCATGCTTCAACCGCAGAAGGTATGCGAAGAGCAATAATGGCAGGCGTAAAAACCATAGAACACGGTGATGGTGGTACAAAAGAAGTATTTGAATTAATGAAAGAAAAAGGCGTAGCATTTTGCCCAACATTAGCTGCTGGTGATGCTATTCAACAATACAGAGGCTGGAAAAAAGGAACAGACCCAGATCCAGAAAGGATTGTAAACAAAAAGAAAACTTTTAAACTAGCACTAGATGCTGGTGTAACAATAGTAGCTGGTGGTGATGTTGGCGTTTTTACACATGGTGATAATGCTCGCGAACTAGAAATGATGGTAGAATATGGAATGGATGAAAAAGAAGTTCTCAAATCTGTTACTTCTGTAAATGCCAATGTATTTGGTTTGGAAAAACTCGGACATTTAAAATCAGAGATGCTGGCAGATATTATCGCTGTAGAAGGTAATCCAATAGATGATATTTCTACTCTTAGAAAAATAAAATTCGTAATGAAAGACGGAGATATCTATAAAAAGTAATTTTACATTTTCTTGAACCTGCCAAATAAAATGGCAGGTTTACTTTTTTAACAAGCCTTCTTTCTTTAAAAAGTCCAAAAAAAAGCGTATCATTAGATAGTGTTTAATTGAAAATGATATAAACTTTTGGATATATGGGTGTAAAAGGAGTAAGAGTTGCCCGCACACAAGAAGAGCTCAATGGTTTTACACGAAACTTATTAAAAGACGTTCAGGCACTTGAAAGAATGCTCAATGAAGACCTATTTGACACAGAAGAAATCAAAATAGGCGCTGAGCAGGAAATTTGCCTCATTGATGAAAACTTTAAGCCAGCTCCACGCTCAATGGAGATATTAAAGCAACTCAAAAATCCCAGTTTTACCACCGAACTTGCCAAGTTTAATCTGGAAGCCAACCTAAAGCCAGTTCCATTTAAAAATAATTGTTTCTCACGAATGGAAACAGAAATAAATGACCTGCTGGATATATTAAGAAATACAGCCAAAGAAATGGACATCTCGCCTGTTCTTACTGGCATTTTACCCACTATAAGAAAGTTTGACTTAGAAGAGAGCAACCTCACTCCCATCGATCGCTATTATGCATTAATTGAAGCAATTGAAAAGTTACGAGGTAAAGTATATGAGTTAAGATTAGAAGGTGTAGACGAACTCAATATCAAACATCATTCAGCATTAGTCGAAGCTTGCAACACGAGTTTTCAAGTACATTTACAAGTAACCCCAGACGATTTTGTAGAAAAGTACAATACTGCCATGGCAATTGCAGCTCCAGTAATGGCGATTAGCTCAAACTCTCCCATGCTGTTTGGCAAAAGACTTTGGAACGAAACCAGAATCGCGTTATTCCAACAATCAATAGATACTCGAGTTACAGGTGAACATCTTCGCTATACAAGTCCACGAGTTACTTTTGGAAACCACTGGCTAAAAAGCTCTATACTTGAACTGATAAGAGAAGACATTGTGCGTTTTAAAGTACTGCTGATGTCTGATGTGGAAGAAGATGTAAAGCGCTGTTTAGATGAAGGCATTACCCCAAAACTCATCGCACTAAATATTCATAATTCTACAGTTTATAGATGGAACCGTCCATGTTATGGCATTTCCCCAAATGGCAAACCTCACTTGCGAATTGAAAATAGAATTCTTCCTGCTGGCCCTTCTGTAATTGATGAGGTGGCAAACTCGGCTTTTTGGCTTGGCTTAATGAATGGCCTTGCAGATGTGTATCCGAACCTCACCAAACGCATGGAGTTCGACGATGCTAAATCCAACTTTATTAAAGCTGCCAAACTAGGCTTGGGTTCTAAGTTTTATTGGGTAGACCAAAAAATTATAAGCGATACAGAACTTATTGAGAAAGAGTTAATTCCTATCGCTAAAGAGGGCTTAACCAAAGCAGGCGTTGATAAATCTGAGATTAATAAATACCTAGATGTAATTGAAGAAAGAAACCAAACGCATAAAACTGGTTCTCGCTGGATATTAGAGTCTTATTCTAAATTGGTTAAAAACTCATCTAAAGAAGAAGCTACCACAGCTTTGGTTGCCAGTATGTTGCGTAATCAAAACAGCAGTAAACCAATAAGCAAATGGGATTTAGCCCATGCAGATGATATGAACGAATGGTCGCATTCTGCCTTTTTGGTTGAAGAGTTTATGACCACCGATTTATTCACTGTAAGTAAAGATGATATACCTGAGTTTAGTGCAGATATGATGGACTGGCAACAACTCCGATACCTTCCAATAGAAAATGAAGAAGGTGATTTAATTGGTTTAATCACGCATAGAGAGTTATTACGCTACTTTGCAGAGTGCTACAAAGATGGCATGAAAAACCCTAGAAAACTGGATGAAATTATGATTAAAGACCCCATAACTATTCAGCCAGAACAAACCATTGTAGAAGCAATGGAAATTATGATGGAGCATTCTATCGGTTGCCTGCCTGTTGTAAACAATGGAAAACTGGTAGGCCTTATTACAGAAGCCAACTTTTTGAATATTACTGCCAGTCTGCTTAAAAGGCTTAAAAGAAAGAAAGCAAAGGCAATTCTTAAATTACCTGTTAAAGAAAAGCAAGCTCAAAAAGAGACAGAAGAAAAAGCTAGTGAATGAGTTTTTAGGCTAACTGTTCTTTTAAATCGGTAAGCATATTCATGTAGTTAATGTATGCATCATAGTTTGTTTTAAATGGAGATTTAAATATCAAATCTTCATTGTTATGAAGCATCCAATGAAAGTGCTCTGCTTGAGAAAACCATTCAATATTACTCTTCAATATACTGCCACTGCTATGATGCAAATTAGCCAAATGTGAAATTTCTTTTAGAAAAGAAAGTGCATCCTCTTGAAGATGATTAATAGGCATCGATTGTCTAAAATTCTTACTCATCTTCTTTTTTAAGAAACCAGTATTAACGTCATTACCATCAATTTCACTAGCAATTAACTGATTAAGAGAAATACAGCTTATCGCTACCTCTTCTATCATTTCACCATCATCACTGTTAATAATAAAGTGGTTGTCAAACCCAGGGCTTATTATTTCTTGATTTATAACATTTGTTTCTCCATTTACAGCAGAAACTGTTTTAATGGAAGGAAATTTCCAATCGCTAAAAACCCAACTTTTAATACCTTTGAGCTTCGTAATTATTTCGGTGAAGGGTAATTTGGTGGCCTCCAAAAAACTAGAAGTTACAACTACATTCACCGTAAATGAATGCGAAAGATTAAAGATAGCTTTTTGAATTTCTGGTAAAGCTCTCAATAACTTGTTAGCTTCTTTTTCAAACTTTTTTTCAGAAAAATACTGGTGATAATGACCAATTCTGCTAAATGGGTATACAGTTGGTTCTGGCGCTTGATGAATTACTATATATAGATTTTTAATTATGCTAATGGTTTTTAGTTTACCTTGTCCAATTTATCTACAAAGTACAATGGATTTTCACGAAGCTTTAAGTAGGCCTTTTCCCAAAGAGCTACAGCATCAATTAAAAAAACCTCAGCAGAAAGTACTCTACCTTTTTTCAGTTCTCTTTTAGATAACAGATTCGCGACTCTGTCGTATCGTTGTTCGTAACCTTTAAAGTTATGTCGTCTAACTAGTTTATCCATTGCACTTCCATTACTAACAATTTTAAAGTTTACATAATCTTCAAAAAGGTAAGGAGGCTCCAGTAATTCTTCTACTGCATGCATGGAGGTATTGGGCTTTAACCCACAACCTATAAAGAGAATTTTACCACCATACTTTGGTAATAACCTAAAAGGAGAGTTTTCTCCTACTGGTGTATTGTCAAGATGATGTTTTTCTAGCAACGCTTTTGCATCTCTTCCTATACCACATACTGAATGTGTGGGAGAAAGGCTTCTGTATGTACCTGGCATCGTTCTAAAATACTCAGATATTGCACCAACATTTGATGGAGTTTCTTGCCTGTCAAATACAGGGTTTTCTTTATTTACTATATCGTAAGTAAGTGAAGGTACTAGCAGGGTTCCACCTTTACCTATTGCTTTAATAACGCCATCTATAACCGTTTTCGGATGCTGCGGTATTCTGCTCAAAGACTTAAGAGAAGCATGCAACATTACTATATCTCCTTCCTGAAGGCCAGTTAGTTTTAGTTGCATACTGATCTTTTCGGCTAGATCAACGGCTAATGTAGGAGTTAACATAGGAAATGAAACTAAATATGGTAGTAAAACACTTAAAAATTACCAGATCATCAGTTGATGAAACTTAATGCTAAATTCTTTTGTAAAAAAATTTCGCTGTTAATCTAAAAACAAAAAGGCAAAATACTAGAAAGTAAACACCTTATGCTTATAGAAATTTAAAACTTTTTACTTAAAAACCTTTAGATCACTATATATTTCTTTCGTAAATTAAAAAAAAATCTGGATAATTGGTATCAGTATCATTTATCCGTTCGTAAATAATTGAATATTTTAATTCTGCGAAAGTATTTTTTTAACTGACTATCTTTGAATTTACTTAGCACTTTAAGCATCATTTTCTAAATATGAATAAAAATTTCACAATCCTATATGTTGATGACGAACAGCAAAACTTAATTAGTTTTAAAGCTGCGTTTAGAAGAGAGTATAAGGTCTTAACTGCTTTGAGTGGACAGGATGCTATTGAAGTCCTTAAAGAAAATGACGTACAGTTAATTATTAGTGACCAGCGCATGCCCGAAATGACAGGTGTTGAGTTTCTAGAAAATATTCTGCCTGTTTATCCTGATGCAATCAGAATGATATTAACCGGCTTTAGCGATGTTGAAGCAATTATAGATGCTATTAACAAAGGCAAAGTTTTCAGGTACATTACAAAACCTTGGGATGAAAACGAGTTGCGCATGACCATAGAAAATGCCAAAACGCTATTTCATTTACAGGTAAAAAATAAATCTTTGGTAGACCAGCTTCAAATTAAAGTGCAGGAGCAGGAAAAAACCCTGAAGCTTTTTATGAAATATGTGCCAGAACCGGTTGTACAAAAAGCCCTTAGCGATACTGGTGACTCCATATTTGAAGGCGAAGTGAGAAACATTACTGTATTGTTTTGCGACATAAGAGGCTTTACCAGTATGAGCGAAGACATGACACCGAAAGAAGTCGTTTCTTTCCTCAACCACTATTACTCTATTATGAGTGATGTTATAAAAAGGCACAATGGGGTGGTTAACCAGTTTGTTGGTGACGAAATCTTCTCTGTTTTTGGTGCTCCGGTTGCTTACCCGAACAATGAGGAAAATGCTGTTTTTTGTGCTATTGAAATGATGAAGAAGCTAGAAAGCCTAAATGAATTGTACAAAGATAAACTACCTACTGCAGTAGGTATGGGCATTGGTATTAACTCAGGTGAAGTTGTAGCAGGGAATCTTGGTTCTGAAGATAAGATAGAATACTCGGTAACTGGCGATACTGTAAACACCGGTAAAAGAATTGAAATGCTTACCAAAGACACACCTAACACCATTTTGATAAGCGATACAGTATTTGAGAAAACAAAAGAAATAGTAACCACAAAAGAGTGGGAACCTGTAGCTGTAAAAGGCAAAAAAGAAAAAATTGTAGTTTACCAAGTCTTAAATAAAATATAATTTACGCACTAATTTTTTAAAAGAATTTTGCTCTAACAAGGTACTATTATAAAGTTGATCGAGTTGATAATTTAATAAATCTGCTTAGAAACTTTTTAAACTAATTAGCCTTGTTATGGTGTTAAATTTTTTATTTTCTATCCTACTCACTTTTAATTCTCTTACAACAACAGATCGTGTTTATTGGCTTGAGGGAGCTGTTACTTTAAAAAACAATATGTCTCTTACTGGCGAAATCAGTTTTAACGAAGCCCACACTGAGATCAAATACAAATCTGCACTTTATGAGAAAACCTTTAAGTTAAATGAGCTAGCAGCTTTTACTTTTACTGATTATGAATTAGGAATAGAGAGGTATTTTATTACAGAAACAGAAGAAGAAACAACAGCACTGTACGAAATAATTGTAGAGGGAAGATTGCCTGTTTATAGAAAATTAAAAGAAGAATTAAACAACCCTTTTAGTAATTCTCTTACTGAAGAAGATTACAATTTTTATATAAAAAAGGAAAATGAACTGGTAAAGATCAGCGATTTTGAAACTCAAATTCTTCCTAAAATTACTTGGGAGTTTCCTTTAGAAATAAGAGATTTTGTATACACATATAACCTCAAATTAAAAATTACTGGCCATATCGTGTTGATAATGCAGCATTACAATGCTTTAACTTCACCAGATATTGATCATTCTCGTGTACAAAAACTGCTTTCAACTAGATAGTTGAAAGCAGTTTTATTTATAAATATCTTAGATTAAAATGCTTAGTTTTTCTTAGGTGGTGGAGTTAAAAACAGAGTAATACCTCCATACATACCACCAGGAATCTGCGATTTTACAATTGTATCGCGGTTGCTTCCAGAGAAATATCTATTAAAGTCAAAGCCAATATTTTTTCGGTAGCCTGCATCTACACTCATCCAAAGTATAGAAAATATTTGTCGTTGGTACGATAATCCGAATTTAAGTTCAGATACCTCCATTCTTAAGTCTTCTACCCTATTTGCACTTAGCTCAACATCTGGTATATAGTATCTGCTACCATCAAGTTCCGAAACTAAAACGGCTAAAGACTTTGCATTAAAGTTATATCTCAAAGCAGCTCTTTTAGGTAGCAGAGCTTCTATTCCCCACTTTTCATTAAAGTTGTGGTTATAAAGCATTACCGGATATACCGATTTCACATTTAAAGAATTGCTATAATTTACTCCAAAACCCATTTCAGTATTCTCATTTTTTCTAATACCGAACAAGGCAGATACACTCCAATTTAGAAAATTACTATTGGTTTCACTTAGCTTTTTAAATGCGCCACTATAATTTATGGCACCTCTTACTACAACATATTTATTTCCTCTGAATGGCTTTAACATTATGAGATCTGTACCCATAACCTTCATATTCAGATTATTAATATTTTTATACAGACTGTATTCCAGTTCCTCAGGGTCATCAAACTTTATTTCTTCCTTTTGGTATTTAAAGCCAATTACTGCTTTAAATCCATCAGAATTCCACAAAGGTGCTCGAAGCTTAGCTTTTAACACACTCTGGTGCTCAACATCAGACGAAGCATCACCAATTTCATCTTCTGGGGAGTCTGAAGCCAAATGATACTCCGGAATAATAGAACGCTCAAAAGAAATACCTCTACTAGGCGCCATACCCTTTAAACCGGTCTGGCAAAAATCTCTCTGCAACCAATTTACAGTACTTTGTTGTGCTTTCAGCGTCAAATGAGCCAAAAGAGCAAGTAAACAACAAAATGTGTACTTGTGAATAGTGTTATCAGATTGTTTCTTTCCCATATTAAAATATATAAGCTGTAGTTGTGTGGTTATTTTTTACTGAATGCTTTCTAAATTTGCCTAACATGCTTCTTAAAATAAAAGGTTCATAAAAAACTGCAGCGAAAGTTTATTTAAATGTTAAAAAACTAAAAATTGATGTGAGATTTAACCTTGAATAGCCTATAAATTTAAGAATTATTCTTGATAATGTTAACAAAATTTCTCACTTCACCAAATTAAAATAAAAAACTAACTGAAATTTTAATGTCGTCAGATTCAAAATTTTATCAGAAACTTGTTATCAAAATTGGTTCCAATGTACTTACAAACGATAAAGGACTCCCCGATTTACCCACCTTGCAATCTCTGGTAAAACAGATAGCTGCAATTAAAAAAGCTGGCATTCAGGTAATTGTGGTATCATCTGGTGCTGTAGCTGCTGGCAGAAGTGTTTACAAGAGCAAAAACAAACTAGGCCACATTGCACAGAAGCAACTCTTTGCTGCTTTGGGACAAGTGAGATTAATGGAACATTACAGCGATTTTTTTAAAAAGGAAGACTTTTTATGCGCTCAGGTATTGGTTACTAAAGAAGATTTTAGAGACAGAAAGCACTATCTGAATATGAAGAACTGTTTGAGTACTTTGCTTGAAAACCAGATCGTACCAATTGTTAATGAAAACGATGTAATATCTGTTACTGAATTAATGTTCACAGATAACGATGAATTGGCTGGAATGGTCGCCACTATGTTAAATGCAGATGCACTATTCATTCTTAGTAATGTAGATGGTGTTTTTGATGGCGACCCCGCTTTAGAGACTTCGGGTATTATAAATGTTTTTGAAGGAAATAGCAGAGAGTTGAATAACTTTGTAGTAGCTAAAAAGTCTGAATTTGGTAGAGGTGGAATGATTACCAAATGCAGAAATGCACTAAAAGTTGCAGGTTTGGGTATTCCCGTGCATATTGCTAATGGCCGAACTGAAAACATTATTCCATCATTGGCAAACCGAGAAGGTGTAGGTACGCTCTTTCCAGCTACCAAAAATGCTTCTAATATGAAGAAATGGGTAGCTACATCAGATGCCTATAGCAAAGGCAAATTGATTATTAACGATGGTGCAGTAAAAGCCCTTTTTTCGGCCAAAGCTACCAGCTTACTTGCCGTTGGGATTGTAGAAGTAGAAGGAGAGTTTAAAAAAAGTGATATTGTGAGTATCTGCAATGAAACTGGTGAGGAACTCGGCCTAGGCATTAGTAGTTACTCAAATGCATACACTAAAACTATATTAGGACTAAAAAATCAAAAACCAGTCGTACATTACGATTTTCTATATCTATTTGAAATGAATCAATAAAATGGAATATCAAAACTATTTCGAGCGAGTAAAAGAAGGAAGTGTTGTTCTCAGCAGTTTGAACACAGACATCATCCCGCAGGTTTTAAACAAACTAGCAGATGAAGCCGAAAAGCAAACCAATTTAATTCTGGATGCAAATGCAAAAGACCTAGCCAGAATGTCGCCCGAAGACCCCAAGTACGATAGGCTAAAGTTAACCGAAGAGCGCATTAAAAGCATTGCAAATGATATAAGAAAAGTAGCAGCTTTACCTAATCCACTTGGAAAAGTACTTACTAAAAAAGACTTGGAAAACGGACTAGAGCTCGAAAAACGCACTGTGCCTTTGGGTGTAATTGGTATCATTTACGAAGCAAGACCCAATGTTACTTTTGATGTTTTTTCTCTTTGCTTCAAATCTGGCAATGCATGTATATTAAAAGGAGGAACAGATGCTGATGACTCTAACAGAGCCATCGTTAGCATTATTCACTCTGTTCTAAAAAGCTTCGATATTTCTGAAGATGTGGTGCAACTTCTGCCTCCTGAGAGAGCAGCAACTGCCGCACTTTTAGAAGCAGTAGATTTTGTAGATATCATCATTCCGAGAGGTAGCCAAGGTTTGATCAACTTTGTAAGAGACAATGCAAAAGTACCTGTAATTGAAACTGGGGCTGGTATTGTACATACTTATTTCGATGAGTTTGCAGATCTGGCTAAAGGAACTGAAATTGTTTTTAATGCCAAAACAAGAAGAGTAAGTGTTTGTAATGCTTTAGATTGTTTGGTTATCCATGAATCTAGACTTAAAGATTTACCAGAAATAGCTAAGAAACTAGCAACTAAAGATGTAGTAGTTTATGCTGATGAAAAAGCTTATGCTGAACTCAAAGGTAATTATCCTGAAGCGTTGCTTAATGTAGCAAATGACAGCAGCTTTGGTACTGAGTTTCTCTCGATGACTATGGCTATCAAAACTGTGGGTAGTTTAATAGAAGCCATAGATCATATAAGAAAATATAGCTCTAAACACAGTGAGGCCATCATTTCTGAAAATGCGCAGAATATCGAGACATTTCTTAATCGTGTTGATGCTGCTGTGGTTTACGCAAACTCATCAACTGCTTTTACTGATGGTGCACAGTTTGGTTTAGGAGCAGAAATCGGAATCAGTACACAAAAACTACATGCAAGAGGCCCAATGGCTTTAGAAGAACTTTGCAGTTACAAATGGGTTGTAAAAGGAACTGGTCAGGTAAGAGTTCCTTAAATTAACATTCAGAATTGAGAATATTAAAAAAGGTCAGCACTTGCTGACCTTTTAATGTTTATAACCATTTCATAATTATTAATTATCATCCTCTAAAGTAGCAATTGGCATGCTGCTAATTGTACTCGGTTTTTGAGTAGTTGGGTTTTGGCGCTCATATGTCAGCTCTCTTACTCTACTGAAAATATAAGCATCTAACTCTCTTAAAAAGACTGTTTTATCTTTTGGTAAAATATCAGCATATCCTTTTTCTATACCTTCTAACAGTGCCAGTGTAAATGCACCGTGCCCCCACTCTGTATTCTCTAATGAGCTCTCAGAACCAGTTGAAGCAGACATAATCACCACACCATACTCATCAGAAGAAAGATTTCTAAGTGCTTCTGTATTATTTACAAAGCCAACATTAGTCCCCAATTGACCACTATGGCAAGCATCTAAGAACAATAATACTTTTGAAGGTAATACTCCTAACACGTCTCCAAATGTTTTCCAATCAACTCCAGTAGAAACCAAGTTTTCAGCATCACCATCATGTGGCAAAATGTAAAAGTTATTATCCTGATTAAATCCGTGAGATGCGATAAAGATCACCACCACATCTTTTTGAGTTACATTCTCCTGCAACCACATAAACTCATTTAGAATATTCTCTTTTGTTGCTTGCTCATTTACCAGCTCACGAGTAAATACATTGCCATAAAGTTCTTTATGTTTTCCTTTAAATGCCGATACTACACCTACCGCATCGTCATCAGCAAAGTTGAGGTTGTATTGCGAGTTTTGGAAGTTAGAAACCCCAACACTTAACACATATAAATTAGGCTTTACAATATAATCTAATACATCAAAAGTTAACTCATCTTCCGATGCAACTACTGTGTTATCATCTCTATTATCCTTTCCACTATATCTTACTACCCTTTCTTCTGATACAGCTTTAGCATTTTCATTAGCTGCAAAAATTTGTAATCGGCTTTCTATATTTACCAATGGCACATCAAACTCAACCCATTTTTTTGTTGGCGAATCTTTCTCCTCTACCTTAAATCCTCTGCCTTGAGAAACCGGTCTGCCATCTACTAACACCTTTACTTCTGTAATTGGAACTTCTGAAGTAACCTTGGCTTTAATATGAATTTGTTTTTCAGAAACTGTTACAAAATCTGATTCAGGATATAACCACTCTACTTTTGGAGGCAAAATAGTTTGAATAACCTCAACAATTTCTTCTTCTGTTTTTACGATAACAGGCTCTTCTGTAACTTCTTCATAAGTAGTAACTGCATTTATAAATGCGCCACTTTCTACTGTTAAAGTTACTAGCTCAGGTTTAAAGAAATGTTGACTGAAAGCTTTTACAGGATAATACTCAGCGGTATTTGCCGGGCCACGGTTAATTTGCCAACCGATGTATTTCTCACCACCAGCAGACGCGTTATAATAACCTTGCGGTGTCCAGCAAATCCAGTCGTTGTTTCTGGTAACAAATAAAGTAGCTAGATTTTCACCTGTTTCTATATTCCAAAGTTTAATAGTTTGATCGTTACTTGCAGACACCATTCTGCTGCCATCTTCAGAAACCGAAACAGCCCAAACCTCGCCAGTATGACCTTTAAAATCTCTTATTAAAGCTCCCGACTGATTATACATTCTTAGTGAACCTGCACTACCTACCACTACATCTCCTGTAGGTGTATAAGTAAATGTTCTGATAGTTCTACCTGTAGTTTCGTCATTCACTATTTTGGTGCCATTACCCAGCTCAAGCGTTAAAGCATTGGTTTGTCTGAGCCTCATTCCTCTATAAACAGTTCGGGTTCTTACAAAACCTTTTTCATCGGGAGTTTGCAAGCCCATTTCTAATGTAGAGAAATTGAAAGTTTTTTCAAGTGGACCTCTGTTATCTGGGTCTGCATCTGTGTAAGTATTTCCAAAAGCAATTTCAAAATCTTTACCGAAGGCAACTGCCCAAACTGCTTGACCTTCGCCATGCATATTTTGAAATACGGTGCCTTCTTCAGCATCCCACAGATAAATATCATTATTAGTACCACCAGCAGTTGCAACAACTTCATTACCAGACTTTGATCTTACTGGAGCAAAATCTGAAGCTCTAATGGTATTGTCATGACCAGTAAATGTACCTAAAGCTAATCCATAAGGAACTTCGGTAACAATGGCTTTGGTAGTGGTGGCTACCAGTTTATTCATTTCATGTGAGAAGTTGATAGAGAAAATATCATCTTGTCTCTCATTGAGCTCTTCACTTTTGTAGCTCAACTCATTGTAGAAATTACCATTGTTATCCCACAAATAGATTCTGGCATCTAAACCACCAGTAGCAATAAATCTACCATCAGGCGAAAAATCTATACAGTAAATTCCTCCTTCGTGGCCAACTAATTTCTTAGAGGTGCCAGTAGGTTTACCATTTTTATCTACATAGTGTAAAACCAATTTGCCATCTATAGAAACAGAAGCAATTTTTCCTTCTACAGGTGAAAAAGCCAAACTATAAACTGCATTTTCATGATCGGTAAAAGTGGTAGTAATTTCAGGCTTACCATTAAAATTTCCAGAGGATGTTATAGGTGGTATTTTCCAAACTTTTACAGTTTTATCACCACTGGCACTCGCTAATAAGTGCCCGTCACCAGAAAATTTAAGGTCGGTAACCACATTGCTATGCCCATAAAGCAGACCAATTTGCTTACCACTATTCAAGTGAATTAATCTAATTTCGTCTTTTGGAAGATAACCACCTACAGCAATTAGCTGGCCGTCTGGTGAGATGGCTCCTGCAACCAATTTACCATTTGCTCCTTCTCCTATCTCTCCTCTAATGGTTTTGCGAAGCTCTCCATTAGTGCTGTTCCAAACCCTGATTGTTTTATCATCAGAAACTGAAATGAGTGTCTTCCCGTCAGCGGTAAACATCACATCGTTGATCCTTGCAGAATGGCCTTTAGGGTCAATTACCAGCATAGGTTTATCCTGGCTAAATGTGTTGAAAGACATCAGAAGTATTGTCAATGACAAAATCGCCTTCAGTTGTTTCATAAACTATGTAGTAAGTTTTTTCTAAATCAGATATTTATTGAAAAAGTACTATTTGTCTTAAAAATGCAAATTTCAGGACTAATTCCCGAGTTTAAATTTTTAGAATTTTAATAAAGGCAAAATTCTTTTTTCACAATTATAAGACTCTATTTTCTATCATAGAGTCAGTTTTAATACGCAATCTCTTTTAAATGGTTTTTCTCGATGCAATGAAATAAATCTTATTTACAATAAAAAACGCAGTACTGAGACTGCGTAAGATTTATAATTAAAAAACAATGCTTTTATTTAGGCTGAAGAAATATTTCTGCAATCATACACCTTGCTCCACCCCCACTTAATTTTTCTATAGTGCTTAATGGTGCATGCACTATTTTAGAGTATTTCTCTATAATTTCTAATTGCTCTGGAAAAAAGGACAAATAAGCCTTTTCAGACATCGCCAATATACTCTCACCTTTATCATTGCCTAATTCCATTACATTGCCACAAAACTGATACATCTGCGACATACTAATTGTAATGATCTCTTTACCTGCTTCTTCTAAATGATGAAGAATCATCTCTTTTTCTTGTTGAAGTCTAATCGAATCAAGACATACAATAGCATATTTAGAAGAGATAGAAAACATCACATTGGTATGATATATCGGATTGCCATGATCATCAGAAGACTCAAAACGGATTAACTGGTATCCCATCTTTTCGCAGAAATCGTGAAGCACTTCGTCATGCGTTCGCATAGAAAGACAGGCAAAACACTTTTTAGTATCCTTGTCCCAAACCATACTGCCAGTACCTTCTAAAAACTTATCTTCTGATTCGTAATGGCTCAAATCAATTTCACGATTAATTTGATAAGACTCGCCAATTAGATCAATAATACTTCTGCGCCTTTCCCATCTTCTGTTTTCAGAATACATAGGATATAACACCAAAGTACCATCTTCATGAAATGAAATCCAGTTATTTGGAAATATTGCATCTGGCTTGATTGGCACAGGCGAATCGTAAATAACATTAACTGTTACACCATTTTTTCTGAGTTCATCTACAAAACCATGAAACTCATCAAGCGCCATTTGTTTAATGGTATCAGGATCACCTATAGCTTCATTTATCTGGAAGAGATTAGTACCGGCTGTCTGCTCATTGTGACCAAAATTTGCCGGACTTACCATCATAATGTGTGAGGTGTACAATCTATTCATATACGCTGCTTCGGGTTTAGATTTTCCGGCAAACGTATTCAAAATTCGATGAACAAAAAACTTTACAGAAGAAATTAAATGCTTTATCGTTTCTAAAAACAAAGTGCAACTCAAGAATTAAAAAGACAAAAAAAGGCTATTTTTTTAATGACATTGCCATTTAAAAGCTTTACACTTTGCTTTTTTGATAACAATTAATTAAATTTTCTAAGGATTTTACATTTTTTTCATTAAAAAATCATATATGATCAAACTGAGTAACAACTGGCTAACCGAAGGCCTCATCGATTTCGAATACAAGAAATACATCCTGATGGCTTACTTACAAAATGCAAAAAAACAATTTGGTCAAAAGAAAGTCTATCCCGCTCTCAGTGATTTGGTATTCCATTACAAGAACTTGCTTACCATTCAAGAAAATAAAGAATTGATGTATAAAAATTTTCCTGAAAGGATTTCTAAAGCAGATTTTGAAAAGCTTAAAATCACCTACAAGAAAATTATAGAAGATGGTGAAGTAATGAAACAAATTGAAGAAATTGTATTATTCTCTATACCGAAAATCAAAAACCTATTGGGCGACGGTAAAGAGATTTACGAAATGATTGATGAAAAAATAGAAATCTCTCAGATAGGCATATCTCCAATTTACCCAGACGAAGGCTATATGTTTATTAATGAGTTTCAAGATAGAGAAACCAAAATTTACAGATACCAAGTAACCGTTTTTGAAAGTGCCGAAGAAAAATTTAGAGGCATAAACACCAGTTTTGTACAGTCTATTAGAAAAGGTATTGGTGAAACCTATGAAAACATCAAACTTTCATTAATAAGGCAACACACTTATTTACCTAACCCAGCAACTTATCTTATAAATATTAATATAGCTTGTCCATTCACAGAATCGGCTTTCCCTATAGCTAAAAGGGCATTAGTTCGCTTTATACATCAAAATGCAGCTTAATAAAATTAAGGCTATTCGAATATTTTTTTTGTGCAGAACAAAATTCTTATTAGTATTGCAGCCTGTTCGGGGTGTAGCGTAGCCCGGTCATCGCGCCTCGTTTGGGACGAGGAGGTCGCAGGTTCGAATCCTGCCACCCCGACATTTTTTTTAAACTAAAAAAGGCTAATCAAAATGAAAAGCCTCTTTTAGTTTTTATCTATCCTCTCCAAAATCATAAACGCCTCATTTTATGATTGTTATACCTCAAAAACTGTTTAACGATACTCAAGTAAGTATCATTCTTAGAGATGGGAATATTTGTGTTTTACAAAAAGAACTACCTGTATCAGTAAAGCAAAGAGAAGGTTATGTAGCTTCTCATGCCATATCTTTTGTGCAATCTGGTGAGCAAATAATCAATTTTTATAATGGTGAAGAAGTAAGGATAAAAGCTAAGGAGCTAGTGATTATTCCTCGCGGAGTATATTATATATCAGATTTAATCTCATCGGGGGAGCAATTTAAGAGCCTGCTGTTTTATTTTGATGATGATATTATACATCAATTTTTATCTTCTTTAAATCACTCAGAATATCAACGAAAAGCAACTTCGCAACACCTATTAATTAATAACTCTCCTAATTTAAATACCTTCTGTACATCATTAATCAGTATCTATAAAAATAGCAGTTACCAGCAAAGTGCTTTAGCTGCCATAAAGATTTTAGAATTGCTCCACCTTCTACATCAAAATAATAAAGACCTAATTGCATTTCTATTTCAGCTCACTTTACCACAGAAAAGGAATATCAAATCTTTTATGCAGAAGAATTTTGATAAACCCCTAAAAATTGAAGACTATGCTTACCTGACAGGTAGAAGTGAGAGTACCTTTAGAAGAGATTTTAAATCTGCTTTTGAGATTACCCCACAAAAATGGCTGAAAGTAAAAAGAATCGAAAAGGCTCTAAGCATTCTCAAAAACAAAGAAATAAGTGTTACCGAACTCGCTTTTGAAGTAGGCTACGAAAACATTTCTTACTTTATAAAAGAGTTTAAAAAAGAAACTGGAGAAACGCCAAAGCAATATATCCTCTCTAAACACAAGAACCATCTACAGCTTTAATCACCCGACCAAAAAAGGCTTTTCTAACTGAAATCAAATAGTTTGATTAATGGAAGAACACCTCAATTTGGAATTGAGATGTTCTGTATAATTGAGAATTTAATCCCATAACATTTTAAACTTTAACAAGAGTTTTGCTAATTACTGGAATAAACAGGTTTGAGCATACCTATAAGTTCAACTTGAGCAATCTCACTTTCCTTATTGATTTTGTCGATTCCCATATTATGACCAACCGTAGTACGCATTGGGCGTGGCTTTTCCATTTCTATTAATTCAAGTATTTTGTTGGCCACATTTTGAGCATCTGTCGAAGCATCTTGTTGTGCAAACATCCCTTGAAACATGCCTATAAGTTTATCTCTACCTTGGGTTAAATCACCATACTCTGTTAATACTTTCTCATCAGAAGGGGCAGGAGGATTTGAAACCAAATCAGTTCCATGTCCACCAGGCTCTACCAAAATAGCTTCAATTCCAAAAGGTTCTACTTCATAATGAAGCGCTTCTGTATAAGCCTCTAGCGCAAACTTACTGGCACAATAAACTCCGAAGTATGGAATTGCAATTCGACCTGCATTTGAACTAATGTTTATAAACAAGCCCGATTTTCTCTTTCTCATAAATGGAAGAGCAGCCCTCATTGTACGTACAGGACCATACACTTTTGATAATCATCCATTGTATATGCCTCAGTTAGACCAACAGGCATAATTCCAGCATTATTTATAACGATATCAATAGCATTGGTTTGCTCGAGCTTTTCAATGGCTCTATTTACCGAAACTTCGTTGGTAACATCCATCTCTATTACGCTAATTTGTACGTCATTTTGCTCTGCATAATCATTTAAGGCCTGTACAACAGCTTTGTTTCTACCTTTTATGTCTCTTATTGCTGCAAAAACTCGGAATCCTGCTTTTGCCAATGTTTTTGAGGTTAGCAAGCCAATTCCTCTGCTTGCTCCTGTAATTAATACTGTTTTTTTCATCTCTGTTAACTTTATTTATATAATTGGTTTTTGGTTGAATTTCTTAAATCTAAGCTTGGGGCTTTCAGTGGAAAGCGTTCAGCATATCTAATTGTGACAATGCATGTTCTCCTTATTTCCTAGCTTACTGCATTCATTATTTCTTGATCAAAAGCATAAAGTATTTGGTAAATATAAATTAGACCGGTCGTCTATTAATAGGGCAAAAAAATTTTATATGAGTATTTGTACTTTTAAAAATTTAATAAAAGATTTTATTGGTTCTAAGCTTTTGCTAACCTTCATTCTCAAAATTGCTCCTTCCCAACTGTTTACAATAAAGCTGGCTAATTCCTCGGTAGGCATGTTCGTTTTTAATTCACCTTGGTCTTTAGCTTCTTTCAAACACTTAATAAGTGTGTTTTCCATATTCAAAAATTCGCGTTCTAAGACAGTTGAAAAACAAACTTTTTGACCTCCAAGCTCAGTACTGCTATTCCCTAGTAAACAGCCTTCTTTGAACTCTCTTTGCATATATAATTTTTGAACATCATCAAAAAGGGCGAATATGCGTTGTAATGGACTTAAGGTTGCATCTGCAAGAAATGAACTTATATATTGAAGAGTACTCTCAGAATATCTTTCAATCACCTTCACTCCAAAGTCTTCTTTACTCTTAAAATAGTGATAGAAAGAACCCTTTGGTATTTTCGCTTCATTTAAAACCTCCATTATACCAATACCATTATAGCCTTTCTTGGCAATAATATCGACTCCAATATCTAAAATTCTATCCCTCACTTCTGTTTTCATGTGGTAAATATATAAATAAATAGACCAGTCGTATATATTTTTGAGTTATTTTTTTATTTTAATAAAATTAAAACTTAAATCCACTATGATTTACATTTCTTGGAGTGAAGAAATATTTGAAAAGAATCTCACAATATCTACTTCTCTAAAAGGCAGTGAAGAATATGTAACTCCTCATGCTATTCTTTATTTAATCTGGTGAGCAACTCATTAAACTTATAGTTAAGAAAAGGAAACACCAAAGCTAAACATCCTCTATAAACACAAGACCTATCTACAGGTTTAATATTTTGACGGAAAAATGCTATTTCTGACTGAAATCAAATAGTTTGCTTAAATAGCAATCTACACTTTTGCCTAAACGATCATTTAAAAACACATCAAACATTTATGAAAATTTCATTTATTGGACTTGGAATAATGGGAAGCAGAATGGCTGCTAACTTATTAAAAAACAATATCCAACTTACTGTTTACAACCGAACTCAAAAAGCAGCAGAAGAACTCGCTGAATTAGGGGCACAAGTAGCTACAAGTATAGAAGAAGCTGTGAAAGATGCTGATATAGTGTTTAGTATGTTATCGACACCAGAAGTTGTAGAAGAATGTTTTATTAAAGAAGGAGCTGCATTGAGCAAGATGAAACCCTACGCAATCTGGATAGATTGCTCAACTGTAAATCCTTCGTTTAGTGAGTATGCAGGCAAAAAAGCCAATGAAAAAGGCATTAGGTTTATGGATGCACCAGTAGCTGGCTCCAAACCACAAGCCGAAGCTGCTGCTCTAGCATTTTTTGTAGGTGCTGAACCTGCCCTATTGAAAGAGGTAAAATACCTGCTCGAAAAAATGGGCAGTAAAGTGCTCAACATTGGAGAAACTGGTAAAGGCAGTGCTTTTAAAATGCTTGTGAATATGATGCTAGCCCAATCGATGGTGATCTTCTCTGAAAGTGTTTTACTCGGTGAGAAAATGGGAATTTCTAGAGATTTTCTATTAAATGCTATTCCTAACTTGCCTGTTTCTGCCCCATTTACAAAAGCCAAAGCAGAAATGGTAAAAGACAGCAATTACGAAGTTCAGTTTCCTTTGGAGTGGATGCATAAAGATTTACACTTGGCAGAAGTAACCGCCAAAGAATTAGATCAACCTATTTACCTTGCTAGCCTCGCCAAAACTTTATACAAAGAAGCTACAGACAATGGCATGGGAAGGCTCGATTTTTCTGCCATTCACGAGTATCTAAATAAGCATAAGTAGTCTTAAGCTACTTGTGCCTTGCTTTTTCTCGCAAACTTCTCCCACATTTTTAAATTATTTCATCTTGGTTATTGACTAATTCAATTTTAAAGTTCATATTTACGTAACCAGTTACGTAAATAATTTAACAATGGACTTTTTTAATCAAGTTGGTAAAATAGCTATCGGTAGTAGACTCCGAATACTTACTGAAAAAATCACAGAAGATGCTGGCAAAATTTACAATTTATACGGTGTCGATATGCAACCTAAATGGTTTCCAGTTTATTATGCCCTTTCCAATTGTGAAGCAAAATCGGTTACAGTAATTGCTAAAGAAATTGGGCACTCTCACCCATCCGTCTCTAAAATTGTGAGAGAAATGGCTAAGGCTGGTGTTGTACAAGAAAAGAAAGACAAAGATGATGGTAGAAGGAATGTAGTAGAGCTTTCAGCTACTGGAAAAGAGGTCTCAGAAAAAATTCAAGACCAATACACTGACTTGAATAATGCGATTAATGATTTATCTTCTCAGGCACTCAACGACCTTTGGGAGGCAATTGGAGAATGGGAATATTTGCTAGAGCAAAAGAATCTTTACCGTCGTGTGTTGGAACAAAAGAAGCAGAGAGAAAGCGAAAAAATACAAATAGTAGAATACTCACCAAAATATCAAGCAGCATTTAAGCAACTGAATGTTGAATGGATTTCTACTTACTTTCAACTGGAAGACGCTGATTATAAAGCACTTGATAATCCTGAAAATTATATTTTGGATCATGGTGGATACATCTTTGTGGCATTGTATGACGATGTGCCTTTGGGCGTATGTGCACTTATTAAAATGGATGATCCTGAATATGATTATGAGCTTGCCAAAATGGCTGTTTCGCCAAAAGCACAAGGCAAAGGTTTAGGCTGGCTTCTTGGAAATGCAGTATTAAATAAAGCCAAAGAACTTGGAGCTTCCAGCGTATTCCTCGATAGTAATACCATATTAAAACCTGCAATCAATTTGTATCATAAGTTGGGTTTTAAAAAGGTTCCCGGAAGACCCACCCCATATGACCGCTGTAATATACAAATGGCAGTTAATTTAGTTTAAAGAATAAAGGCTGCTCTTGGCAGCCTCTTATTTTTTATAATCATTTTAGAATCATATCCATTACTGCATTGGTTCTTGCTGCACTTGTTCCCGTACTTGGGCATTCTCCCTCCCCTCTTAGTTCATTCACCATCTTTTGGATTAAAGGCTGCTGAATGTGTTCTGGCATCTGAAAATGGAAAACCTCCTCTCTATTATCATTTGTTTTTAATATTACATCACCATTTCCAAAAGTCTCGTATTCAATAGTGCCTTTGTCTCCTATTATAATTGTATAATCTTTTCTGGCAATTTCAGCCGTGCTAAAACACCAAATTCCATTACCAATTACACCATTTTCAAACACCCAGTTGGCACTCACAATATCTTCTGCTTCGTATGCACCAGACTGATTGGCTTTAATACCAGTTGCCGTTTTTATTGGGCCAAGCAAATAATCGAGATAATCTAATTGGTGAGAAGCCAGATCGTTAAAATAACCGCCACCTGCAATGTCTGGATCAACCCTCCAGTTTGACTGATCTTTATTAAGATCAACTTTTTTTAGTGGTTGGTAGAACTGAATATTTACTGTTCTTACCTCGTCAATTGTTCCGCTATCTACTAATTCTTTAATCTTCAAAAAATTAGGCAAAGCTCTTCTGTAATAGGCAACAAACAGTGGTAAATCCGCTTCTTTAAAAGCATCTACCATTTGCTGGCATTCTTCGAAACTATTAGCCATAGGTTTTTCTACATAGGTAATTTTACCTGCTGCCGCTGCTTTTAACGCTAATTCTGTATGTGATGAAGGAGGAGTTGCAATATAAACCGCGTTAATTTCAGGGTCATTTAAAATATCTTCTGCATTACCTGTATAGTTGGGCACATTGTGTCTTTGCGCAAAATCGGCTGCTTTCTCCACATTTCGCCTCATTACAGTTTTAATCTCAGAGTGTTCTACTTTTTGTAAGCCGGGAGCACTTTTTTTCTCACAAACATTTCCAACACCAATTACTCCCCAAATTAGTTTTTCCATTTTTTGCATATATTCACGGTTTATTAGTTTAAAGTCTGATTGTTATTCTTTCTTAAAAAGGAATTTCTCATTCAAATTTGTGTTTAGGTAATCATGGTTAATTCTGTCAAAATATCCCAGCTAAAGTTAATCCTTTTATATCTGCCAGTTATCTTTTTGGTAACATCTTGCAAGATTTATCAGGACCCTGAGTTCAGGTCAATTGAAAATCTGAGCATCCAAAAATTCAGCAAAGATGAAATTATATTAACAGCAGATGCTGTTTTATACAACCCAAACAGAGTTTCAATTACATTAAATGAAATCGACATTAATATAAGTGTTAATGATATTGATGTAAACCATTTTAAGCAAACCAAAAGCTCAAAAATAAATGGCAGAAAGGAATTTAAACTTCCGATTGAGATAAGTTTTCCTACAAAAAAGATTTTTGACAACCTGCTTTCTACACTAGCGATTATCCAGAACAAAAGAGAATTAAAAGTTACTTACGAAGGACAAGTAAGTTTTAAAGCTGCTGGTTTCAATTTTAAAGTACCTGTAGACTACGATGGTACAATAGATTTTAAATAAGTTTGATAACTAAACAGTATAGAAATAAAAGTGATTATCGGTTTTAATAAAACCATTTTTTACATATGCTTCCTGCGCATTTTTATTGATGGATTCTGTCTCCAAAAATACAAAAGCAGATTCGGTTTCTTTACCCAGCTTCACTGCTGCTTGCAAAAGTTGTGAAGCGACACCTTTGCTTCTGTGATTTTCATCTATATACAAATCATTTAGTAGCCAAGCTCTTTTCATCGAAACAGAAGAAAAAACAGGATAAAGCTGCGTAAATCCACAAGCAACATTCTCAGCTTCCATTGCCAGATAAATGATTGATTCGTCTTTTTCAATTCTTTCTTTCACAAACTTTTCAGCAGCTTCTAAATCGCTTTTTTGTCTGTAAAACTGTCTGTAGGCATCAAATAAAGGAGTAATTAAATGAAGATGTGAAAGATTCGCTTTTACGATTTCCATGTTTCTGGTAAATGGTTTTGAATTTTCTCATAAAGGATTTGCTTATCTAGCGGTTTAGAAATGTAATCGTCCATACCTGAAGCAAAACATTTTTCGGATTCCCCTTGCAACACAGCGGCCGTCATGGCAATAATAGCAATCTTACTTTTTTGAGGATTTGCCATCGATCTTATAGTTTTAGTTGCAGTATAACCATCCATTTCTGGCATATGTACATCCATTAAAACCATATCATAATCGAACTGCTTAAGTTTTTCAACCGCAATTAAACCATTCTCTACCATATCCACATCTACATTCCATTGATCGAGGAATGTCTTTACAACAATCTGGTTGGTCTCATTATCTTCGGCAACTAGAATCTTGCAAGTATGTTCGAAAGGAATCAAGTCTTTCTTTTTAGAAAGAATCTCTTTTCTAATTTCCGGGATTTTTTCCTTAGCAATTTTCTTAAATGATAACTCAAAAGAAAAAGTACTGCCCTGCCCTACTTCACTTTCCAAATCCATTTTACCTCCTTGCATTTCAACTAGCGATTTGCAAATACTCAGTCCTAAACCTGTACCTCCATATAATCTGGTTGTATCGCTCTTTTCTTGCGTAAAATTCTGGAAGATTTTATTAAAGTTTTCTTTAGAAATACCAATTCCTGTATCTTTTACATAAAACCTTATCTGGATTTCATGCTCATCTTCTTTTATAATTTTATTACCAATTGCTATAAAACCCATTTGGGTAAATTTGATAGCATTATTGAGCAAATTCATTAAAATTTGGCTGAGCCTTAAATGATCACCCATTACAAACTCAGGTGTATTTTCATCAACATCTATAGTAACAAGCAAGCCTTTTTCATGAAACTTTGGTTTATTGCTTTCAACTACTGTATCAATGATATTTTCAATTTCAATTGGGGCAGAATCAATTTTAAGTTTACCCGATTCGATTTTAGATATATCTAATACATCGTTAATCAGTTCCATTAAAATTGCAGCAGAAGATTTAAGCATTTTAACCCAAGTATGCTGCTGATTACTCAAATCACTATCTTGTAGTGCCTGAGCCATACCAGTAACTCCGTTTAGGGGAGTTCTAAGCTCATGACTCATATTAGCCAAAAAGTCTTCTTTTGCTCTGGCAGATTGTTCTGCACGGTTTTTTGCTTTAATTAATTCCTTCTCTCTAAACTCAATTACTTCGAGCATTTCGTTGATACCTTTTTGTAGCGTACCAATTTCATTTTTGGCGATGTTTTGGAAGCGCTCACCATAATTGCTGTTTTCTGAAATTTTCTTGGTAAATCTCGCCAGCATTAATACAGGTTCAGACACACTCCGCTGCATTACAACTGCAAAAGGGACAATGATTCCAGCAGTTAATAAGAGGATAAAACCGATAATAAACATATACCTGTAATACCTAGCATACGAAGCATCTAATGACTCTCTAAGAAACACAGTAGCCACTCTCGAACCTGACTTATCAAAAATAGGCTCGTAGATATCCATATATCCCTGATCTATGAAAATCTCTCCATAATAAGTTAAATTAGTAAAGAAGCCTTCTTGATGAATTTCTGTATCAGCCTCGTTAGACGGATTATACTCACTTGATTTTAGCACCAACTGCGCATTTGTACTAAAGCGATTTGTAGCGGCATTTTCTGCGAGGGTGCTTATATCGAAATCGAAGTAAGAATCTTTGCCAACTTCTGAAGAATCGGGTACTTCTAGTTCATTTGAAAAATTAAGAGAAAGTCCCTGTTTTTCAAGTAAAGTATCTAGTAAATTTCTATCGTAAAAAGCGAAAACAGTATTATTCTTATCGAATACAGTTCCGTAAATAATAGTTGGTCTGGAGGGAAGCACTTTATATAAATCTTGTTGTGCCGGAACAGAATAGGTTTCTAAAAGGTCTGTAAAATCGCTAAAAACGGTATTGTTTCGACCGATTAGGTTTGCTAGACTCTGTAATTCTTTTCTTTTATCTGTGTGATAATTGTAAAAATCGTAGGTTATAAACAGGAAAAAAGAGAATATGAAGGAAAACAAACTGATAATAATGATAATTATCATTAATTGCTCCTTAATAGGTCGTCTCTGAAATCTATTTAATATCTGATTAATCATCGTTCGTAGCCAATAAATTCTTCGGCAAGTTGGAGTAGTTTAGTATCTACTATAAGGCCAGCTTTTTGTGCTGCTTCAATATTAATTGAAAACGAAGGCCGGCTCCCTTTATAAGACAAATTGATGATTCCGCCTAATTCACAAAAGTTTTCTATATCGTCGCCTATTGTTAGAATAAACTTGGAGTTATAATCTTCCAAAATTTCTTCTATCAGCGATTCTTCTGATCTGCAAAAAAATACAACATGAGAACCCTTTATGTCTTTTATAGTTCTTCCGTACCTAATCTCGATATTTCTATCGTTTGCTTTTCTTGATGCAACTATTCTTTCCAGATCTTCACCAAAAGGATTATCGCCTAACACAGCCACAATCATTTTGTTGTTACCAAAAATTTGTTTGGGCCAGGTTACATATTTGGCGAAATTGTAAACCATTGCTCCTTTTATTTGATATTCGGTGTATTGCGCTTTAGCAAAACAAGGTAATAGCAAGATCAACCAAAGTAATACCGCTTTCTTTCCAGCACAATAGATAAAAAAATATTTTCTGGTCAATACTTAATATTTTAGTTGTTAGTTATCAGAACCTTTTCAGTTCTGATTGAATTTCAGAATTTTAATGGATTTTTACCTCAAATTAACTGAATTCCATTTTAAATCAGTAATCAAAATAAATAATTTGGGTTTATCTTTCTTGTTCAATAATATATATGGTAAATACAGCCCAATTGTTTAAATAAATATATCAATTTAATATTGATATTCTAATTTCTAGTTTTAAAAACACTATTTCTTAAGTGTAAATTTAATCAAACGATCTTGATTAACAGGATATTCGCTCAGCATATAACCAGTTATCTGTTCAATTTTGGCTTTTTTACTTTTCATAAAGCTCATAATTTCCTCTAACCTCTTTTGATCGTCATTAGAATTTATATCTCCATTATATACAATTTCAACTTTGCTTTCAGGATCATCTTTAATCCAATCGGCTAGTTTTTGTAAATCTCTTTTAGCTTCATCTGTTAGTTTATTCCTATTAGTAAAAAGAACATTAGAATTCTGACTTACAGTAATTTCTTTAGGTTTAAAACTGATACCGTCTTTGTGCCTCATTACTTCTGTTAAACCAATAAAATAACTTCTATCTCCCGTTTCAAACCCCATTTCCATGTTATTCATCAGATTAGCAAAGGTAGGATCTGGCTCCATTGCCTGAGAACTTATCTCATATTCTATTTTCTGTTCTATACTTCCAAACTCATCAAACAATTCTTTTTTGCCGAGATCAGTCATTTTATCCATAATTAATACCAAGGCATCTAATCTGATCTCACGAAGCTTTTTCTCAATACCTACTTCATCTACATTGGTAACATTAAAGCTATTGTTGGTGCCTTTTACATCTTTTTGAATTATGCTACCAAACACCTCAGTAGTATTAATCTCTACATTTGCATTAAACTCATATTGATAAGAATTAACAGGAACAGTAAACTGAAAGTCGTAAAGCGTATCGTAAACAGGAAAGTGCTGAATGGTATTCATTGGCGTTTGTTTCTCTACAGAATCATAAGCAAAGATGATATCCATGCTATAAGAACCATCTCCCGGGAGCACCATAAAATATTTATCATCATCGGCTTTAGGTTCGAACACAAATGGCTGATACACTTTATCAGATGCACTAATTACTCTCATTAAAAATGGCACTTTATTACCATCTTTCTTTATTGAAAGTTTTCCATATACGATGCACAATGGCATTACTTCTTGGTCGCGTTTTACTTCGAAGATATCGTAATTACCATGGGTATAAACATTTGATTCGAATTCATTTTTATTAGCATTTCCTAAAATAGAGGCTTCTTGGCTAATAAATACTTCTCTATCTGAAGAAAACAATTCTTTCTCTCCATCAGAAGATCGAGTGTAACAAATATCGTTATAGGTACTATTGATAGGGAAACCCATATTAGTAGGATGCGACCAAGCAGAACCTTCTCTTTTTGAGATAAAAATATCGTAATAACCCAATGTTCTATGCCCATCTGAACTAAAATACAAATCTTCCATATTGGCAGATACATATGGAGTTATTTCGTTTCTATTTGTATTTATTGGTCTACCTAGGTTTTCTGGTTTTGCCCAATTATCTCCTACTTTATATGTCCAATAAATATCGTAGCCTCCAAGCCCTCCAGCCCTATTGCTGGAAAAATATATATGATTGCCATTAGCAGATAAGCAAGCACCATTGATATTTGATGTAAGGTCGTTAATAGATTCTGGTAATAATTCCGGAGTCTGCCACGCCCCATTTTTCTTATCTAACTTAAAAAGCTTACAACTTTCTTTGGTTTCTCCAGCTAACAGTAACAAAGTATTTCCATCGCTAGAATATGAAACCGGTGCTACATAATTATATCCAAAGTTTATCTGGTCTGCTTGCACATCCCAAACTGAATCTTCATCATTTTTTAATCCATAAAATACATTATAACCAACTGATTTTTTTGATGGAGGAATAAACACAATGCCTTGACCAAAGTCTACTACATGAAAATCGGTTCGTCTGTCAGATGAATACATCAACTGACTACTAATACTCGGAATAACAGGATAAAAATCGTTGTAAGAAGAGTTTAGAGGGAAATCTAACGGTCTAGCTGTTGTATTTTTAAGTTGAAAACTATTGTATAAATCCACAGCTCCTCTACAAATATCTAACATATATGAAGCTTGTCGATAAAAGCTATTTGAAGTATCGTTGTAAATTTTCTTATGGAAATTTAGATAATCTGCTATATAATTACTAGCACCTAAAAAGTCGCCATTATAATGTTGGCTTATACCCAAATAATAATAAACCTCGCCAGGTATACGAGTATCATTTTTATTTTCTTTGGCATCAAAAGCTTTTAAAAAACAGGCACTTGCTTCATTTTTTGAATCGTTAGACTGGAGATAACACAAGCCTAATAAGTATTGCAGATAGGCATCACTCCTATAGTTTACATCACTCACGATTAGCTCATATGCCTTTTCATATTGATTACTGTTGATATAATCACCTGCTTGCACTGCTGTTTGTGCTTGCAAGATCCCAATTGAAATGAAAAAATAAAATAATATAAAGTTTAAAAAACACCTGAATACAATCATAATCACAGGTTAAATCACAAAAATGTTAAACAACACTTGAAAATATATTAATATTTCAAGATTGAATTGTTAGAACAATGGCTTATTTAAGATATTTTTTAATTAAGCCTGAAATATCGGATAAAGCAGCATTTTCAGCAATTTCATATGGAGTTTTATTTGAATTATCAACAACTTCGGGCTTAGCTCCTGCTTGTAAGAGTGTTTCAATAATTTGTTTTTGCTCTCGCTGTTTCTCTCCAAAATGTGTAATCCCATTTATTGCCCAATGAATTGGAGTAGCTCCAAAATCATTATCTTTCACATCCAAATTTACACCTTTTGCTAATAGTATTTTAGCTATTGATAATGCGCCCATCCATGCGGCCCAATGTAAAGCAGTTCCACCATGTGTACCATGATGGCTTAAATTAGCTTTATGGTCTATAAAAAGTTTAGCAACCGAATCGCAATATAGGCTGATTGCAGCAATAAGTGGAGTATCTTTTAAATTCTTTGCATTACCATTTACATCACAACCTGCTGCGATATACAATTTACAAATCTCTAGAGCGGTAGATTCATCGATTTTATTTTCAAAAACACAGTCGCAAGCAAAGTGTAATGGATGAACAGCATGTTGGTTGACAAAACCAAACTTTATAAACTTATCTTTTATTTCTGGATAAGTTTTTAAAGCTGTATTTATTGATGATATGTCTCCACTTTCAAAGTATTTCCTTATCAACTTATTATCCATATTCAGATAAGTTTATGAAATGATAAATGCAGATTGGTACAGTAATTTAAATTGAAACTCTAAGAAAATCTTTATGGTTTCGTTGTGTCAATTAATTCTTTAAGAGCCAAAACATTTTGCCAAATAAACCTAACACGCTAACTATGTATAAAAATATTATTTTTCAATCTAACCAAAACACATTGAACAATTTTCGACAAAAGAACAGCCTTGCTATACTTACAAATCAATTTTTTCAAAAATCAACTTTCTATTCTCTTTTAACAATTCTACTTCTAAACAATAACATATATGCTCAAGAACCTCTGTTTGAAAGAGAAATGAGAGGTGTATGGATTGCTACAGTATTAAATATAGACTGGCCAAGTAAGTCTGGTTTAAAAGTGAAGATACAGAAAGAAGAGATGGAAAAGCAGCTAGATTATTTCCAATCTATTGGTATGAATGCTGTATTCTTCCAAATTCGACCAAATGGAAACCGCCTATACAAAGCAAAAGATGAACCTTGGGCAGAGTGGTTAAAAGGTGAACAAGGTAAAAAACCTGGTTATGACCCATTAAAATTTATGGTAAAAGCTTGCCATGATAGAGGCATGGAGTTACATGCTTGGGTAAATCCGTACAGAGTTGAGAGAGATAGCAGTAAAATACCTAACCATAAAAAGAACTTGCATCACCAACATCCAGAATGGATCATAAACTATGGAAAAGGCACCGTATTAAACCCAGGTATTCCAGAGGTAAGAGAATATTTAGGCAAACTACTTGACCATGTTCTTAAAAACTACGAGATAGATGGTATCCATTACGACGATTATTTTTATCCTTATCCATACAAAGGCCAACCATTTCCAGACGATGCAACTTTTGCAAAATATGGCAGTAATTTTAATGATAAAGCAGCATGGCGCAGGTATAACGTGGATGAATTAATCATCAAAACTAAAGAAGTAATTGACCGAAATAAACCTGAAGTAAAATTTGGAGTTAGCCCTTTTGGTGTTTGGAGAAATGCAGAAAGCGATTCGCTAGGTTCATCTACCAAAGCAGGAGCTCCTGCTTATGATTCGTTATACGCAGATACAAGAAAATGGCTAGAAAAGGGCTGGGTAGATTACATTGCACCACAACTTTATTGGGCAATTGGCTTTAAACCTGCTGCATATGATACCCTTGCAAAATGGTGGTCTGATAACTCATTTAACAGACACATTTATGCCGGCCATGCTGTTTATAAAATAAATAACAATTATGACTCAGCATGGTATAACCCTTCTGAAATGCCAAATCAGATTCGTGTTAATAGAAGCTTAAAAGATCATGTAAAAGGCAGTATTTATTTTAGTGCAAAGCAGGTATTGTTAAATCCTAATAGTTTTGCAGATAGCTTGCGAACAGGATTCTATGCACAAAAAGCTTTGCCTCCGATTATGGAATGGAAAAGTCTGCCATTACCTAAGCAACCTAAAAACGTAAAAGTTAAAAAGAAAACTGATAGTTATTTAGTTAAGTGGAAACATCCTAAAACAAAGGATAAGGCTTTGTTTCCTGCTTATTATGCTATTTGTAAAAAAACTGATAGTGGTAAAATGCATCTGATTAAAGTAATTAGCAGTAGTTATAAAAAAAAATTAATAAAATCAGATGCTAGTAATTTAGAGTTAGAGGTATACGCTCTTAATAAGCATTTTATTCCACAGAAGCTTTAGCAAATTTCAATGAGTTTTTACTCACTGCATTAAAATATTCAATAAGGATTAGTGGCTGCAATTTATCATTTAAATTGAGATTTCTTCTCTTAGCATAATTGTTTAGATCTGCATCCATTTCCTTATTGAGTATAGGAAAAACCGAACTCATAAAGTTTTTCATTGGTATTAAATCTCCCTTATAAAAAATATAATACTCAAATTTTTTATCGAACTGATGAACTCTTGGACCTAAAGGTAAAGTGGCAATTTTGTTGGTATTTAAATTCTTTTCTGGTCTTCTAAGAATATCCATTGTACCCACTTTTACCAGTTCATAAAGATAATTACCACCTTTTCTATTTTCTGGTGAAATTTGCATAGATACAAACACTCTTGGTTGGCTTATAAAATCATCATAGAAAAATATAGAAGAAATCTGATACGCAGAATAAGCATCTACAGTGCCATCATTATTAAAAAAAGTTACTACTTCCGAATCGTAATTTATAGAAAATTTACCTTGCTTACTCTCATTGCTTTTTAATTCAATTTCTCCTTCATAGATGTTTTCTTCTTTAGTTAGATCAGAGGCAACGGCTGCATTAAATACACTTGTTAATAGGAATACATACAATACACTTTTCATAGTGGATTCATTTGAAATAAAAAATGACGCGGAAAGGCATTAGCGTATCAGGATTACTATTTTCCAACAGTAATCCTCCAATATTTCCAGCCTTAAATGCGGGATAGTAGTTACTACTCGACAGTTACAGATTGTACCATCTGTAAATTACGGTAGTCAGCGTCAACTAAGGAGTTATAAAAATCAGCAATTAAAATAGCATGAACACCTATTGTAGTATCCAGCTCATTAGCTTCAATAAAATTCGATATTTCTATATCATACTTCTTCTTAATTTTCGGAAGCATTTTTTTAGAAAAATCTTTTAAAGAAGTAAACTTTCCATTTTCAAAAAAATAATAGTCAAACGAAGCATGATAACGGGTAAAGTTGTCATTATCATGTTGTTGGATGAACTCCAAGTTGATATTTTTCTTTTCTTTTCTAAAAACAGCAATTTCTCCTTCCATAATAAGCTCAAAAAACATTTGGCTTGCATAATTTGCATCTGAGTAAAATGGTAAAGAAATATACCTTCTGGGAACCTGCATTATGTCATCAAAAAATTCAAAATAACTAGCTTGTGCAGCAGAATAAGCTTTTGTCATACCCTTTTCATCTTTCAACATTATTACTCCATGTCGATAATTGTAACTAATCTCTCCGTTTATCTCGGAATTATCTTCTAGGATAATTTTACCACTATGCCATTGAAGTTTATCAGTAGCAAAACAGATAGTTGAAAAGCAGATATAAATAGTGAGGATATTAAAAAAAACTTTCATAGTTGGTTATTTCAAAAAACAGAACTTACTAATAATGTACTCGATATTTGAGAATGATTGCTACTGCAAGGAAATAGCCTGTGTAAGCTTAATTGGGGAAAATGACAAAAATTTACAAAAAAGTAGATAAACTGGAATTTCTTTCAGCCTCTATAGAAATCACTAAAATATGTAATGACAATCAGATGAAGCATTTAGCAATATATACCTTAAATTTATTATACAAAATATTAGAATCTTACATTTTTAGCTTCTTCTATATTGCAATATCCTGCCAAACCTGTGATTGAAAAATCAATGTAGCTTTTCACTATAAAACGAACTCCTAGTTATTTTTTAAGACCTAAAACGCCCTCTTGATTCAAAAAATTAAAGTCAGATTTCTAAATAAAACTTACCTCAAACTAGCATATAGAGCATTTATATGTGAGAATGGTCTAATTTATAAATAGGTATATTCTATATTGAATTAATACAATAATTCAATGAATGGATTCTACTACAGAAGTAAAATTACACATCTCCTAAATTCAAAAAATAAATGTAAATACAATGTTATATTTTCTTCATTTTTTATTATTTGTTAATATAATTAAAATCAACTACCTCACTAAAACAGAATAAATAATTAAAAATTTAATATACGCAAGAATTATATTCCAAAAAAAACACATAACCCCCCTTATTATGCTTACAAATAAGCAAATGACTATTATGTAATATTTTAGCTGTTTAAATGCTATTTTGATACATGGCTATAGTTTTTACGTATATAAGGATATACCTAATTATTACTAGCCATGCATAACCAGTTCATGAAATTTTACTTTAACACTTTTACAATACTTGCACTAACAACATTGCTTGTAAACAGCTCTTATTCTCAGGTTGTATTAAGACAAGATGCTACCACTCAGGTAAATAATTATCTTAATGTACAATTTGGAATACAACCCGAAGATAAAAGTGATATACATTTATTTTACCAGAATAGATATTTTGAGGCTGTTTGGATTAATCCTAATGGTCAATTAAATAATAAAGCTCTTGAGCTTATAAACTATGCACAAAATCACGAATATGCTTCTCAAATTATAGATAAGCAGCTTGACGATTTATTATTTGAATACACCAACCAAAACCCAACAGACTTATGGAAGAAATCTAGTCTATTAGGGGCGATTGAAATTAGACTTTCTCAACTCTATTTAAATATTGCGGAGATAAATTTACATGGCATAGTTAAACCAGAAGATATTGAAGGTATCGCCTGGAATGTTAGCAAAAGATATGTCAATTTACCTGCTCATATGGAAAAAAGCTTATACACAGGTAATATCGAAAAAGGTCTTAATTCGCTTTTACCTAAAAGTGATGCCTATAAAAAATTACAAGAATATTTATCGTCTTACCAGTTTATTGAAAAGCATGGTGGATGGCCTACTCTGCCAGACTCTATCACCGAAATTGAATTGGGTGACACAAGCGATATAGTAAAAGTATTAAAAGAAAGATTAATCATTTCCAAAGACCTTGATGCTATCTATTATAATGGAGTTGTTTTCGATAACCATGTTGAAGCAGGTGTAAAACATTTCCAAAAAAGGCACGGTCTTACTACAGATGGTAAAATTGGGAAAAACACTTTCCAAAACCTGAATATTACAGTATCAGAGAGAATAAGGCAGATCGAGCTAAACCTTGAGCGTTATAAATGGCTTCCAGAAAAAGAAAATAGAGGTGATAAGTATATATGGGTAAATATCCCAACTTATAAACTTCAACTATATAATAGAGGTGAATTGATTACAGAACAAAATGTTGTAACAGGTGCTAAAAGAACTCAAACTCCCTGTTTCGATAGTTACATTACAAATATTGTAGTTAATCCTTATTGGAATGTTCCTTATTCTATTGCTAAGAATGAGATTGCACCAAAAGTAACTGAAGACACACAGTATTTACTAGATAAAAATTATGAAGTTATTAACGGTTGGGGAACTAACCAAGTAATCGATTCTGCATCTGCCGAAGGTTTAGATTGGTCTGATGCTTCTGTAAGACAAACTTATAGATTTAGACAAAAACCAGGTCCTGGTAATGCCTTGGGAACTCTCAAGTTTAACATACCAAACCCTTGGAGTATTTATTTACATGATACACCATCAAAGTCTACTTTCTTAAGGGAAAAACGTGCATATAGTCATGGATGTGTAAGAGTTCAGTATCCTGATCAATTGGCAATATTACTATTAAATGGTCAAGAAGGATTAGATGAAGAGACTTTGGCGGAGAAAATAAAAAGCAGAAAAACTCAAACTATTCAGTTAGAGGATCATGTAAATGTATTTATTGTTTATATGACAACCGATATAGATGAAGATGGTAACTTAATGCTTTTTGAAGATATATATGGCAGAGATGCCAAGATTGACAAGAAATTGCAAGAAAGATTAATGTAAAAGACAAACGGGATTGCCATTATGGCAATCCCGTTTTTGCTTGTTCCGATTTAACCTTCCCAAAACTTTGTATCCAATTGTGTTGGTTATTATGAAACCCACCATAGTAACACGCTACATGAGTCCATTGAGGATTTAATATATTTAAGCGGTGCCTCGAACCTTTAATTCCCGAATCTATTAATAACTGAATCACAATTTCTCTAGCTGTAGCAGAAGGGCCTTTACAGGCTAAATTTTCATTTCCAAACTGCATTTCGGCAGCAAATTCCTTTATTCTATCATTCGGCCAAGAACCATCAGTTCCTCTATGAGTTAATATCCAGTCATGAGATCCAATATCATCACCATGTTTTTTAGAAGCATTATAGATTCCTTCATGCGGTTCTAACATATTTAGAGAAGGCATCATTTTCAATTTCTTTATTAATGTACTTACAGCTTTTAATTCTTCTTCATAAGGATTAAACCAAACGGTATCAACTCTTTCTATTCTTCCTTTACCCTCAACATTGTAATAATTAGTAATTAAAGTATAAGACTGTTCACCTTTACCATCTTGGTAGTTTTTTCGTGCCTGTTCAACATATGGCATTACAAATTGCAAATATTCTCTAGGATTAGCTCGAACAAGATTTATCTCTCTTACCATTTCCAATTCAGTTTGCTTCATAAAATCAGCTTCAAACTGCAATTGATCAATAGATTCTAAATCTGGCTGAGCAAATAAGAGACATGGGAGAAAGGTAAAAAAAATGAATAGTTTTTTTAGAAGCATACTCGTGAGTTTAGTTTAATTATTAAAGCTTATTAATATAATGAATTTTAATAATTGAATATTGTAGGTAAACTATGACGCATCAAAAATGCCAACTATTTATTTTTTCATAAAAACTTCAGCTTATCCTATTTTATAGAGTTTTTTTTATCAATAAAGATTATTAAAAATAAAGTACTAATTATCAGTATATAAACTACCTTGAGTAGTCTTAATGTATCTATTTTGATTTGTTTGAATAGATGCTTTATTAGGAAACAAGACTGAAAAAGTAGTACCCTTACCAACTTTAGAAGTTACATTAATTTCCCCATCAAGCCTATCTAACATCTCTTTTACAATATATAAACCCAAACCAGAGCCATGTTTATAATCTGTTGCTCTATAAAACATATCATAAATTTTAGGAAGCTCTTTGTCTAAGATTCCTATGCCATTATCACTAACTTTAACCAAAATAGCATCCGAATCTATTTTTACATGAATCTTCACAAACGGCTTGCCTGAGTAGGCTCTATGGTACCTAAGACTATTAGCCACTAAATTATCAAGAATTACCTTTATCCTATGTACATCTGAAACTATACTTATAGATTCATTTTCAATCTCTATAAGTTTATCAAAATCTTTCAATGGGTACTCAAACTCGTAGTTTTCATAAATCTCTTCTACAAGATTTCTTATATTCAACTCTGATAAAATTGGTACTACTCTAGCATTTCTAGATATCCTCAAAATATCTGTAATAAAATGGTCTAAGCGATCTAAACTAACATTTACTTTATTAAGATATTCAGCCTTTATTTCATCATCTTTTTCGGTTTCAATTAAGCCTATGAGACCTTTTACAGTCACAATTGGGGCTCTAAGATCATGAGAAGCACTGTACACAAAATGATCTAATTCTTTATTTACTTTTACTAAAGCATCATTTTGTAACTCAAGTTGATCATTATTCTTTCTAATCTCTGTAAACTGCCTATTAATTTTATTCATCAGTTTATTAAAAGCCATATGTAGCTCTTTAACTTCTTCCGAATTGTTTTTATAATTTAATTGTAGATAGAAATTATTTTCAGTGCCAAGAGTTTTATTGATCTCAAATACAAGATTTCTTAAAGGTTTAGATATTTTGTAGGCAAGCAGGTAACCTAAAAATAATCCGGTTATAACTATAATGATACTAAAAATTATATAGATGAATTTGAGTGTTGTTATAATTTCATTTTGAGATGATTCTGCCTTATTTATAATACTCTCAAAAGTCTCATTATTTTTTGCAATAATGTTTAGCAACTCATATTTAAGCCCTCTTTTGCTAGAGAAATCGCCAATTGCTTCGTCAATTACTACAATTTTATTGAAACTAGCCACATAGCTTTTTAATACACTAGCCGCTTCTCCATTTGGAGGTAAACCATTAAGTATTTGGTTGCTAAGCGCTATTAAATTTTGCTGATATGCCTTTTCTTTTCTAAGTAAATAATCTTTTTCGTGTCTTCTTAAGCTCAAAAGTAAATTCTCTGGAATCAATTTTCGGGACTCTAAAAAATGAGCATGTGTTCTCATTTCTCCGATCACTCCCCAATTTTTAAAACCTTTTTCTATTTGCTTCTCAACTATAGTATGAAAAGTAACCGAGCTGTTTTTTATACCTTTCTGAATCTCATTTAACTCATCAGTAATTTCTAAACCATTTACTTCTTTATTTTTAATAATGGCATTTATATCATTTACTAATTGCTTATGGTTTTCCTCTTGCTCATTTAGAAATGCATACTGAGATTTTTGGATGTAAAGATTAGAATCCAATACCTCATTTTCCATAAAAAATAAATGGTGATTATGTAATGTAATTCTATTAATATCTGCCTTTTGAATCTTTTCACTTAGAAACCGAATTTCATTTACTTCTGAGAGAAAATAAAAAGAGACGAGAATTATAAGGGCAAGAAGTGATATAAAAATAAAGAATCCTGATATCAATTGATTCTTTATATTTTTTCTAAAAAAAAGCATTCAGTCTGTTTAAATAATTAGAGTTAAAGTACTCTTATTAAACTTCTAAATACTTCAATTTCTTTAATTTCAACATGAATAATTCATTAACTTTTGCATGTACAACAATAAAGATATAAATCTATATTATTGTTATAAAAAACCAGGTTTTTACACTAAAATCGCCTTTTTACAAATGTTTTAAATTGCTTTTAAGTAAATAAAAATGTACTAAGTTAGCTCTGTATGCTGCTTTACAATAGAGATAGATTCACCAATATATTTTGGTAAAATTCCCATTAGTTTAGAGTTACATTCATACAGCTCAATACACCTCGATTTTAAACCAAAACTCTTAAGTAAATTATGATTATCAGATAACTCAGCACCATTTAAAAATATCAAACGAACAGAGTTTTTAACAACCTTAATTACACAAAACTCTTCATTACAAACACTAAAAACCAATGTACCTCTTTTGATGCACTCGTCTAACTCGTCTGTAGCCTGAAATAAAAATCGTCTAAACTGTAATACCGGAATCCTATAAGAGTATTCTAGGGACTGAAGAAATGAGTTCACTTCCACATGCTGCGAAAATTGCATATTGGTTAATTTTATTAAAACACAAAAAATATTTTTGTTTAATAATGTGGTTGTGAATGATCTAAAGATATAGCTATGTTATAGAAAATTCAATAAAAATCATTCATTAAAATCTTAAATTTAATATTTTGATATAGTTTTTTTCTATCACACAGTTACTGGAGAATTGAGTTTATGCGCTTTTGCTACTCAAACCACACATTTGATATCTTAAGATAGAAAGCAGATTGCCCAAAAAAGCTGCCTCAGCTAATTAAATGCAAATAATACGAAGGAGTTTTAGAATTGAATAATTAATGTTTGGGGTGCAAATATACTACAAACTTTACCCCTGCCATGGGCTGGTTATTAAAATCGTTTTCGATTATTCCAGGTCTAAGCTTTGCTGAAAGGTCTTCGTTAACATTAAACTTACTCAGGTGAGCATCTACTACAGCATCGGCAATGGTAAGGCCATACCAAGCAAAAGTGAGTATAATATTTAAATCTCGGTCTCTTCTATAAGAGTCTCTAGCTCTTCTTAACTGGTCAGTGGAATAGTTCTGTAATCTGGAGTCTTCTAAAATGGCGTCTTCGTCTTCTGTTTTGGCAGCAAGTGCATCTCTAAAAAGAGCCCATCTTACATTGTTAAAATCAATTAATGAGGCAAACACCACAAAACCACCATAAACCATAGGTACTTTCCAGTACTTTTTGTTATAAACTTGTCCTAAGCCAGGAACTGCTGCTGCCATTAATGCAGCTTTTGTAGGGGAATTTAATTCGAGCTCCTCTTCAGGTAAAAGCTTATTTTTTTTGAGTTCTGTGCTATCTGCCAATTCAAAAGTAGCCCCTTTTTTCTCTTTCTTAATCTTCTGAGGCTCAACGCTTTTATTTTCTAATGAATCAACCTGAGAAAAAGCGAAATTTGCTAAAATGCTTAATAGGGTTAATAAAACAGTTTTTTTAACAGATAGCATACAATTGTTTCAAAAGCAAAATCAAACTTTATTTACTCTTCAACCAGAAGTTGATTTTTTAAATTCCTAGAAGCTCTAAAATTCTATTAAGATCATCTACAGAATGAAAAGGAATTTTAATTTCTCCTTTATCTTTTCCTTTAGTTTGAATGTTGATTTTAGTACTGAATTGCGATGATAGTTTTGATTGTAGCAATTTTATTTCTTGCTCAAATTCAGAAGCAGGTTTCTTTTCTGCAACAGGCTTAACCTCTTTACCCTTTTTTAACTCTCTGGCTAAAGCTTCAACTTTTCTAACAGACAGTCCTTCTTCTATAATTTTATTAAGTACAAAAATCTGTTGATCTATATTTTCTATATTGATTAACTCTTTAGCATGCCCCATGCTTATCTTACCATCTCTCAGTGCAGCCTTAACATCATCTGAAAGCCTTAAAAGTCTCAGATAGTTTGTAACAGTTGCACGCTTCTTTCCTACTCTATCTCCTAGTTCTTCTTGTTTAAGGTTAAACTCAGAGATTAGTCTTTGGTAACTATTTGCAATTTCAATTGGGTTCAAATTTTCACGCTGAATATTTTCAATCAGCGCCATTTCGTGCATCTGCTGGTCGTTTGCAGTACGCACATATGCAGGAATCTCTACTAAACCAGCAATCTTTGAAGCTTGCCAACGTCTTTCACCAGAAATTATCTGATATTCTTTTTCGGAAAGTTTTCTAAGAGTAATTGGTTGAATAATGCCATGCGTTTCAATAGAGTCTGCCAGCTCTTTTAAAGCCTCTTCATCAAAATCTTGCCTTGGCTGAAATGGGTTAGTTTCAATTTGATCTACAGGTACTCTATAAATATCTGCTGGACTCTTTGGAGTATTATCCTCTTTTTTAGGAGCATCTGAAAGCAAAGACCCCAAACCTTTACCTAATGATAAAGATTTCCTCTCTCCTGTACCACTTCTCTTTTTTAATGTTGTTTTCTTTTGATCAGACATACCTGTTTTAATTATTCAAATTGAAAAATTCAGTTTACTTGCTGATATTATTTTTTTCAAGAATTTCTTGTGCAAGATTCAAATAACTAACTGTTCCCTTACTTTCTGCATCATGTGCAATTGCAGGTAAACCAAAACTTGGCGCTTCACTCAGCTTAATATTTCTTGGTATGATAGTTTTAAAAGCCAATTCTTGAAAATGCTTGTTCACATCTTCTACTACCAGATTAGAGAGCCTTAAACGTACATCAAACATTGTAAGCAAAATACCTTCAATTACTAATTCAGTATTTAATCTAGACTGAATAATTTTAATAGTTGAGAGTAGTTTACCCAAACCTTCTAATGCATAATATTCACATTGCACAGGTATAATAACTGAATCTGCTGCGGTAAGCGAGTTTACAGTAATTAAACCCAGTGAAGGAGAACAATCTATTATTATAAAATCGTAATCGTCTTTAATAGGCTCAAGTGCATCACGCATTCTTTGCTCTCTTCCTTCTATATCAATCATTTCAACTTCAGCACCTACTAAGTCAATATGAGAAGGAATGATATCCAAATAATCAAAATCTGAAGGATGAACTACATCACTAGCAGGTGTACCATCAACCATTGAGTTGTAAATGGTAGGTCTTTCCTGTTTAGGATCGATACCTAACCCTGATGTAGAGTTTGCTTGTGGATCTGCATCCACTATTAATGCACTATATTCTAATGCTGCGAAACTAGCCGCCAGATTTACAGCTGTAGTTGTTTTGCCTACTCCTCCTTTTTGATTGGCTACAGCAATGATTTTTCCCATAAAGCTGATGTATAAAAATAGCAAATCCAGCTCATAATCAAGATGTTATAATTTTTACACTTGTTATTTTACTGGAATAAAACAAACACTTAAAATGCATTGACTAAACTATAAAAGTTACAAATGCACCTAATTTCTTGAATCAAAAACTATCAACAAAAAAACAATAAAAGCAAATGACTCACTAAGCTGAATTAGTTCTCGTTTATTCAAAAGTAAAATTCAGCTATGAAATTATCGGCAAATATAACCGAATATACTATAAATACTAAAGATATGATCAGACAAATTGGAGTTCTGATAGCTTTAACATTTTACCTCTCTGCATGTAGTAATTTAAGTACAGAACAGTTGCAGGAGGAAGAAAAAGAATTAAAAATTTTCAGATACAACCAACATGAGGGTTTAAGCTCGCTTGATCCGGCGCAAGCAAAAAATCAGGCAAACATTTGGGTTACCTCTCAAATCTACAATGGCTTATTTGAGTTTACTGAGGATTTGGCTGTTCACCCGAGTATTGCTAAGTCTTGGACAATATCTGAAGATGGAAAGCTATACCTTATAGATATAAGAGAAGATGTGTATTTTCATGACAATGTTGCTTTTAAAGACAGCATTGGTAGACAAGTTACTGCTCACGATTTTGAATATAGTTTTAAACGTATCTTAAATCACGAAACAGGTAGCAGCGGTAGCTGGATTTTTAGCGACAAACTTGAAAGAGATGAAGATGGCAACTATACTGAAGATTGCATAAAAGCGATTGATAAGTTTAAATTAAAAATAAGATTAAAAAAGGCTATTCCTTCTTTTATGCAGATATTGGCAATGCCTTATGCCTTTGTTGTTCCAGAAGAAGCAGTTACATATTTTGGAAAAGACTTTGACAGAAACCCAGTTGGAACCGGACCTTTTACCTTAACTCCGAGCGAATGGGACGAAGGAACCAGTTTAATTTTAAGAAAAAATGAAAAGTATTGGAGAAAAGATAACAACTTCCGCCCATTACCTTACTTAGATATAGTTAAAATATCTTTTATAGGTGATAAAACACAAGAGTATCTCACCTTCTTACAAGGAAAACTTGATTTTATTTCTGGTGTTGATGGAAATACCATAGAGCACATTCTAGAAAAAGATGGTACAGTAAAAGAAGACATATTAAATAGATATGGAGTACAAAAAATGCCATACCTTAATACAGAATACCTTGGTTTTCAGCTAGACCCATCAAAATATAAAGATAAAAACCATCCATTACTTAATGTAAAGGTTAGAAAAGCACTCAGCTATGCCATTAACAGGCAAGAGCTGGTTTCTTTTTTAAGAAACAATTTAGGTATAGCCGGAACGGAGGGTTTTGTACCATTTGCACTTCCTGCACACCATAAAGGTTCTGTTATAGGTTACCAGTTTGATGAGAAAAAAGCTAAAGAATTATTAGCTCAAGCAGGCTACCCAGAAGGAAAAGGCTTCCCTAAAATTAAACTTTATACCAATCCACTTTATAGTTTAATGATTGAATATCTGCAAAGGCAATGGAAAAATGTATTAAATATAGACGTAGAAATTGAGCTAAATACTTTCGTAAAACATCAAGATTTAGTCGATAATGGTAATGTTAACTTTTTTAGAGGTGCTTGGTTAGGAGATTATCCTAATGAAGAAAATTACCTTACCTGCTTTTATAGCCAAAACTTTTCTCCTACTGGCCCAAACAAAACACATTATGTAAACAATGAGTTTGACAGGTTGTATGAGGCTGTGCAGCATGAGCAAAATTCGTGGAAAAGATTTGAGCTTTTTCACCAAATGGAACAACTTGTTTTAGACGATTGTGCAGTAATAATTCTATTTTACGATGAAGTATTAAGAATTCTACAAAAAAAGGTAACTGGCTTAGAACCTAATTCTATGAATTATTTAAGGTTAGAAAGGGTCGATTTTAAAAAAACTGATAAAAAACCAGTAGTAGAAAATTTATAGAAAGTTCAGTTTTTTAATAAAAAATCATATTTATTTAAAGGTCTAAAGTAATTTAGGCCTTTATTTTTTCATTTTTTTGATAAGTCTTGTCTTTATTACATCTACACCTTATTAAATTTTTTAAATAAGCATCTCACATATTACATCATTTTTGTGGGACGTACAAAAAGCTATTTTAAATGCTCTCTTCCCAATTACTTGTTAATTATATTTAATTACTTGCTCCAGATATTATAAAATGCAGTAATTTCGAGTTTATATTACAAAACGTATTGTATAGGAGTTCTGAATAAATAGTTTTGATGCAAAAAATTACTTACATCAAAAAAAACTGAAACTAGCAAAACATTACCTTAAAATCTAATGCTAAACCACTTTGTAGTTATGAAGATGCATACCAAGCTATGTTTATTCCTTTTGTTAAATTTATCTTTCTTAACCAGCATTAAGGCACAAAACACATTTACAGAAAAAGCGGCCGGTTACGGACTTGATCTGGATGGTATTAAAGATGGCGGTCTTTCTTTTGGTTATTTAAATGGAGATACTTATCTGGATCTTATAGTTAACACCTATCAAGATGACGCTGACCATAGAACCAGAGTATATTTCTTTAATCCAGCAACTTCCTCATTTGACGATGTAACAGCCGAAAAATGTTTGGGCTGTATCACTGGTGATTTGCCAGGAGGTTCTGTGATGGAAAGATCTATGGTAATTGCCGATTTTAACCTCGATGGTTATAATGACTTTATTAGAAACTCTGCTTATAGATTAGAAGTTTACTTAAATAATGGTCCTTCCAACAATTATACTTTTGGTAAAGGCACCAACCAAGAACCTAACTTTGTATTATATACTGAAAGCTTAAGAGATGCCAACCCTCCAAATGGTATCCCTAACGGTATGAACACCGAAGGTATTGGCGTATTAGATTACGACAACGATGGTGACTTAGACCTCTTTATTGAGAACCACAACTGGGCAATGGAGATCTATAAAAACAAAGGCTTTGGTACTGCTCAATTCGAATATGTTTCACCATCTGTAACAGGTTTACCAGAAGGAGCTAACAACGCTGGTGATGGTGACTATGCTTCAGTAACTGACTACAACGACGATGGTTTTATTGATATAATCGCTAGAAAAAACCAATATATCCCATTCGATTTTGCAGTAAATAACCCAAATCAGCCAGGTACTTTTATCGATGGTATTGACATTCAAAATGCTAACAACGATAATAAAGGTGCTGTTTCTCTTTATGATTTTGATAATGACGGAGACTTTGATTTAATATGGACTGCGGCTGATTCAACTGTAATATATAGAAAAGATAAAGTTGGTTTTACAGCTATGCCTGGTAGCATTACAGGTATTCCATCTAACATTGGTAATGAAATTGACGGTTTAGCTTGTGGTGATATTGATAACGATGGTGACATTGATATTTTCTTAACTGATGATAGTGGCCCTTCATTCTTATATATCAACCAATTAAACGACCCTGTTAAAGGGCCTAACAATGGTAGTGCATTCGAATTTAAATTAGATAATAGAGGTATTAACCTAAATGCTGATGGTGAAGGTTGTGTGTTTGTAGACTTTGACGATGATGGTGACCTTGATTTATATGTAAACATCAACGATGGACCTAACCAGTATTGGGAAAACAACCTGAATAATACTGATTATCTAAATGTAAAAATCGTAGAAAACAGAGATGCCAACGGAAACTTTTTAGGTAAAGAAAGAATGGCTCTTGGTGCTACAGTTAAACTTAAAAACTGCTGTGGTAATACATTAAGTGGTGTTAGAGAAGTAAACGGTGGTAACGGACACGGTACGCAAGACCCTTCAATCGTGCACTTCGGTCTTTCTGGTGGTAGTGATACAGAATATATTGTTGAAGTAAGATTCCCTGCTTATCTAATAGATGGAGAATATAAAAGAGATACTGTTGAAGTAAGAGTTGTACCAAGCGAACTTACTGATAGAATGATTACAATTAAAGCTTCAGATCATACTGATGAATCACTTGTTTGCAACAACCCTCCAGTAGCAGTAAACGATACGATAGATGTTACATCTGATCAGGATTACATTGGTAATTTTATGAAGAATGATTCTGACCCTGATGGTGACGAACTTACCGCTGATACAATTCTAGTAACCTCTCCACAGCATGGTACGGTGGTAGTAAAAGAAGACGGAAGTTTTGTTTATACACCTGAAGAAGGTTACACAGGAGAAGATCAATTTACTTATTCAATTTTTGACCCTTGTGGTGTTAAAGACGAAGCGACTGTATATCTAAATGTATTGCCTTGTGATGAAATAGTATGTATTGATCCAATTGCTGCTGATGATACCTTCAAATTAATTGCTTGTGCAGATAGTTTACAAGGAAGCGTATTTGCAAACGATTCTACAACAGCTTGCTCAGGCTTGGTTTCGTTCTATGTATTAAGCGTAGAAGGAGAAGATTCTGCTTACTTCTCATTTACTGAATTTGAAGCTACTGGTTTCTTTACTTTCAAACCAGACGCAAGTTTCTCAGGTGAAGCATCATTCACTTATGTTTTAAGTACTGAATCTGCGACTTGCGATATTCTAAGCGATACAGCAACTGTTAATATAACTGTTAACCCTTGCGATGAATGCGAAGCTCCTAAATTAGGAAACGACTCATTCGAATTAAGTAATTGCGATATTAAATTCAGCGGAAACATCAGTTATAACGATACCTTACCTGCTGGTTGCGACTCACTTGTTTATACTTTAGTTGGAAGTGATAACCCTACTCTAGGAATCATTACCTTGAAAAAGACTGGTGCATTTACATTCGATTTAAGTGATACAGATTATGTAGGAACAGTATCATTCGATTATGCAGCTTACTGTGCGTCTTGTGATGATGAAGTAAAAACTTATGATACTGCAACAGTAGTAATCGATATAGTAGCATGTGAAACTTGTGATATACCAGAAGCAAACGCAGATGAATTTACTTACGAAAAATGTGACGATGATTTCACTGCAAGCATTGCGCTAAACGATGTAAAACCTGAATCTTGTGATAGTCTGATCTATTCACTAGATACAGAATATAATCCTGAGCACGGTATAGCAAGTATTACTGCTGGTGGTATTTTAAATTACTCACTTACAGATGATGACTTCCTAGGCACAGATAGTTTAAGATACTTTGTAAGCTGTATGGAATGTGCTGGAGAAGCTGGAGCAGCAGATACTGCTTGGGTTGCTATTACCATCGAAGCTTGTGATTCGGTTCCTTGTTTTGCTCCAACACTCGAAAATGACCTTTACAGTCTGTTAAAATGTGACGAAGCTTACCTTACAGGTAATGTTTCAGTAAACGATATTCCGCCATTTGGCTGCGACTCTTTAGTATTCGAACTAATAGGAAGTGGCTCAAACAGCTATAGAGATATAGTGATCGAATCTGATGGTTCATTTACTTATACTTTAACAGATACTACATATCTAGGTACAGATTCACTTCAATATAGAGCTTATTGCTACACTTGTGAGGGAGAAACTGCAGCATACGATACAGCAACTGTTTATTTCGAAATAGAAAGTTGTGTATGCCCTACTCCAATACTTACCAATGATAATATTAAAGTAGATAACTGCGAGCCTTCATTTACATACTCAATTATCGAAAACGATATACAACCAGACAATTGCGACAGTCTTGTATTCAATATCATAGACCAAGTAAACACAAGTGCTGGCACACCGATAATTAGTGCAGATGGTATGCTAAATTATACATTGAACGATGAAAGCTTTGTAGGCAAAGACACTGTTACTTATACCGCTTATTGCTATGGTTGTGAAGAGTCTGTTACTGATACTGCTAAAATCTTTATTGACATTGCAGCTTGTTGTTCTGGTAGTCCAATGTTAGAAACTGATGTATATACTTTCAGTTGTACAGATACTTACACTGGAAATATCTCAACAAACGATAGCAAGTCTGAAGATTGCAGCAACATCATTTATCACACTCAATTGATATTAAGCCCAACAGCTGGTGAAATTGTACTTGAAGAAGACGGTTCATTCACTTATACTCTTTACGATACAGCTTTTGTTGGTTCTGATACAGTAATTTACAATGCCGTTTGTGAGTCTTGTGAAAATACTCCGGCAACTTATGTACAAGACACGATTATCTTCAACATAGAAGAATGCTTAACAGACGAATGTTCAGAAGTTTGTGCACCTCCTTCTGCAGAAGATGATTACTACAGCATGGAAGATTGCTCAGAAGAAACCTTGGAAGTATCAGTAATTGAAAATGATGCAATCGACATTGACTGTGAAGCAATTACATTCTCAATCATCGGAAGTTCAACTACCGAGGCTGGAGCTACAGTAAGTATTAGCGATGAAGGTATAGTTACTTATCTTCGTCCATCAAACCTAGAAACTTCAGTAACAGATCAGTTCCAATACAGTATTTGTAATGATTGTGGAGTTTGTGACACTGCTACAGTAAGTGTTGACTTGAGTGTATCAACTTTCAAAATTTACGAACTAATTACACCAAATGGTGACGAAAAGAACGATTTCCTTTGGATTGATGGAATAGAATGTTATCCTAACAATACAGTGAAAATCTTTAACAGATGGGGTAACCTAGTATTCGAAATCAATGGTTATGAAAATAATCTTGAAAGAGGTTGGTCTGGACAGGTAAACAAAAACGCTGGTATTGCCATTGGCGACCAAGTACCAGACGGAACATACCTGTGCATAGTTCACTTGGACAGTGATACCGAAGTATCGAAATATGTAGAAGTTAGAGGTACTGATAAAGAATAATACAGAGTCCGAATAAACTAACTAAACAAGATTATGAAAAAAATTAGCCTGATCTTAGTTAACATCCTGCTGTTATGTGCAGCTGCATTTTCGCAGCAGGACCCAATATATACACAATATATGTTTAATGGCCTTGCAATTAACCCCGGTTTTACCGGGGCTCACGAGGTCATTTCACTTACTGCTGGTACTAGAATTCAGTGGACTGGAACTTCATCTGAAAAACCAGTAACACATACATTCTCTGCTCATGCACCTTTGGCAATCGATAGAGGTGCTGTTGGTGGATATGTAATTGCAGATAAAATTGGTAATACAACCAGAAATATGGTTATGGGATCATATGCTTATCGTATTCCAATGGGTTTAGGTAAATTATCTTTCGGTATGTCTGCTGGTATAACTACTTTCCAAAGTGATCCGGTAGATGCAAAAGATATGGATGACCCATTAAACCAAGACATAGGTACAGTTACAAAACCTCAAATCGGTGCAGGTTTATTCTATTATACAGACCGCTTCTTTTTAGGACTTTCTGCTCCTAACTTAATGAAGTATACGATTGAGGCAAATGGAGCAACAATGCCATATTACGAATATCAGCGTCACTTCTTTGCGTATTCTGGTTATGTAATTAAGATGTCTGAAGACTTACAGTTTAAACCGAATGTGCTTTTTAAATATGTAGATGGAGCACCCATGCAATTAGATTTAAATGCAAATTTTCTCTTCTACGAAAAATTTGGGATAGGTGCTTCTTACCGATCTTTAGATGCATTTAGTATTATTGCAGAATTCCAGCTACCGCAACCTTTCTTTAGAATAGGTTATTCATACGATTTAACACATACAGAGCTGTTTTCCCAACAATACGGAACGCACGAAATTGTATTAAACTATCGCTTCGGTATCAAGAAAAACATTTTATTAACACCAAGATATTTCTAATAAATCCAGTCATTAGACACTATGAAAAAAATACTCACATTACTATTTCTCCTGTCATACTGCCTGCTAGCTACAGCTCAGGATGATATTGAGGCAAAACTGGAAAATGCAAGAGTACTTTTAGATGAAAATAAGTATAAGGAAGCCATCAATCAAATTGAGAAGCTTCCTAAAAAAGGTGAATATGCAGAAGAAGTAAAAGAGTTGCATGGCAAAGCTTATTTGGGTTATGCTAACCAGCTTGTTAGAAGTAAAGATAAAACTGAATACGACATAGCTGTAAAGTATGTAGACAAATACATCAAGCTTTATAAAAAAGACACTTCACTTACTGCGGCAAAAAAAATAGAACTATATAAGCAAGTTGCCGGAGAGCTATTTTACAATACTAAAGATTTCCAATCTTCTGCCAGAATCTACAAAGACATTCAAAAACTGAATAAGAAAAAGAACAATTCAGACGCTGCAATTAATGAAGATGCTTACAGCAAAATTGCTCAGTGTTATTTAGAATTAGGTAACTATTCAGCAGCCAGAAAAAATTACTACAAAGCATATGGCTACGATGTTGATATAAAAGAACTTGCCGATGCAAAATACTGTGATAGAAATGATGTAGAGGCAGCGAGATTATACAGACTTTCAAGACATTACTCTAAACTGAATGATAAAAACGGTTACGATGTACAAATCGCCAGATCGTACTTTAGAGCAAAAGACAACGAAAAAGCCCTTGAGTGGTATGGCAAATTCTTAAGTGAAAAAGATATTACTTTATTAGACGAGAAAATTGAAGTAGTTAACTTCAATGAGAAATGTGAAGAAATCACCTCATCTCCATACAAATACCTCACAGATAATTACGAAATTCTTGAGATAGATATATTTAATTATGCTCAGGCATTATTAAATGAAAATGGTAAATACCTAAGTGCTAAAGACCTGTTTGAGAAATTTACCTTCGTAATGCAGGAAGACCCGAACATAGACAGAGCTAACTTCTTAGAAGAACAAACTTATGTTTTAAGAAAATTAACTTCTGCTGGTGTAAACAGAGACCAAAGCTCTGAGTTTAGCCCAACATTCTACAAAAAAGATTCTGTAATTTTTGTTTCAGACAGAAACCTTGAAGGCGAAAAAGTAAAAACACTTAATGGCGAGCAACGATCTACACTTGATTTATACATCACAAAGTTAGATTCTGCCGACTATTTTGGTTTCGATACTTCACTTACTCAAGCTGTAGCTACTAACGATTCTATAAGTGGTTCTACTCGTAAGTTTATCAACTATACTAGATCAAAAAAATACAATGAAGGTCCAATGGTTTTCCTTCCTGGAAGATGGGACAAATTTATTTTTACTGGTAACACCTATCTAGATATTAGCAATGTAAAGATCAAAGGCAAGAAAGAGATCAACACCTTAAAACTATTCCTTGCTGAGCAAGATAGTGTTGGAAATTGGTCTGTACAGAAAATTAATTTTACAGGAGACAATGCCTTCTTATACAATAGCGAAGATTATTCTATAGGTCACCCTTCAATTAGTACCGATGGCAAAAAGATTTATTTCTCTTCTGATGCACCGATTCCGGGTAGTTTTGGTAACTCAGATATCTATGTAGCTGATTTCGATATAGATAAACTGCAGTTTTCAAATGCAGAAAACCTTGGAGCAAGCATCAATACAGAAGGTAACGAAGTATTCCCATTCTTGCACACTAGTTCAGAAGAGCAAAAAACACTTTACTTTTCATCTAACAAACCAGAAAGTATCGGCGGTCTTGATATCTACAAGTCTGCATATTTAGAAGATGTGTGGTCTACACCATTAAATATGAAGAATGATGAAGACACACTAAACTCTGTAAACTCAATAAAAGATGATTTTGGTTTTGTGCTGAATAAAGAAGGAAACTTTGGTTATTTTTCTTCTGATAGAGATTCTACAGATGATATTTTCATGTTTAGAACATTAAAGATTCAGGTTAGTGTTTGTGATCAAAAAACTCAACTACCACTTGAAAATGCTAATGTTGCTCTTTTCCCAGTTGAAGGCCGCAGATTAGGTCCAAAAACTACCAATGCTGATGGCAAGACTATGTTCAGTAGCTTTGCACTAGATACAGAATACACTGTTTTTGCATCTTTTGAAGGTTACAGACCTGCAAAAGCTAATCTTATAACAAACCTAAGCGAAGTTCCTGCAGATGGTATATTTAAAGTAAGCCTTTGTCTAGAAAAAAGTCCAGAAGCAGAGTTAATCATTCTCGCAAATGTGAAAAGTGAGCAGCAAATCTTTATCAACTTCAACAAAGAAGTAACTGAACTAAACGAAAGTACACCAATTTCTGCAAACAACTTATACGAGTTATTCTATTCTGAGAATGGCAACTTCTTAGTTGATACAGACCAAGGGCCAAACATCACCCTACAATTCTTTAATGATGAATTGATTGAGTTAAAGGGAATGGAATTACAAGAAAACCAAGAGCGACTGATAGAATTATTTAGAAGAAGTGGAATTTTGGTTAAGGATGTTACAACTATTAGAAACATCCGTTACAATTTTGCTACTAATGAATTTACAAAAGGTAAAGGTGAGATTGTAAACCCAGAAGAAGAGTTTACAAAACTGGCAACTGTAATGAACCGCTATGATCACTTACTCCTTAAAATCAGTTCTCATACAGACAAGTGCCCATTAAATGGTGGATATGATAATCAGGCATTATCAAGAAGAAGAAACATGGCTGCAAGAGAGTTTATCGTAAATAACTTCCCTGATTATAACATCAATGTAAATAGGATTAAAGAGTGTGCTTATACTTACCAGTTTCCAGTAGATACTACTTATAACGAACCTGATAACTGTAAAAACGATTTTAATAGAAGAACCGAGTTCAAATTACTTTATAGAGGTAGACAAGATTACACAATGGATATGATTTGCGACCCTTCTGTACTTGAGTATGTTGGTAAGCCAGAGCTTAAGTCAAACAGAAAGAGAAAAAGAAAGATAGAAGGAGAATAATTGAGGAAGCAATAAATTATATCATAAAGAAGAGGAGAACTGATAATCAGTTCTCCTTTTTTATATTACTCCTTTAATTTTATTCATCATGAATTTCAAGGTACTAATATCATATCTCTCTATATCATCACTACTACTAACAGATATAATACTTTATATCAATTGGGAAATATCTTACCGTGGATACTGGACAGATAGAATTCTATTCTGGATATGGTTTAGCTTAACTACCTATATAATCTACTATTACTGGAACAAAAAGATTATTAAAATATATGTTGGAGCTTTAATTTCATTCATCATTCTAAGTATGCTTCCAATGATGATTCCTTTTATAATTATAATCACAACAATAACAGGAACAGATAGGTCTTGTAATCAAGAAATTAGTGAAAACATTAGAATACAAGAAATCGCCAAAAGCCCCATTGCTATGCCGCAAATTCAAGTAATTGAAAAAACTTGGCTTATCGATAAAGTAATTGGTGAACGAGATTTTTCTATTTCACTTGGAGAAAATTCTCATAGAATTTGTAACGCAGAGTCTATTACTTTAGAAGAAAATCTTAAAGGAGAAAGAATGATTATCTTCTCATTTGAAGATGGAGAAGTTGAGTGGAAATTGGATTAATAGTATTCCTCAATCCAGTTGAAACATATAGACATAAAAAAAGCAACCAAAAACTGGTTGCTCCTTTATAGGGTATGAAAAAATTGATTATTTAATCTCGTAAGTGTTTGATGTTACCTTTCCATTGCTAGAAATATTAATTGTATATTTTCCAGAATCTAATGTAGATAAGTTGAAAAGGCTGCTAAAGTTTTGAGTATCAGTTATTGTTTTGTCGTAAAGTTTTGAACCTTTTTCGTTTAATACTGACACTCTTACTGGGTCTTGAGCATGTTGGAATGCAATTCTTACTTTATTTTTAATTAACTCTGGAGATAAGTAAGCGCTAAATAAGTTCTTCTCACGGCTACCTACATGAATTTTTTGATCTGTTTCAAAATCACCAGAAATTATTTTAATATAATATGTTCCATCTCCAATGTTTTCAAGATTATAATTTCTTTTAAGACTCGTCACGTTTTTCTGTACGTCTGAGAATAATAAGTTTTTCTTAGCATCAAAAATCTTAATTGTTACTTTTTCATTTCCAGTTTTCTGATACGCAACTCTAACTTTATTTGAATTGATGATCGGGTAAATGCTATATTCTATTTTAGCAGACTCTTCGATCTTGTTTTTATCCCCTGGGTTGTCGTTGTTAGCAGATGCTACAAATGAAGAAAGTACAATTGATGATAAGATGAAAATTTTAAGAATTCTGTTTACTAAGAGTTTCATGATCTATATTTTTGTTTTTATAATAATTAATCTGACGTAAAACCTATAGACCAATAGGATGCCACCACTATTAACTTACTGAATAACAGACTCTTAATTTTATCAAGCCTGTTTCAGACCTATTGCAATTTGTACGATTATGAACACGGTTGTCAGGTAGCGGACACCAAAGCGAACAATTATGAATTTCATAATATTAGAATTATACAATTTTAACTTGATAAAACAATGGTTTGCTCAAAAGCAGCATTTAGAAGGGCATAAAAAAAGACACACTTGAAAAAAAGCGTGTCTCCGAAGATTTTTAACTAAAAATTAACATTCGTTATCATACATAGTTATGCAGCATAATAGGCATAACCAGCATGAGTATATCTTCATTATCTCCTTTTTCTACCGGTATAATTAATCCAGCGCTACTTGGTTCAGAAAGCTGGAACATTACCTTGTCAGAATAAAGGTTTGTTAGAATCTCAATAAGGAATCTAGCATTAAAACCAATCTCTATATCAGCACCGTCATGATCGCAGAACAATCTTTCAGTTGCTTCATTAGAGAAGTCTAGGTCTTCAGCAGAAACCTGCATTTCATTACCTGTAATCTTAAATCTTACTTGATTAGTAGATTTGTTAGCATAGATTACAATCCTCTTTAAAGTACTTAATAACTCAGCTCTATCAATCACCACCTGATTATCATTATTCAAAGGAATAACATTTTCGTAATCAGGGAAACGCTCGTCGATTAATCTACAAATCAGTCTAATATTTTTGAAAGAGAAAATCGCATTAGCACTATTATATTCTAGTGTTAAAGAAGTTGCATCTGTAGGTAATGAAGCTTTTAGTAAATTGAGGGCTTTTTTATGGATAATAATTGCTGTTTCGAAGTCTGCCTTCAGGTCTTCCCTTCTGTACCTGATTAATCGGTGACTGTCTGAAGCAACAAAGTTTGCATTCTCTTCAGTAATGTTGAAATAAACACCATTCATTGCAGGTTTCATCTCATCGTTACTGGTTGCAAATAATGTATAACTGATGGCTTCGCTCATTACATCAGTAGGTATCTCGATCATATCAGAACGAGTTAACTCAGGAACTTTAGGAAAATCAGTAGCATTCTCTCCTGATAATTTGTAGCGACCATTGTCAGAACTAATTTCAACACTGTAAGTGTCTAAATCTATAGTGAATGTTACTGGTTGCTCTGGCAAGTTTCTAAGTGTATCTACTAACATTTTAGCCGGTACTGCTACATTACAATCTTCTTCAGTTTCTACATCTAGCGTAGTAATAATTGTTGTTTGTAAATCCGAAGCAGTTATATGTAAAATCCCGTCTTTAATTTCGAATAAGAAATTCTCAAGAATAGGTACTACCGGATTAGAAGGGATAACTCCGGTTAATAAAGATATTTGCTTTAGCAATGTAGATGTCGATACTATAAACTTCATAAAGCCCTATTTATTTATAGCTGATGGAGCAGCTTAATTTATCCTTGAATGAAATGATTCAGTAAAAATATAATTTTTTATCTTCAATATAAGTAAAAATCCATCACATATCCCATTAACAAGTCAGAAAATATTCTAATTTGTCTTTATGAAAACACAGATGAAACTTAAAGCTTAACTAAAACCTAGTTTCGCTCTTACTTTTTCTAAAGTTACGGTAGCAATTTGTCTTGCTTTTTCCTCTCCTTGCTTCAATTTTTCTTCGAGCGCATCCAAATTATTAAGATAATCATGATAGATTTTTCTCTCATTGGTATACTTCTCAGTTATTAATTCAAGCAGCTCTTTTTTTGCATGGCCATAACCGTAATTCCCCGCCTCGTACTTAGCACGCATCGCCTTTATATCGCTTTCTTCTGCAATTAGTGAGTATATTCTAAACACATTACAAGTGTCAGGATCTTTCGGCTCTTCTAAAGATTTAGAATCCGTTTGAATACTCATTACCTGCTTTTTAAGCGGTTTTCCTTCCAGAAAAATATCGATGTAGTTGTTATAAGACTTGCTCATTTTCTGCCCGTCAACTCCTGGAACAGTCATTACCTTCTCATCGATAATGGCTTGTGGTATAACAAAAGTTTCACCGAATCTGTTATTAAAAGCTACTGCAATATCTCTGGTCATTTCTATGTGCTGCTTCTGGTCTTTACCAACCGGAACATACTCAGCATCATAAAGTAAAATATCGCAAGCCATTAATACCGGATAAGTAAACAAACCCGCATTTACATCGGCTAACTTATCAGATTTATCTTTAAACGAATGCGCATTTGCCAGCATAGGATAAGCAGTCATGCAGTTAAGATACCATGTTAACTCACAAACCTCATTTATTCTCGACTGTCTATAAAATGTGTTCTTATCCGTATCGAAACCAAATGCAAGCCATGCAGCAGCTACCGCATACACGTTTTGTTTTCTCTCTTCGGCATCTTTAATTGTAGTTAAAGAATGCAAGTCTGCAATAAAAAAGAAAGACTCATTTTTAGGTTTTTCAGACAACTCAATACCCGGCTTAATCGCTCCAAGTATATTTCCCAGATGAGGCTTGCCAGAACTCTGAATTCCAGTAAGAATCCTTGCCATATCTTATCCCTTATTTAATTTTTTTAAAGAATTGATTATTAAATTTAAAGCAAAAGTAAAAAAATAATTCACATGGCACTGATAAAAAAAGTAAAAGGTATTTTACCTCAGTGGGGGCAGAATTGCTTCCTTGCAGACAATGCTACAATTGTTGGAGATGTAATCATGGGTGACGATTGCAGTGTCTGGTTCCAGGCAATTATTAGAGGTGATGTTAACAGCATCAGAATTGGTAATAAAACCAATATTCAAGATGGAGCCGTAATCCATTGTACCTACGAAAAATCTGCTACTACCATTGGTAATGGTGTTTCGATCGGGCACAATGCAATTATCCATGGTTGTACAATAGAAGATTATTCTCTTATAGGAATGGGAGCCATTGTAATGGACAAAGCAGTAGTACAAAAAAATGTTTTTGTAGCAGCCGGAGCTGTTGTTTTGGAGAATACCATTTTGGAATCTGGCTATTTGTATGCGGGTACACCTGCCAGAAAAATTAAACCGCTTGACGACAGACTAAGAGCTGTTTTCGATAGAACAGCCAACAATTATGTAATGTATGCAGACTGGTTTGATGAGGATTAATTAACGCATCAGACTACAAATAAAACTATCCGGACAAACCGAACTTATGTCAAATAAATAGATGTTCATTTATAGATATATTTACAGGAGAAGTACATCCGGATAGTTTTGATTTTTTAAATAATTAAATTAAACAGACTTTACTTTTTGCTGAAAAATATTTTTTTCCATAACCGCTATATGAAAAAGAAAAAAAACATTAAAGGTATTCATGAACTATATGCAAAAGACCCGATTAAAGCAGACGAACTTTTGTGGGGAAGAAAACAAAAACATTTAACACCAAAAGATAAATTTTTATCGCGCAGAGGCTTTATTTCTAAAGCAGCACTATCTACAATGGCAGCTTTTTTAGGTGGAAAAATCGTTTTTGCAGAAAATATGCCTGCTGGCTTAATCCCTGCCGCCTTGGCAAATAGCAAAAAACCTTTCGAAATTCCGGGTAAAGATCCCGAACTTATAGTACTAAACGACCGCCCTTGGAATGCCGAAGCCCCTCCTCACCTACTCGATGACAAACTTACTCCCGGAAATAAATTTTTTGTAAGAAATAATGGGCTTGTACCAGAAAATATAGATGTAGCTAACTGGACTTTAACCATAGATGGAGAGTCTGTAAAAGAGTCTAAAACTTTTACACTACAAGAACTCAAAAGCAAATTTAAACAATATACATACGAGCTTACACTAGAATGTGGTGGAAACGGACGCAGTGAGTATAACCCACCTGCAAAAGGTAATCAATGGACAACCGGAGCTGTTGGCTGTGCCTCTTTTACAGGCGTAAGATTGAAAGATGTATTAGAAGATTGCGGCATTAAAGACGATGCAGTTTATATCGGTTACTACGGCAAAGATGTACACTTGAGTGGAGATCCAAAAAAAGTAGTAATCTCTAGAGGAGTTCCTATGTGGAAGGCTTTGCAAGAAGAATCTCTTATCGCTTGGTCTATGAATGGCGAAGATTTACCAGTGATGAATGGTTATCCGCTAAGACTTGTTTTTGGTGGTTGGCCAGCTTCAACAAGTGGTAAATGGCTTAGTAAAATCTCTATTAGAAATATCGTACATGATGGCCCTAAAATGACGGGAATGTCTTACAAAGTTCCGTGCAAAACAGTAGCACCGGGAACTGAAGTAGCAGAAGAAGACATGTGTATAATAGAATCGATGCCAGTAAAATCTTTAATTACTTATCCGCGATCTGGTGCCATGATTAGCAAAAGTAAAAAACTTTCTGTTAGAGGGCATGCTTGGGCAGGAGAAAACGATGTGTCTGAGATGCACTATTCTATTGACTTTGGAGCAACTTGGAAAACCTGTAAGCTAGAAAAACCTAACAACAAATTTGCTTGGCAACATTGGAATGCAGAAATCGAATTTCCTGAAAAAGGCTATTACGAAGTTTGGGCAAAAGCCACAGACTCCGAAGGTAAAATGCAGCCAATGGTGGTTCCTGGTTGGAATCCTCGTGGATATTTAAACAATGCTTGCCATCGTATCGCAGTAAAAGTGAGAGACTAAACAGGAAAATAAGATATGGAGAATGAAAATAAAAAAATTGACCAGTTATTTAGCTCTTTAGGCTTCCTGTTTATGTTGGCCATTGTTTTCTTTATGCTTGTTCCCGGCCTCTTTCTGTACTTTCAGTTTGCAGCTCCAGCTAATGAAGCAAAACTCGCCAAACTAAAAGACGCAGAACAAGCCTGGGCAATGAATAAAGATAAAGTACTTGCACAAGAAGCAGAAGAAAAAGTGGAAGATGGCATACATGTATCTACCGGACTCATTGCAGATACAGATTACAAGCTGATAGTACAGAACTGTACTGCTTGCCATTCGGCCAAACTAATTACACAAAACAGGGCTGACAAAGAAGGCTGGCTCACTATGATTCGCTGGATGCAGGCTGAGCAAAAACTTTGGGATTTAGGCAACAACGAAGATAAAATTTTGGAGTATTTGGCTAAAAACTATGCTCCGCAAGAAAAAGGAAGACGTGCTCCACTTAAAGACGTAGACTGGTATGTTTTAGAAGACTAAATCATATGGAACATTACTTAGCAATCATCATAAATGCATATAAAGGCTATGCAAATTACCTCTGGAATGAGATTACCTTCCAGTATGATTATAAGCCTTGGTGGGAAAATTATTTCTATATGCTTATTCTGGTTTCGGCAGCTTTTTTTGCAATGGAAATATTTAAACCTTGGCGGAAAGAGCAAGCCAGATTCAGAAAAGATTTCTGGCTCGATTTCTTTTACATGTTCTTTAATTTTTTCTTGTTTTCCCTTGTGGTTTACAATGCGCTTTCAGATGTATTTGTAAATCTATTTAATGACTTTCTTGGCATTTTCGGCATTACCAACATCATTGCTATTAAAATAGAGCAATGGTCTAGAGTCGCCCAGTTATTTACATTATTTATAGTAAGAGATTTTATTCATTGGTGGGGACACCGTGCCTTACACAAAGTTCCTTTTTTCTGGGAGTTTCATAAAATACATCACTCAGTTGAACAAATGGGCTTTGCTGCTCACCTACGCTACCACTGGTTCGAAAATGTATTCTATAGAACCATTGAATACATTCCGCTCAGCATGATCGGTTTTGGGATTGACGATTTCTTTCTTGTACATATGTTTACTTTAGCTTGGGGGCATTTTAACCATGCAAACTTTAAACTTAGCCTAGGTCCACTCAAATACATTTTTAACTCTCCTCAAATGCACATTTGGCACCACGCCTACCATTTGCCCAAAGATAGGCCAGTAGGTGTAAATTTTGGCATTACGCTAAGTGTTTGGGATTATATTTTTAGAACAGATTACATCCCTTACAATGGTAGAGATATAAAGTTGGGATTCCCCGGAGTTGAAAAATTCCCACACGATTTTGTTGGCCAAAATATGCACGGAGTTGTACCAGAAAAGCACAATACTTCTTCAAGCTCAAACAAGGAGGATGACATGCTTAAGAAAGAGAATTAAGAGATAGAAAAACCGGCTAATACGAGCCGGTTTAGATGTTTTAAACAGTTTCCGATACCTGACTTAATCGGGCATAAACTACAGGGGGCTGGATTTCCGAATCGGTTCTCAACTCTAACATGTGTGTATAATCATTAAAAAAGCGAGATAATTTACCGTAATGAATCCCCTTGGCTTTTAAGACAGGCCCCAATTTAGCAAGGTTTACCCATCCTTGTTCATCAGCACATTCTAATACACTTTCACGAACAACATTTTCAATTTCTGACTTTTCCATGTTCCTTATGTGTTTAATTCAATAATTAATTTTTAAAAATTTCAAAAATTAAGCTGATTAAATGCTATAACGACACTTCGTTACCAGAGCAAAAACTCTGATTTCAAATCAATACGAAGAAGAAAATTTCTTCAAAAAGAAAAAAGAACGATTGTTAGAAGCAGTAAGCGTATTAGTTTAATCTTAATGAATTGACAAGTTGGAATCAATACATTTTACAACTAAAAGTATTTCTTAGCTATTTAAAGAAGAGTCCGACACATCAACTATTAAGAGTTAAAAAATATAAATCAAACAACTTCTAGATTATAAGCTGAATTAAAAATAATAAGTTCGAATAAAAAATGATAAATTCAGGGCCAAATATTTTTACTAGTAGACCAAAAATTTATAATTAACCATACTAGAATTACTAACAAATGATGAAGGTATTGGCAATTAACTCACTCCCCGCAAATGGCAACGCCGGAATGAAAATGGTGATGCACGTACTTGGCACAAAGGTGATTCCTGTGCCTTCGCTCCTGCTAACCGGAATTGGCAGCATTAGTGGTTTTGAAAAATTCCCTGTAAACTTTGAACAACTGCTTGCCGGCACACTGGCACTAGCTCTAAAAAGAGAAGAAGAACTCATAGTATATGTAGGCTACTTGGGAAATGCAGAACAAATACAAATTATAAAAAAATACCTCACCCAGTATAAAGATATTGTAAAGTTTTTACTGGTTGATCCGGTTTGTGGCGACCACGGCAGGGCGTATGTACCGCAAGAGATTATTGCCAACTGGGGAGATTTGATAAAAGAAGCAGATTTATGCCTACCAAATATTACCGAAGTAGCTTTGCTTAGCGGCAATTTTCAAGATTTTGATAGTAGCAAAGCCGATAATTATATAAAGGATTTTAGACAGCGATACACCAAACCTGCCTTATTGGTTACTAGCTTAGAAACAGATAAGCAAGAAGTTTTAATAAACCGATTATACGACAAAAAGGCAATTTTTGAAAGCCAACATACCAAAGAAGATCGTAACTACGGAGGTTCAGGAGATGCCTTTGCTGCTTACCTCATAGATGCCCATTTCTACAAAAACCAACCTTTGCAAACCGCAGTAAAAACTGCCGGAGAAGCCGTAAAAGCAGCCATCAATCAGTCAATAAAAATAGGCTCAAATGATTTGATGTTGGGGTGAGTTAATAGTTTAGAATAATATAATTTAGCTATTAAAGTAATATACTTTTCCTTGAGTTTTATAAATTGTCTTATCTAAATTTAATAACTCTAATAATTGAATTATATCAAAATTAATGGAAAAATTAGAGACAATTCATTATAAAATCTTGGATTTTCTTTCTGAAGAAGTGGAAAAAATCAAAAAAGACATTCTCATTGATTCTTGTAAACACATTATACAAAATAAAAGCCTGAGTGAGCAACAAAGAATAACAAGACGAGCAATTCAATTTTTATCTAAAGAAAGCTACATTGATGTATTTGAAAGAGATAAACTAATTCCTAAAGAAGTAATTTTACCAGACCACTATTTTTATTATAGTTATCAAATTAATAAAAAAGGAAAGGATGTTTTAACTTCACATTTTAAAGAAATTGAAAAAGCAAAAAAGCGTATTGATCTTAGTGATGAAGTTTCACAGCTTCAAAAAGAAAGTTATGAATACAATAAAAGCATAAGGGAACAAGAAGAAAGAATTAGAAATCTAGATGAACAAATAAAAACTGCTAATAAGACCATTATTAAACAAAATTACCAAATCAATAAACTTCAGCTAAGCTTAAAATATTGGTTTTTAAAAACAGTTGTAACAGCATTAGTTTCAGGCTTTATTGGTGGATGGATTAAAATTCACTTCTTTTCTTAAAAATATCACCCCATCGCATAATAAAACATATTAAAGCTCACAAAAAAGGCTATTACGGCAAGGGCTTTATAGAGTAATTTACCTTTAGCATCTATTGAGAGAAAGATTGCTGCAAAAAGGCAAATGAGCATAAGTAATTCTGATAAATGCCAAGCATCAGTTAAGCTTACCAGAGCTGTTTTTGAGAGAAAAAAAGCTTCGTTTTTATCATCTGGCCAGTTGGCATATTTATTCATCCAGCTTTTATTAGGGTTCCAAAATTGCTCACTCCAACCCCATTCCTTAAAAACCGATCCCGCCCAATGAAACATCAAAGTATCTCTCACTGCCTTAAAAAATCCGGCTAATGTGCATAGAAATATAAGTAAGTAGTTTCTGCTCAGCATTTATCTTCTTTTGAATTTTGGCTTTTAAAAAGCTTAAAATAAAAAAGCCTTCGGAATTTCTCCCAAAGGCTTTAAAACTAAATATACATTATGCTTATATCTCTATCTTAGCACCCATTACTTTTAGAAATTCTCTAATAAATGCTGGATGAGCTGGCCAAGCTGGTGAGGTAACCAAGTTACCATCTACATAAGCACCATCAACAGGAATAGACTGAAACTCACCACCTGCAATGGTTACTTCTGGCCCAACTGCTGGGTAAGCGGTCAATTTTCTTCCTTTTACAACATTGGCTGCTGTTAAAATCTGGATACCATGGCAAACAGCCGCTACTGGTTTATTGGCTGAAAAGAAATGTTTTACCATTTCAATCACAGTTGGGTTCAATCGCAAATACTCAGGTGCTCTACCTCCGGCTATTACCAAACCATCATAATCTTTCACATTTACATCATCAAAACTGTAATTTAATGCAAAGTTGTGGCCCGGCTTTTCGGTATAAGTCTGGTCTCCTTCAAAATCGTGTATAGCAGTTTTAATGGTGTCTCCTGCTTTCTTATCTGGGCAAACGGCATGCACTTCGTAACCGACCATTAAAAGCATTTGAAAAGGAACCATAGTTTCGTAATCTTCTGCGAAATCTCCTGTGAGGAACAATACTTTTTTCATTTTTTTGAATTGTTTGTTTATGGTAAAATATGTTGTTTAAAAAATTCTATCGTGCAGTGTTTAAGGCAATTGGCATTGCTAAAATCACTGAAATTTGGAGATGGTAATGTAATTAGAATAATTGATGCGAAAGCTATATTGTAGATTAAGAAATAGTGAAATAGCTCATTAAATAACCACAATAAAACTTTTTGTTAATCACATCTATTTAACAATCACCCTACATGAGTAGTTTTCTAAAATGTCGATTTTTTCAATATTTGAGCAGAAGATATTTTGGTATTTAGGGTAAATCTTAACAAATCTTAATCGATGTTGAAACATCTAAACTCTAAGCCTAATAATTCAATTCTTTTTAAAGAAATATTCTAAGTTTGAGTCACTAATTTTAAAGATTAAATACTCAATTTGTATATCTAAAATCACTTTCAACTACAAAACTGAATCAGCTAATTACTAGCCCAAAATCAATTAAAATAATTATATAATTACTGCTGGAAAAAGTATATTAGCTATTTAATAGCAGCACACATAAATACATCATTCCCAGTAGATTATACCAGAAAAGGGATTATAAAGCAATAAATACGACTACCAATAACCGATAAGTTTAGCTATGAATCTTAAATTAATTACCTCTATTTTCACATTAATCTTTGTCCTTTTTTTCAATTTTTTCTCATCTGATTTAAAGGAAACCAAAGACATTGTTTTAAAGGAAAAATACCTCGGTGGCAAATTCCCGAGATTAGCTACTGGTCAACCATTTTTGTTGGAACAAACGTTTACCAGCCTCTCTTTTAATTCAGAAGAATTAACCAGAATCATCTCTGTGCCAGATGCAAACCAATTGTTAGCTTTGGGTAGAACTGGCAGTGTTTGGATATTTAACGGAGATGAAAATACTACAGCAGCCACACTCTTAGTGGACTTGAGCGACAGAGTTGTTTCTAGCTCAAATGCTGGTTTGCTTGGAGCTGCATTTCACCCAGATTTTAACAACTCAGCAAGCGACCATTACAGAGAGATTTACTTTTTCTATACATATAAATACACCTCATCAGCTCCCACTTACGACATCATAAGTAAGTTTAAATTTTCTGATTCGATGGATGCTATTTTAAGTGATTCGGAAGAAATACTTATCCAACACTACGACAGAAACTTTAATAATAATGGTGGAGATATGTTCTTCGACAATGATGGTTATCTCTATATTTCATTTGGAGATGAAGGTGGTAGCTACGACCCATTCGATAATGCACAAGAAATTACCAATAAATTCTTTGGTGGTATCTTAAGAATCGATGTAGATAACGATACAGAAAACAGCCATGCAATCAGAAAATATCCTTCTACTACAGATATCCCCAATGGTTACCCAGACAATATAAATCAAAATTACAGCATCCCTAACGACAACCCTTGGTTGAGCGAAAGTGGCGAGAACCTAGAAGAATATTATGCGATTGGCTTCCGTAATCCAGAAAACATGTTTTACGACAGCGAAACAGAGCAAATTTGGGTAGCAGATATCGGGCAAGTAAGAAGAGAAGAAGTAAGCATTATTACCAAAGGAGACAATGCCCAATGGCCATTTATGGAAGGCAATTATCCTTACGACCATAAACCAGCTGTAATATTAGGTACAGAAGTTTCTCCAGTATTGCATTACACACATACTGAAGGTTCTCATATTATTGGTGGTTTGGTGTATAAAAACTCCAAATTTGGAAGACTTCAAAACAAATACATTTATGGCGATAACAGCAATGGTAATGTTTCGTACATAGACCCTGAAAAAGATTATGCGGTTACTTCAATTGCAGATGGCAACGATGGTTTGGTTTCATTTTTCACGAATGATGAAGGAGACGTGTACCTCGCCTACGAAAATGGTGACATCTACAAATTTGTAGATAATAATGTAGTAGAACCTCCTACCCTGCTTTCAGAAACGGAAGCATTTACAGATTTTACTACTATGGAACCTGCTGAGGGTATATTGCCTTACGAAATAAATGTTCCGTTCTGGTCAGATGGTGCAGAAAAGTACAGATGGATTTCTATTCCAGCAGATTCAGAAGGAATTTCTTTTAACACAGATTCGAGTTATACTTTCCCAATAGGAACTGTTTTTATTAAACACTTCGAGATTCCAAATTCTGCCACTACTATGAGAAAGATCGAAACAAGGTTTTTTATAGTGGACGAAGAAGGACAAGGATATGGATTAACTTACAGATGGAACGAGGAAGGTACAGATGCAGAACTGATTCCTGATGATGAATACCTCACCGATGAGCTTACAGTTTACAAAGACGGAATATTAAGCACGCAAACTTGGGAGTATCCGGCAAGGGCTCAATGTATAGAGTGCCACAACGATAATATTGGTTACGGACTGGGAGTAAGAACTACACAGTTAAACAAAATGCAAGTAGATGAATCTACTGGCTTAGAAAAAAATCAACTTATTGTCTGGAAAGATCATGGCTTCTTCGCAGATATGGAAGATGAGCTTGATTTAGATGCACTGGAAAAAGTAGTACAAGTTACAGACACAACTGCCTCTTTAGAGTTTAGAGTAAGGTCTTATTTAGAAGTAAACTGTGCATTCTGCCACAGACCTAATGGCGTAGATGCAAACTTCGATGCCAGATTAACCACTCCTTTGCATGATCAAAACCTGATTAACGCTGATGTGATTGGTAGAGATTCTGGAATCGGAAATAAAATCGTGTTTCCGCTTAATCCAGATTCTTCTGAGATTTGGGTAAGAGATAATAGTTTGGCTTATACCAAAATGCCTCCAATTGCTAAAAATGTGTTGGACGAAGAGTATTTGGTAGTGCTGAAAGATTGGATTAATAGCTTAAAATATTCTTCAGAAGAAACTATCACGCTTTGCGAAGGTGAGAGCTACACTTTCCAGGATGGAACTACCATTAACGATATTGACACTGCTTTTACTTACCAAAGCCAGTTTACTGCCGAAGATGGATTGGATAGTGTAATTGTAACTCAAATTGAAGTTACGAAAATCGATGAGACAATTTCTGTGAATAGTATTACTCAATTAACTGCTAACGAAGATGACGAAACAGCCACTTACCAGTGGGTAGATTGCAGTAATGATAATGCTATTTTAGAAGGTGAAACAAACAGATCACTTTCTACTACAGAGATTGGCAGCTATGCGGTTATGATTACAAAAAATGGTTGTACAGTTACTTCTGAATGTGCCAGTATTACAGGCATTATGGAAAATAGTTTTGGCGAAGGCTTACAGGTTTACCCGAACCCAACAAGTGGTATTTTAAATCTAAGCTTTGGTGAAAGGATTGATAATGGAAATATTCGTATTACTGATCTTACAGGCAAAGAGGTTTACAATACAACTCTCCAAAACCAAAATCAAATCAGTATGAATCTAAACATCAAACAAGGCATTTACTTAATGACGATTACTGATAACAAAAAGCGCAGAGCGATCATTAAATTCTTGAAAGAGTAATGCTGAAAAACGGCATAAAAAAATCCCTTGCAGTAATCTGCAAGGGATTTTTTGTTTTATCAATCAGACAATTATTTGATAATAAATTCTATCCTTCTGTTTTTAGCCTGATTCTCTTTGGTATCATTTACTACAATTGGTTTACTTTCACCATAACCTACATAGGTTAATCTTTCTCCCGCTATTCCTTTTTCAACCATCATGTCAAATACTGCTTTAGCTCTGTTTAATGAAAGTTTCTCATTGCTACTTGCAGAACCTACTGAGTCGGTATGCCCACCTATTTCTACTTTGATGCCTGGGTTTTCTTTCATGTAAGAAACCAGTTTTTCCAATTCTACTTTAGAATCTTCAGCCAAGTTGAAAGAACCTGTTTCGAAGTAGATATTCTCCAAGTCGAATTTGGTATCTTTCTCAATTTCATCAAGCTGGATATCTAAATCCATATCCTCGCCTTTGTAATCGATCACCACAGTTTTTTCTTGATAGTTTGGTGCTTTTACTTTTAAAGTATATTCTGCACTTTCTTCTGGTTTAAACTGATAAGTACCATTCGCATTTACTTTGTAAGTCTCAATTACATCAGCAGAACCTAACTCGCTCATTTTAATAGTTACACCAGAAACTGCACTTTGCGTTTTAGCATCTGTCACTTTTCCTTTTACACCCAAAACTACTTTTTCTACAACTGGTTCTTCTTCTACTTTTTCCTCAACTACTTCTTCTGTAACTAAAGTTTCTGGTAATGGCTCAGGAGTAGTAACCGTTTTCTTTCTTGACTTTCTCCAAGAAAGTGTTACTTCAAATGCATTGTTTGTTGGGTTACTTTCGTATCTCTGAGAAGTAGAAGCATCATAACTAAAACCTACCATATAGTTTTTAAAACCAGCTTCTGCTAAAAAGATACTTGCATTATCTAAACTATACCAAGCACCTAAACCAACATGGCAATCTTCGTCTGGTGCACCTAACTGATATTTGAACATAGCACCAAGATTTACCTGATTGTAATCGTCCTGATTAATCCATCTGAATGTTGGCATAATGCTCAGTTGACTTTTTTGGTAAACAGTAACTCCACCACTGGTTACAAAACTTACTGGCAATTCACTATCATCATTCAAAAAAGAATTTACTGGGCTATTCATGTTATACATGGCTACTCCCAAAAATGATAGTTGCTTGCCTTCTGCATCCAAATAATTCCAAGTAATACCAGAAGAAACTGAGAAATAGCTCATGTTTATATCACTGAAAGACTCATTGATGTCTGCACTTTCGTCAAAACCGCCATTAATGTATTGGCTGTCGGTAGTCATGCCAGACGTTTTTACTTTTCTATTAAAAAAGCCTGGCTGTACTCCTACACTAATTAAGTTTCTCTTGCTTAAAGGAATATTATAAGCGAATGAAAGTGTACCGCCAGTAGTATTTAAAATACCATTCCCCTCGTCTTCACTAATCACAGAAACACCTATACCTCCTAGTTTTGAGCCATTTTCTCTAAAAAATGGATGCATAAACGAAACAGAAGGGATATCGAATCTGCTACCTGAACGGATGTATTGACTGCGATAATTTAACACTACACTCGTGTAATCAGTTACCCCAACCAAAGATGGGTTGTGGTAAACTGGTGAGTTTAAGTATTGAGAGAAAAAGACATTTTGCGCACATGCACTCAGCGATACAATAGCGAAGGTTACTGCAAAAAATATTTTTTTATAAATGGTGTTCATCGAATTAAATTTTTTGATTTGAAAAAGCATCAGATTATTTCAGCAGGTTAACTACGCCTATGTTTCTGCTGTCTAACTCTATTGCAGCACCATTTTCGAAAGTGCCTTCTATTTGCCAGGTATAAGTACCAACTGGAGCTTTGTTTCCGTTTATTGAACCATCCCAACCAACATTAGTCGCTTCGTACACATCGTCTGTGCTGTAAACCATCTCTCCAAGACTGTTAAATACTCTGAAAGTCAATGCTGAAAGGCTTTCTCCTCTCACTCTGAAATAATCGTTATTGCCATCACCATTTGGTGTAAAAGTGTTTGGAATAAATACACTGCCATTCGGTGCTTCTACACTTATTTCGAAAGTTTGAACATAAGTATCTACACCACCATTGGCTGTACCTCCATTATCTGTTAGGGTAACAGTAATGGTTACTGTTCCACTTTCTAACTGACTAGATGCTTGATAAGTCAGAGTAGCTGTTGTGCTTCCATCTACAAAGGAAACTTCTGGATCGGCGAGGATATCAACATCTGAAGAAGTTACTGTTAAAGTAAGCGACTGCGATAACTCATGTCCTACTCCCGGAATTATATCTGTAATCGTGATCGTTTGTGGATAATCACTCACTCTGATAGACTGATCGTTGATTTCTGCAAAAGAAGGTGCATCGTTCACATCTAAGATCGCAATTGTGAAATCTTTGCTAAAGGTTAAACCTCCTTTGTCTGTAACTAATACGGTTATGCTATAGCTATCTTTGGTTTCGAAATCGAAACTCTCTGCAGTTTGTAACTCATCACCCACTATTGTAAAGGCAGCTTCGTCAGCTCCACTTACAAATGAATAAGTATGGGTTTCTGGTGAATCTTCGTCTGTTGCCGAGAAAGTGCCAATTACAGTTCCTACTGCATGATTTTCATAAACAGTATTAGCTGAAAGAGCAATATCAGTTGGCGCTTCATTTACATCTTCAATCTCAATTGTAAATGTTTTGTCGAATGACAATCCGCCAGCATCTGTAGTTCGAATAATTACTATATAGCTGGCTTGTAATTCAAAATCAAAAGTAGTAGCTGTGATTAATGCATCACCTACAATTTCGAAATTGGTTTCATCACTTCCACTCACAAAAGAATAAGTGTGCGTATCACCTTTGTCTTCGTCTGTTGTGGTGAATGTTCCAATCGTTACACCTTCATTTTCATTCTCTGCCACTGTATTTGCAGATAAAGTTATATCTGTTGCTACTTCGTTGATGTCTTCAATTTCTATTGTAAAAGTTTTATCAAAAGAAAGTCCACCAGCATCGGTAGTTCTGATTGTTACTGAGTAACTATCTTTTTCTTCATAATTGAATGAAGTAGTAGTTGTTAAAACATCATCAACAATTTCGAAATTAGCTTCATCTCCACCACTTACAAATGAATAAGTATGGGTATCGTCAGCATCTTCGTCGGTAGTTGTAAATGTTCCTATAACAGAACCGCTTGCTTTATTTTCTAAATCTGAAGTTTCAGATAAAGCAATATCTGTAGCAGTTTCGTTGATGTCGTTTACCGTAATTTCGAAAACTTCATCATAAGTAAGACCACCTACATCAGTTGTTCTAATGGTTACTAAATAAGTGTCTTTAGTTTCGAAATCTAAAGCACCCAAAGTTTCTAACTTATCTCCATCTATAGCAAAACTTGCTTCGTCTCCGCCACTTACAAAAGTGTAAGTAAATGTATCACCTGCATCTACATCTGTACTTGTAAATGTTCCAATCTCAGTTCCAGCTGCAGTATTTTCACTAATGGCATTTGCTGATAAAGTGATGTCTGTAGGCGTTTCGTTGATGTCGTTTACTGTAATTTCGAATACTTCATCGTAAGTAAGTCCACCTGCATCAATTGTTCTAATGGTTACTGAACAGGTTTCTTTAGTTTCGAAATCTAAGGCGCCTAAAGTTTCTAACTTATCTCCATCTATGGCAAAACTTGCTTCGTCTCCGCCACTTACAAAAGTGTAAGTAAATGTATCACCAGCATCTTCGTCAGTACTTGTGAATGTTCCAATCTCAATTCCAGCAGCAGTGTTTTCATCAATGGTATTTGCTGATAAAGTAATGTCTGTAGGAGTATCGTTGATATCGTTAACTGATATACTTAAAACCGCCTCATAACTTCCAGAGAATGCATCTGTTACTTTTACTCTAATGCTATAAGCGTTTGCAGTTTCATAATTGAATACACTAGCAGTTTTAAGGTCGTCAGCATCAATTGTAAAATTGCTATTATTTGTAGCTCCGGTACCAGACACTAATTGATAAGTTAATGTCAATATATCATCGCTACCGGTTGCAGTAAGTTCTCCTATTATATCACCAAGAGTATTATTTTCGTCAATATCTGCGGCACTAATTGCTATATCTGCATCAGTATTATAAGATAAAGTTCTGGTATGCTCAATATTTAAAGTTGGATCATCACTGTAACCACCAAATTCTAAAACATAACCATTAGTTGCTGAATAGTCATTCCATTGGCCACCTAAACTAGCATACATATGGATGTAATGTTCACCTCCAACAGCATTGTTTGGTTCTCCAACTAACCAGTTTATATAAGCACTAGAAACAGCTACTGGAGAAGTATTACCTGTTGAAACTGCTGTACCAGCTTCTGGTCCCATTACCCAGTAGAAATTACCTTCAGAGTCGTTTTGAGTAGCATATACTGTACTACCTAAAGCTGTATTTACTTCTTGGTATTCATCTGCTCCACCTAGCCAACCATCTCCAAGAAGCTTATCTGTAATGAAATCATTTTCTTCACTAGACGTAATGGTTGCCAAATAGCCAGTCATCCCATATAAAGATTGAGCTTCTGCATCTGCTTTTGCTGATAGCCAATCGTAACTACCACTTACATATTTGTAGAAGTGACTTTTGCCATCAACACTTAATGAGATCATATCAGAAATTACAAAACTGATTTCTCTATCATCTGTATTAGAAGAAGTTGTTAAGAAACCAACATTTCTAAATATCTCTTGCCATTCTGCTGAAGTAGCTGTTCCAGTAAATGACAGTGAACCAGTTGAAGAATTATAACTACTAGAAATGCCTGATGGCAATGTTGCCATATTTACCAACTTATCACCAGACTGAAAACCAGATTTGATGTAAACCCTTGCATTAGTAATATCAGCATCACCAGTAACTTCTACTAGACTATCTACTGAAGAAGTAAGCTGATAAAAGGCTGATTTAGAAGTTAATGTTCCACTTATTTCATTTGGAGGAGAAACAGACACGGTAATTTTAGCTCTCTCAGATTCACAACCATCTAAAGTTTGTGTTACCCAGTACTCTTGATCTCCTACTGTTGCTGTTGATGGAGTTGGAGCTGTTCCGCTTGATGCACCACCAGTCTCAGCAGTATACCATAGTAAATCGGTTCCTGTTACGTAGTTAGATAAACTTTCTGAAATTTCTCCCATGTAATACTGTACATCACTTACAGTAGGCGTAGCAGTAGAATTAACTGTTAGTGTGGCTGAACTTGTGTTTTCTGAAACTCCACATGCTGCTGATGTTACTGTACATCTATATAAATAACCATCAATAGAAACTGGTGCATCTGTGATGCTTAAGATTCGAGTTGTTTCATCTGAATAGGTTGCATCAACAGTAATATCTACAAAGCCACTTCCATCATCAACTTGCCATTGATAGGTTAAACCAGTTCCTTCTTCCGCTATGCTTATGATTGTACTACTACCAGCACAAATGGTTGAGCCAGTCGGACTTAACTCTGGTAATATAGATTGATCTTGAAAATCTGGTATACCATCTCCATCACAATCATCTGTGCCACCTTCATCAGAATCATTTGTACCATCGTTATCTGAATCTGTATCTTTATAATCCGGTGTACCATCACCATCAGTATCCACACTTTCTCCAGAAATTTCATCACCATTAGAAATTCCATCATTATCGTAATCTTCATCAGGGTCTAACGGGGTTACCTCCAATACCGAAGAATAGACATAAAATGACTCGCCTGATACTTCTTGTTTATAATAAGAGCGAACATAATAAGGTAAGTATTCGGTATTTGCATCTGCATTAATAGTATAATTATATGCCTCATTTACTAAATCAGTTGCAGAACCAGACCAAATTGACACTTCTGTTACATCATCTGCACCTGCTGTTGGGTTAGTATCAACATAAGAGTATACAATACCATATTCTGTAACACAAGTTTGAGTAATAGTACTGCTAATTCCTAAAGTGCTACCACTAATACTTTGAGAAGGGTCTATCGAAGTAAAATTAGATGGGTTGTATTCTAAATCGAAAGGGTTTGAATAACCATAAGGTGATTCTACTTGAGATGAAGTAGAAGTAGAAGCTTTATAAGAGCCTGGAGACAAGGGTTGAATTGGGCAGACTAAAGCCTCATACCATGTAGAAGAATTAGGCCCTGCAATTAGATTTTCTAACTCATAAGATTTACCAAAATTTTTATTGGTATTTAACCAAGCTATTACCTCATTTCGAATATCTGTATCGTTCATATAATCTATAGGACTCATATTTTTGTCCGTTAGATCAATCCAGTCTGTAAATCTGGTAAATTCACCATCACTAGTTGAAAAACCTGAGGCACTTGTATAAGCATATTGCACCCCATTTACATCAAAAAAACCATTTTGATCATAATCAATATATAAACCTGAACTACCACTACTAGAAACAGAAGAAGAGCTACCTCCACTATGATAATGAAAAACAATTGCGTACCAATGCCCACAACCATCATTTGCTACCCATACACCGCCAGAATGCGCCTGTGCAAGTGCTGAGGTAAAGAGAAAAAATAAAACTATTAGGTACTTTTTTAACATATAATTATTGGTTATTGTAATTTGAATTTTTATGATTTTTAAAAAAATTACATACAAGGTCAGCCACCTGAAAAAATCCAGATGTGATAAATGAGGCAAAGCAATTCCATTATCTGTTAATACAAATTATTGAAATACCTCTTAAAATTTTGGTAAATTATATTAGCGATTGGATGTAAAAAGTGTTTTTTTAACTCTAATTATCCGTATAAAAACCGTGTTTTATTATTTGCAACATCATTATACATCGGCATTTTAATTCGGTATTTTAGTTTAAAAAGATAATAATGGTTAGTTAAAAAATTTGGTATTACTAGGCTTATGAGAAATAGTCAATATAGTTCGGAAACGGCCTGAAGATTTGAATTATTTTATTTGACCATTAAATATTTCGCGAAAGAATGCAAATAAAGTATAAAATAACATAAATCACCATTAGTAATCCCATATATTGGGCACTAAGTGAGTTAAACAAATAAAACCTTTAGATTCAGTATCTAAAGGTTTTATTTGTTTTTAGGCTAATTTGGAAGCTTTTCTATTTTGTCCCTTCGTTTCTATCTAGATCTGGTCTAAAACGATTTCCACTAATTAGTGCTTTATTTCTTCTAAGATAATAGTCCATTCTATTATTTAATGTTCTTATTTTATCTTCTAGTTCATCTAGCTTTTGTTTGCCAAAATCAAACTTGATTGTGTTCTGAAATTTAAACCAAATATTCGATACGACTTCTCCTAAAAACTCTATATTATCTTTCAAAATATAAGCATCTCCTTTAGTTATTAAGGTTTCTTCTGCAACTTCGAGGCTTATTGTACCAGTTATAAATATAAAGGGAATATCAGGATAATATGTTTTGCACAATTTTAAAGCTTCTAAACCATCGAAACCAGGCACATCATAATCCGACAAAATAACATCTGGTTTTATCTTATTAATTGTATCCTTAAAGTCTTTTTCGTTGGTACACACAAATATCTCTGCCCAAATATTTGAAGCACGCAATTGCCTTTCAATAAGAATCTTATCTTCATCAAGATCTTCTAGAAGTAAAATTTTTTCGATCTCCTGCATATTTTGAGAGTCTTAGATAAAAAAACGAAGCATTAAAAAATTTAAACTACTCTATAATAATATGTCAAAATTTTATGATTATCAAAAAAAACCATTTATAAAATCGATATTTAAAATATGTACAAATAAGATATAAGTAAAATACAAAATAAGCTCTAATTACTTAGCTTATCTATAGGTGTTAATGCTATTTTACTAAACTCTACTTCGGCACCTTCTGCTTGAACTGCGATTTGCCCGCTACTAGTTGTACAATCGAAACCATAGTTTATTAAATCTCCATTTAACCAAACTTTTATTTCATTACCCAAACATTCTATTGTCATATTATTCCATTCTCCTAAAGGCTTTTCAGAACCATCTGTCAAATTCAAAATTCTTCTTTTTTTACCTTCTACTATTCCCCACTCCTCTTTTGGCCCTCGTCGACTTTCCATATCTGGTACTTTAATATCTTCTACAATGCACCAAAAATCTCCTGCATTCTCATACATCATTTGTACTTCTATAGACTTGGGAAACATCTCGTATAAAGCTCTGGGAGTAGATGCATGCACCAGTACACCGCAATTCCCTGGCTCACTAACAAATCTATAAGCAACCTCTAATCTGTAATTGCTAAACTCTTTATCTGTAATAAGATGCCCGTTTGGCACACCCATACTTACCAAATTACCAGCTCTAACCACAAATGAATTCTGCGCTTTGTTACTATCATCCATTTCAGGTACATCTACATGCCACCCTTTTAAATTCTTTCCATTAAATAATTGAATTGTTTGAGCTTGCGATAAATAAGTACAAGTTCCAAGTAGAAGAAATATTAAGATATTATTTAAAATCAGTTTCATAAATTTACTAGCAATTAATAAATACCTTACCAATATACCCAAGTATTAGGATTATAAAAAGACTTTTGTTTTTGAAAAAAACAGATAAAATGGGTATGTAGCCCAGAAATACTGTAATTTTGATTTCTTGGAATTCAGCACAATATTCATTTATTTTTCAGGATATTTTCAAAAAGACACCAAAGCCTGCTTTTTTGCCCAGCATTGTAATGTGGGGTAATTTCTATTAAAAGTTTATGAACGAAAGGGTACTAGAAGTAATCATCAAGCTACTGGCAATTATTGCAAATATCGACGACAGTGCCGGAGACAAACGAGGAATTATAGAAAAATTCCTAAACTCACATGTTAGCTCATTTGAAGTACGTAAAAGTCTCTTTTTGTTTGATGAGTACAAAGCATTTGCACATGATGCCGGTTTAAAAGAAGCTTATGATGTTGCCAGTGGCCTCAACAAAGAGGTTTCTATGAAGCAGAAAATTATTATTCTGGTTCATTTAATAGAATTAGTACTGGCAGATCAAGAAATTACAGATACCGAAGAAGGATTTATACTTACAGTTTGCAAAGCACTTAATATCAATACCAGTCTATATAATGATATTATGGTGTTTCAGCGCATAAATGATGCAACTGAAATGAAATCAGACAACATCCTATTGGTTAATAACCGAGAAGATGCTTCTGTTTATAATGTAAAACACCTTCAACACCATGAGTTGGATAGTACACTGGCTATTCTAAGAATCCCGAATTTAGAGATGTACTTCTTAAGACTGATGCTGCCTACCAACGATTTGTTTATGAATGGTGATCAGCTAAACTGGGAGTATGTGTATCCATTACCAGTCGGTACATCAATAAGAGGCCAACACATCGAACCGATTTATTATAGTGAGATTGTTAGTAACTTTTTAAGAGAAGATGCGCAAGAAAAAATAGCCTTCGAAGCAAAAGACATTCGCTATTATTTTCCTAATGGCGGTAAAGGCTTACATAATATCAACATTGCCGAAGAGTCTGGAAAGCTAGTCGCACTAATGGGTGCAAGTGGTTCGGGTAAATCTACATTGCTCAATGTGTTAAATGGAAACCTCGCCCCTCAAACTGGTAGTGTTACTATTAATGGAATTGATATTTATCGATACAAAGAAGAGATAAAAGGTGTATTGGGCTACATCCCTCAAGATGATTTACTTATAGAAGAACTCACAGTTTACGAAAATCTCTTTTATGCAGCTAGATTGTGTTTTGGCAAAGAATCGGACGAAGCACTCGACAAAAGAGTAAATGATACACTTAGAAGTTTAGGCTTGTATGAAGCCCGCGATTTGAGGGTGGGAAATGCATTAGACAAAACTATAAGTGGTGGCCAAAGAAAAAGATTAAATATTGGGCTTGAACTACTCAGGCAACCAGCAATCTTATTTATAGATGAGCCAACGTCTGGTTTATCGTCGAGAGATTCTGAAAATATTATTGACTTACTAAGAGAATTAACTCTTAAGGGCAAGTTGATCTTTGTGGTAATCCACCAACCATCTTCAGATATTTTCAAGATGTTTGATAAACTGGTATTACTCGATGTGGGTGGTTACGAAATTTATTATGGCAACCCACTTGAGTCTCTAGTTTATTTTAGAACTCTGGTAAATCATATTGATCGTGAAGAAGAAAGCGCATGCCCAGAGTGTGGCAATGTGAATGTAGAGGAAATTTTTAAGATTATTGAAAACCGGGTAGTTGATGAATATGGCAATGATACAGATCACAGAAAGATTACTCCACAAAGTTGGTACGAGAAATTTCTTAAAAATATAAGAATACCAAAACTGGAAAAGGTATTATCTATGCCTCCACAAAATCTGGATATTCCACCCAGATGGAAACAGATTCTTACCTTTATTTCAAGAGATATGCTGGCAAAACTACATAACCGCCAGTATATGTTTATAAACCTGTTAGAAGCTCCGCTACTAGCTTTTATTCTGGCTTTTATTGTAAGGTTTTACCACATAGATGAGTTAACAGGAGCTGGAGGATACTCCTTTAGTGAAAATAAAAACATACCGGCTTATATTTTTATGAGTGCTATTGTAGCGCTCTTTATGGGTATGACGATTAGTGCCGAAGAAATTATAAAAGACGCTAAAATCTTAAAACGGGAAAAGTTTTTGGAACTAAGTCGGGCTAGTTATCTCATTTCCAAAGTAATTATCTTGTTCTTCTTTTCTGCCATACAAACACTTACCTATGTACTTGTTGGTAACTGGATTCTCGAAATAGAAGGAATGACATTAATTTACTGGTCTGTTTTATTTGCTTGTTCTTGTTTTGCTAACTTGCTTGGCTTAAACATCTCAGCAACATTTAATTCTGTAATTACCATTTACATTTTAATACCACTTTTACTTATACCTCAATTAGTACTTGGTGGTATTGTGGTAAAGTTCGACGAAATAAACCCAGTATTAGCAAACAGGAAAGGTTATGTTCCACTAATTGCCGAGTTTATAACCACTCGCTGGGCGTTTGAAGCCCTAATGGTAAGCCAGTTTAAAGACAACAATTTTGAAAAAGACTTTTATAAATACGACAAGATAAAAGCCGAAGCAGATTATAAAAGGATTTATTATTTGCCAGCACTATTTACCAATCTGCAAAGTGCCAATAGGCTAAAAGACAGTTACGGTGAAAGCAAACAAATCGAAAAAGAATTGCTTCTGCTAAGAAACGAAATTGAAAAAGAACAGATAAATACTCCTGAAATTGAATTTGAATCACTAGACAAGTTGGTTACTGGCAGATTTAATTCGAATGTTAACAGTGAAACAGAAGATTACCTAGAAAGGCTAAAATCTTTTTACAACGATTTATATAAGCAAGCAAGTAAAGCTAAAGATAAAATTATTGCAGAAAGGGTAGCAACAGAAGAAGGAGAAATTGCCTATAAAGAAAGTATTAAAATGTTCCACAACGAGAGTGTGACACAGGTTGTAACTAATGTACAATCTGAAACCAGAATAATAGAATACAATGGACATTTAATACAGAAAATTTATCCTATCTATCATAACCCTCCACCTGGAAACTACGAAATTGCCTTTAACGCCCATTTTTATGCACCTCATAAATATTTTATGGGAGACCTCATATCAAGCTTGTATTTTAACCTATTCGTAATCTGGTCGATGACGTTCATATTATATGCAGCTTTGTATTTCGAAATTTTCAAAAAACTAATACAGGGATTTGGTATCTCTTCACTATACAAGCCACGTATCAGATGAGAAAGATTATTTGAATTATAGTTAATTTATCTGTTGTAAATTTTTTAAATTATGGAATATATTATAACTATAGTAGCTATTATTATGGTATTTGGCATTCCAATTACTGCCATCATTTCTAGTAAAATGATTGAATACAAAAAGCTACAGTTACAAGGAAGTAATGGAATAAGCGACGAAGAGAAGAAACTTTTTAAACAAATGATTGCAGAAAATGCTCATTTAAAAAGTAGAATAGAAAACCTCGAACTAATTGCAAGCGATCCTGATGTTTTAAAATTAAATAGTATGAAGGAAAGTGAAATGGAAAAGCAAATTTTAGAACTTCAGCATGAGATAAAAAAACTAAAAGATAAAAATTAATAAAAATGACAAACAAAAAAGTATACTATTTATCAACCTGTAATACTTGCAAAAAAATAATGGCAGAAGTGGGTGTTGATGATAGTTTTGAAACACAAGATATTAAAACTGAAAAAATAACCGAAACACAATTAGACGAAATGGTAAAACTGGCTGGAAGTTACGAAGCTTTGTTTAGCCGTAAATCAAGAAAATATACAGCGCTCAATTTAAAAGAAAAAACACTGAGCGAATCAGACTATAAGAAATATATTTTGGAAGAATACACTTTTTTAAAAAGACCTGTATTTATCATCAACAGTGAAATATTTATTGGAAATGCCAAAAAAAATGTAGAAGCTATTAAAACAGTACTAAATCAATAAATATTAAAAAAATTCTAATTAATCTTTCTTCAAGCCTTTCAAATTCACTGAAAGGCTTTTTTATTTCTATTTGATTTATTATTAAATTAGGGAAGAAGATCTTTTGCAGAGACTTAGCCAACTCCAATTCCTTAACATTTGGCTATTTTTTTAATACGACTTTTTATAAACAGCTAGCTTAAACAAAAACTTGTTAGGTAAGAAATCATATACCTACAATAATTGTTATACTAACAGTTAAACAATTTCGGCTTGTGGAATTGTATAAACTAGGAGCAATAAACACATATTAAATTTTTACTATAAATATGGAAACTCAACAGAGATATTCATTTGAAATCGATCAGAAAAAACTCGACAAAGCACTTTTCGACATAGCAGACGGAGAACACAATACAGATACAATTAATTATACAAAATCTTTCATCAGACAATTAATTAAAAACAACCAGTTTTCGAAAGCTTATGAAATACTACATCAACTAGTAGAAGTTAGACAAGCAAATACAACCACAATCTTGTGGATAGGCAGCTATTTAAAAGATATTTTCTTTGATGAAGACGCAATTAAAGTATCTCAGCGATTTGATAAGACTGCCTTAGAAGAAATGTTGTTTTACTACTTAAAAGCTTGTAAACTCTTTGATCCAGGTTATCAAAAAATAAAGGAAACTGTAAAAGAACTAGAAAATTAGCCTATGCTATTACTATACTAATATTGACTAGATCACTTACATTAAAAACTTGTTTTCTAAGGCTTCATACAAACTAATCATTTTCAAATCTTGATTGTATTCTGCAAACAGGTTGAATTTGGTATGCCTAAGAATTGCATGATAAATAAACAGATCGGTTTCTGGTGTCTCAATTGTATCCAATTTATTTTGCTCTATCCATCTCAATTCCCCTTCATTACAGATTGGAGGCTTACAATATTCAATCTCGGATAAATACACAAAACTTGTCCAGTTGTATTTTGTGGGAGAAGTTTCGATAAGCATTCCACAATAAGCAACTTCATTTACCACTATACCTGTTTCTTCTCTAATCTCTCTAACTGCTGCAGTTTCTGGGGCTTCAAAAGGATCGAGCTTACCTCCTACTGGTGTGTATAAACCTTTATTTGGCTCATTTTTTCTTTTGAGTAACAATAACTGATCATCACACTTTAACAGGCAAATTACAGCAGTTCTTTTCAAACCCTCAGTTAGCAGATGTTTCATAGAATTACTTATTTAAAGCGTAACTGGCAATTTACCTTGAGCCTTAATTTCTCCCAAAAGTACCTTGCTCGCAGATTTTTGCATCTCAGCACTATCTTGATAACATAAAAGCACATTTTTAGCCGATTTTAGCTTCTCAAGCTTGTTAAGTGCATAAATATTTCCAAAAACAACAAAGAAGCTGTTTGCATCTTCAGAATACAAATTAACCATTTCTTCAATTTGAGGAGTTATACCAAAACCAGAACTTGTTTTCATTCCTGTAAGGTGAAGTGCTATAACCTTTATATCTGTAGCAGATAATTGTTCTTTCGCTGAGTTCAAATCAGACTCATTACTTAAATGATTTAATCTGATATTAGAAACAGAACCCTTTGCTCCCATTTGTTTTTGGAAAAGTGTTAACTCATCACTTTTATCCTCTTTTTCTTTCCCACTGAAGTGATGCGCTAAATTGGTATCAAATGCTTTTACCAATTTAATTTCTGCATCAGGATCTCCACTAATGCTCAATACAGCAACATTCTTTTCTGAGCTTAATGGAAGATCGATAGATTCATTTTTGTAAAAGGTAATTGACTTATCGCTCAATTGCTGGTTTAGTACAATCGCTTCTTCATTATGAAGCTGAGCATCAATTTTAGATTTATCAATTGCTTTAATATTATCTAAACCTAACCACTGTTTCGCTTTTAACAGCTTAAGACATCTTTCATCTATTTCTTTTTCTGTTATTAAACCATTTTCAACAGCTTCTAAAATTCCTGCTTTTGCTTTCTTTACATCCACTGTAAATAGCAACACATCATTTCCAGCCAATAAAGCCTTGGTTTCGATCTCTCCGGGTTTAAAATGCGCAGAAATTCCTTTCATATCTAGCGCATCAGTAAAAATAAGCCCATTGAAACCCAAACTTTGCTTGAGTTGCCCAGTAACTATTGAATGTGATAATGTTGATGGAAGGCCTTCTTGCTTTTCTAATGCAGGTACATTTAAGTGGGCAATCATCATAGCTGCGGTACCTTTCTTTTGCAATTCTTGGAAAGGATAAAACTCATTTTCTTGTAAGTGTTCTAAAGAATGAGAAATTAAAGGCAATGTAAAATGAGAATCACTATCAGTATCACCGTGACCAGGAAAATGCTTGCCACAAGCTAAAACTCCCTCATCTTGCATACCTTTCATATAAGCATATGCATTAGCAGCCACTTTGTATTTAGATTCACCAAAAGATCTAAAACCAATTACCGGGTTTTTAGGATTATTGTTAATATCGATAGTTGGTGCAAAGTTCATATGAATACCAATGGTTCTGCAATGCTTTCCAATCTCCCTACCCATTTCGTAAATCAACTCCTCATGTGTATCATCCATTGCACCTAAAGCAATTTGGTATGGAAATGCAATGGTATCATTCAATCGCATAGCCAATCCCCATTCTCCATCAATTGAAACAAACAAAGGTATATCAGCTGCATCTTGGAGTTTATTAGTCATTTCAGACTGCTTTTGCGGATCTCCCTGAAAATATATTACTCCGCCTATTTTCTCATCTTTTGTTAGTTGCAATAAGTAGTCAAGATGTTGTTGATCTCTATTAGAATATGCCGCAACATGTAGCAATTGCGCTATTTTCTCTTCTAAACTTAGAGATGCCAATTGCTCATTTGCCCAAGTAAAATCTGGCAAATTAAAAAAAGGAGGCTGTTGCACTCCTGCTTTATTAAAAGGAATATATGAACTCATGTTTTTTTAATCAGTTTTTTTACCAAACTCAGAATCAAGAGGAATAAAATAAGCAGCAATAAACCCAGGAATTGCGCAAACTACTACCCAAATAAAAAAGTTTTGGTAACCTATTAATTCTTGCAGGGCTCCACTAAACAAACCTGGTAATTGCATGCCTAAAGCCATAAAACCTGTACAAAGTGCGAAGTGAGCTGTTTTGTAAGGTCCATCAGCAATATATATCATATACATCATATAAGCAGTAAACCCGAATCCATAACCAAATTGTTCTATAGCTACTACAGAACTAATTACATAAAATGAATCTGGTTTTACAAAAGACAAAAAGATGTAGACAGCATTTGGTAAGTTAATTGAAGCGACCATCCACCATAACCAGTATTTTAATCCATTATTCGAAACAACAATACCACCTAATATTCCTCCTAAAATCAATGCAATAACTCCAACAGTACCATACACTGCTCCAACTTCAGAAGTGCTTAAACCTAAACCTCCTTTTTCAATAGGATCTAATAAAAATGGTGATGCCATTTTTACTAATTGTGCTTCTCCAAGCCTATAGAGCAATAGAAATAAAAGCATTTTAATTACACCCTTCTTCTCAAAAAATGTAACGAATGTATTTTTCAGCTCCTTAAGAATTTTATCAACAGAATTATTATTATTTACCTCTTTTTCTGGAACCGGTAGGAAAAATTGATGATAAATACCAAAAGCAAACATTAGAGCTGCTGCAACCCAAAAAGTTATCGCCCAACCTTGCACTACCCCCACTTCCTTTTCTAGATATCCAGCTAGCATAATGAGTAACCCTTGCCCAGTAATCATTGCAAGTCTGTAAAAGAGACTTCTAAAGCCTACAAAAAATGATTGTTGATGCTTTTTTAGACCAAGCATATAAAATCCATCAGCTGCAATATCATGTGTCGCAGAGCTAAAAGCCATCAGCCCAAAAAATAGCAACGTATATTTTAAAAAGTTTTCAAGAGGCATAGTCAATGCAACTCCAGCTAATGTAACAGCAATTATAAGTTGCATAATTACAATCCAAAACCTTTTTGTTTTAATGAGGTCAACAAATGGACTCCAAAGTGGTTTAATTATCCATGGAAATCCTAATAAACTAGTATATAGACCTATATCAGTATTACTTACCCCCATTTTTTTATACAGAATCACAGTAACTGTGATTACAACCATATAAGGAATTCCTTCTGCATAGTATAAAGTAGAAACCCAGGCCCAGGGATTGGTATTTTTATTCACGTAAAGTCATTTTAATTGCTAAAAACACCGGAAAGTTATAAAATTTCTGAGTAGTTGTATGAATGCTAAACTCAAAAAACACAAATGAGTATCGTAGAGAGTTTGCCACAAGAATGATGAATGTTTACCCAACCAATGCTACCCCTAATAGCAATTATACACAAATCATCCAAAACCTTTTAGGTTTATTACATCCACTTATAGGATACTCAAAGGTTTTATTCACCAAGGTAATCAGTAAACGTTTGCAAAAAAGTATATCAGTATTTTGAACTCTAATCTATTATGCATATGAACAGAAACTATTAATACGAGTATAAATGGAATACCTTCTATAAAGATAGAATTGATACCCAAGGTTATCCACTTAAAGTCATTTATTACAAAATCTATTGAAGGTCATAAAAAACATTGATATACCCAAAAAATATACATAAAAGTAAAATCAACAATTTTGAGTAGTTTGGATTGGTTTTTGCCAATTTTGAAGATTAATATTGGTTTTTTAAAAAAAAATCTAAAAAAAATCCATCTCTTTTTTTTATTTCATGCAAGCAATTCAAAAAAAACCAGCTAAAAAGTTTTTAACTTACATCCACTATTTCAGAGGGTTAGCTATCTCTTTCATTATTGCAATTCATGTTTTCGCTTCATTAGAATGGGAGAACGAATTAACTACAGGGGAACTTTTCTTTAAAGTTCTATTCGATGATGCGACATTAATATTCGTATTTATTTCTGGTTTTTTATTTCAGCACCTATCTAAAAAATTCACCTTCAAAAAATATTTGAATAAAAAATTTAGATATGTGCTTAAACCTTATTTATTAATTTCCATTCCGGTTATTATAATAAGAATTTACTTTGAGAAACCTCCAACTTTCATAGTTGAACAAATTCCAAGCTTTGAAAATTGGTCTGTATTTGCTCAAATCCCTTATTATATTGCTACTGGTAGCCATTTACGACCATTTTGGTTTATACCAATGCTTGTATTATTTTATGCTATAGCACCATTACTTGTAGCTTTAGATCGCAATAAAAAAATCTATTACATTTTACCTTTCCTCGTTATAAATTCATTCATTTTTACTAGAGGTAATCTAAATGAGATTGTAACTAATTTCATCCATTTTCTTCCTATATATTTATTAGGCATGTTTTGTAGTAGGTACAAAGAGGAAGTATTTTATTATTTAAAAAAATATATCTGGTTACTATTAACTGTAGGTATTATAAGCTTTATCGTTACACTTATAGAAGACAATAGCAGAACTCTTTTTATACAAAAACTTTCTCTTACTTTTATAGTATTATTTTTCTTAAAAGAATATTCAGAGAAATTTCATCCATTTATAATAAAAATATTGGATACTTTAGCTTTATATAGCTTTGGGTTATATTTTGTACATGATTATTTTGATCTTGCCTATAAATTCATATTAGAGCACTTTACAGGAGACTATTCTATTGATGGCTCTATAATTATCTTTTTAGGCATGTTTACGGCAATAATTATCTTGTCCCTAAGCACTTTATCAATCTTCAAAAATATTCTAGGAGAAAAGAGTAGAGAGTATATTGGATGCTAATATTTAAGATCCTAAAAAATCACAAATAAGTCAAATAGTAAATTATTTACTATTTGACTTATTTTTTGTCTAAAGGAAATTTATTACTAAAATTTTAATGCTAAATTATTTTGACTTTAAGTATTAGTAAACTGCTACCAATCTTAAAAAAGTTTATCAAAAGAATATTTACTTGGAATTGTAATATAATTTAAATCACTTAATTTTAATCCACATTTTAGAACTAAAACTTTAAGAAAATCGAAGATAAAGGAATAAAAAAAGAGCTCCAGATAACTGAAGCTCTTGGTGATCCCGCTGGGGCTCGAACCCAGGACCCTCTCCTTAAAAGGGAGATGCTCTACCAGCTGAGCTACGGAATCGCAAATATTTTGTGCCCACGAGAAGATTCGAACTTCCACGGGCATAAGCCCACCACCCCCTCAAGATGGCGTGTCTACCAATTTCACCACGTGGGCATCCTTGAGGCAATATGTGATCCCGCTGGGGCTCGAACCCAGGACCCTCTCCTTAAAAGGGAGATGCTCTACCAGCTGAGCTACGGAATCAAAATTAATTTGTAATATCGTCTGCCTTTTCGATATTTGCGGTTGCAAAACTAACATTAATTAAATTCAATGCAAAGATTTCAAATTAAAATTTTCATTTTTCTTTCAATTTTATTTTTCTCATTCACAAAAATGGGCTTTGGAGCGCCTCCAGGGGGACTTTTAGCCGCAGGAGATAGTTTGTTTAAATCTGGGAAATACACAGAATCCTTTGAGGAATATAAAAACTTGATTGAAATTTACGATCAATACACTCCACAAATGCTCTTAAAAATGGCCTTTATCAAAGAAGGTTTAGGAGATTATACCCAAACCCTTTACTATCTAAATTTATATTTTTTAGAAAATGCTGATAGATCTGTAATTGATAAAATTGCAGGCCTTGCCTCAAAACATGAATTAGATGGGTATAAAATGGATGACAATGAGTACTTCTCTGCTCTTTTCCGGATGTACTATATCTATATTTTTTTATTTTTCATAACCGTCTCAGTAATCTTCCTCTTTGTTATTATTGGAAAAAGGGCTAAAAGAAAAGAAGCTTTAGTACCAGCCATAATCCTCTCCGCATTTGTTGCCATATTCTTTTTTCTTGGAAACTTTTTTATGACTACCTCCAAAGGCATTATCGCTGATAATAATACACTTTTCATGAATGCCCCTTCAGCTGGTTCATCATTGATTGAGAAGCTTGAAAAAGGCCATAGAATTGAAATACTTGGGAAAGATGATATCTGGTATAAGATAAGTTGGAACAACAAAGAGGGTTATATCAGAGACAGTAATTTACTCTTAGTAGAATAATCTTTATTGATCGAAAAAGTTAGAGTAATTGGAAATAGTGAAATTATATTAATTTTTTTTGTTAGCCGATTACTTTAAATTAACTTAGAATTTTAAACCATAAATTATCATGAGTAAAGAAGAAAAAAAGGACAACCCTAATCAAATAAACATTGAACTTTCAGAGGAAGTAGCAGAAGGTATTTACTCTAATCTGGTAATGATAGCTCATTCTAACAGCGAGTTTGTTCTTGATTTTATTAGACTGATGCCTGGTGTGCCAAAAGCTAAAGTTAAATCAAGAATAGTAGTTACTCCTGAGCATGCTAAAAGACTTTTAGAAGCACTAAAAGATAATATTGAAAAATACGAAAGTGCTTTCGGAACAATTAAATCAAATTCGGAAGCCCCTAAATTTCCGATGAATTTTGGTGGAACTGTAGGCGAAGCTTAAGCAAATTCTAATTCCGAAATAAAGACATTTAACACACTTCTCTCAAGTGTGTTTTTTTTATTTCCCAACACTCGCGAAACAATCGAGGTGAACACCCTCAATGTACCACTCAAAAAAGCTTATTATAAACGTATAATATAAGACAAAATCCTTTTATGCATACAATCACATAACTTAAATAAAAAAATGGCTTATTTATCCGTTTCTCAAAAAGCAACTCCGTTAAATATTTAAAGTCTTTCCTTATAAAATTTAAGATAAAAAAAATCCCTTGTCAAGGGATATCGACAAGGGATTTTTATAAGTATTGATTTAAGTATTAACCTACACTTCCTTCAAGGCTAATTGCAAGTAGTTTTTGTGCTTCTACTGCAAACTCCATTGGAAGTTGATTAAGTACTTCTTTAGCATATCCATTTACGATTAGCGCTACTGCTTTTTCAGAATCAATTCCTCTTTGGTTACAATAGAAAATTTGATCTTCACCAATTTTCGATGTAGTAGCTTCATGCTCAACCTTAGCTGTTTTGTTTTCAACTTCGATATAAGGGAAAGTATGCGCCCCACACTGATCTCCCATTAAAAGAGAGTCACACTGAGAAAAGTTTCTAGCATTTTCTGCACGCTTCATAATCTTTACCAAACCTCTGTAGCTGTTTTGGCTTTTACCAGCAGAAACACCTTTAGAAACAATACGGCTTTTTGTATTTTTTCCAATATGAATCATTTTGGTTCCAGTATCAGCTTGTTGGTAATTATTTGTAACTGCTACTGAATAAAATTCACCAACAGAATTATCACCTTTTAAAATACAGCTTGGGTATTTCCAAGTTATTGAAGAGCCTGTTTCAACTTGAGTCCAAGAAATCTTAGAGTTATCACCAAAACACAATCCTCTTTTTGTAACGAAGTTGTAAATTCCTCCTTTACCATTCTCATCACCTGGGTACCAGTTTTGAACTGTAGAGTATTTTACTTCAGCATCTTTTGCTGCATATATTTCTACTACCGCTGCGTGCAATTGGTTTTCGTCTCTCATTGGAGCAGTACAACCTTCCAAATAACTTACATAAGAACCTTCTTCTGCAACAATTAAAGTTCTTTCAAACTGTCCTGTATTTGCTGCATTAATTCTAAAATATGTAGAAAGCTCCATCGGACATCTCACTCCCTTAGGAATGTAACAGAAAGATCCGTCGCTAAAGACTGCTGCGTTAAGAGCTGAAAAGTAATTATCACTTGCAGGTACAACTGACCCAATATATTTTTTAACTAGCTCAGGGTGCTCTTTAACTGCTTCTGAGAATGAACAAAAGATAATGCCAAGCTCATTTAAGGTTTCTTTGAATGTAGTTGCTACAGAAACACTATCTATTACAGCATCAACCGCAATACCAGTTAACCTTTTTTGCTCATTAAGAGAAATACCAAGTTTTTCGAATGTAGCAAGAAGTTCAGGGTCAACTTCTTCTAGGGACTTAGGTCTCACTTTTTGTTTTGGAGCAGAATAATATACAATATCCTGATAATTTATCTCAGGAAACTTTACATTAGCCCACTTAGGAGACTTCATGCCTTGCCATAATTTAAATGCCTTTAATCTCCACTCCAACATCCACTCAGGCTCCTCTTTCTTAGCAGAGATCATTTTGATAACTGTCTCATCCAACCCTTTAGGCACTTCATCGGTCTCAAAGTCTACTGACCAGCCATGCTCGTACTCCTTTGATGTAAATTCTTCTAATATCGCGTTATCTTTGTCTGCACTCATTGAACTCCCTTATTTTATTTAGATTGATACTAAATTACAAAAGTATAACAAAATTTACAGGATTGTGTTCCTGTGTTCATTTTATTTTATCTTTTCACGTGATTTTAACTTAATATTTATAAACTGAAAATCACTATATTAGATAATTGATCTAATACTTAAAAGTTAAGATAACGAGTTAAAAGCAAAAGCCAAAATAACTTTTTTAATAATCATATAAACTTAATTTATCTCCCAATCGCTAGTTAATTAGCATTTTTCAATCTACTTCAAATAAAATTTTTAACATTAACCAGAATATGTCATTCAAAAAAAATCAAAAAAAAGTAATAAACGGATGGTGTTTATACGATTGGGCCAATTCTGTTTATACACTTACCATTTCTTCTACAATTTTCCCTGTTTATTATAATCAAATGACTAGAAGCGCCTTTAATGGCGATCTTGTCACTTTTTTTGGATTTCAAATAGAAAACACTGTTCTATATTCTTACTCTTTATCATTCTCATTTCTTGTAATTGTGCTTATTGCGCCTATACTTTCTGGTATTGCAGATTATGGTGGAATGAAGAAAACCATGATGAAAATCTTCACATTTATTGGTGCATTTTCATGTATCGCCTTATTCTTTTTTGATGGAAAAAATATTGAGTGGGGTATTATTTTTTGTATGTTAGCTAGTTTGGGCTGGGCCGGTTCACTTGTATTTTATAATGCATTTTTACCTGAAATTGCCACAGAAGACAAATTTGATACAATTAGCGCCAAAGGTTTTGCAATGGGTTATATCGGTAGTGTACTTCAGTTAGTTGCAAGCTTGGTTATTTTAATGAAACCAGAATGGTTCGGAATTGAATCAGACACCTTCCCCGCAAAATTTTCTTTCCTTACTGTGGGTATTTGGTGGATCGTATTTTCTCAAATTTCTTTTTACTTTCTCCCAAATAATATACACGAAAGAAAGATTAATAAAGAACATATCTTTAATAAAGGATTTAATGAGCTAAAAAAGGTTTATTATCAAGTACAAAAAAACGATTCGATAAAACGCTATTTAATAGCCTTTTTCTTTTACAATAGTGGAGTACAAACTGTAATGCTTTTAGCTGCTACTTTTGGCGAGAAAGCTTTATCTCTTAAAGCAGATAATCTTATTCTAACTATATTAATTATTCAATTGGTAGCTATTCCGGGAGCGTATTTGTTTGCAAAATTATCTGAGTGGAAAGGAAATCGATTTTCTCTAATCGTTATGGTAGTTATTTGGATTTTCGCCTGTCTAGATGCATATATTCTCCAAACACATAATGAATTTTATATTCTTGCTTTTTTTGTTGGCTTGGTAATGGGCGGGATTCAATCGCTTTCAAGATCAACTTATTCGAAATTAATTCCAGAAGATACCATCGATACAGCGTCTTATTTTAGTTTTTACGATGTAACTGAAAAAACCTCAATTGTAATAGGCACATTTAGCTATGGAGCTATAGAACAGTTAACTGGAAATATGAGAAATAGCGCACTTTTTCTTGTTCTTTTCTTTACTATTGGATTATATTTCTTGTACACATTCAAAATGAAGCAGCAAAGAAGTTTAGCAGTTTAATTTACTTCTGCCCTCTTGATTGCAAAACATTAGCCTCTTCATTCGGGGAGTTGAACAGGTTACCACCCTTTTCGACTTCCTGAGCTATTAAGTTTGAGTTTTGCAGTAACCAAAATTTCCAGTCGTGCTCTATTGCATTTACACCACCGGGGTATAACAATTCCACTGCATTATATGCATTTTTAGTATCATATTGATTTGCTACCATATAATTCAGCATTTTACCCACAATTTCAGCACCTTCGGGTTTAGAAAAAATAAAATATATCAAAGACCAACCTATAGTTCTTGATTGATACACATTTTCTTTTCCATCATTTTCTTTCCACTCTTTATTACTAAACTCCAAATAATCTGATAAAGAAAGCATTTCATTTTTTATCAACCACTCTCTGCATCTTTCAAGCTTTGTCACATTGGGCTGTACTTTAATACTTTCTAATTCAATTTCCAGATTCTCAAAATATTCAGAAAGGCCTTCATTAATCCAGAGAGGTCTTTTTTTAAAGGCTTGATGTTTATCACCAACCAAATTACCTACTAATAAATGACTTACTTCGTGACAAATATCTTTTAATAGAACTTCAGCATTTTTCCGCTTCCAAACTACTGCTTCATCAAACTTTGATGAGTAAAAGGCACCGTCTGTTGTACTTCTTGAAAAACCGAGCTGATAAATTTTGTAGGAATAATAATCGCCAAAAATTCTTAACTTAATTTTTAGGTCTTTGCTAAACTGTAAGCCTAATCTATTTTTATAATAATGATGCAAAAAGGTGATAGCATTTTTAATTTTCAATGCTTCTGCTTCATTAGGCTTGTATCCCTCATAGGCTATTTTAATATTAGGTGTTGAGTCAATACTGGAAGCAAGTCCAATTTGAATACAGCAAATTAGCCAAATACAAAAAATTAATATTGATCTGGATGTCAGCAAAATTAGATTGATTTAAAGGACTTTAATTTAAGCAAAATTGTGAATACCACAAAACACAAGTAATATTTACCTCATTCATAATGCTTAAAACAGCTTTTGAATTGTAAAAAAACACATTCATCTTACTAATAGTGTCCATGTAATAGAATGATGTTTTTTAGCTACTAAAAAGTATAATAAAAGATTCGATATGAAGTAAAGAGTAACATCATGTTTTAATGTGTAACAATTCATGAAAAAAAAGTTACTCTTTTATATATTATTTTTCAATATTTTTCTGGCAAACGCTTCATCAAATGGCAACCTCAATGTTGTTGAAGCATTTGTTATTGAAAATGAGGAAGACAACTATAATCATTTAGAAACCTACCTCTATTGTTTAGTAGATAGCACTAATTCGATTGTAGTTGAAGACATTCTCAATAGTCAATACAATTTTGTCCCCCATAATCAGCTATTTGAAACCCAAAAAGCTAACCCAGATTATGCATTATGGGGCTATATCAGACTGGTAAACCCTAAGCGACATAAAATAAAAACCATTCTCAATACATCTTCAATAGGCACAAACTATGTGGATGTTTACTACAGAGATATAGATGGGAACCTAATCCATAAGAAAACTGGCGAATATGTTCCTTATGATGAAAAAGACATTAAAAACTCTAGAAGCAATAAAGTAAACCTCGAAATTTCTGCAGGTACTTATATTGATGTATACTTTCGTATAAAAAATAAAGATAATAGAACACCAAGATTTCAAATCTCTTTAGAATCTAACAATAGTTTTCACAGAAGTATAGAATCTCGAAATATCTTCCAAGGAGTGTTTTTAGGAGTGATATCGATAATGGTTCTTTACAATTTCTTTCTCTATTTTTTTAGTAAAGACAAAGCCTACATCTACTATGCAATGTATATTGCAAGTACCATCTTCTATTTTATTTACCATTATGGTTTTGCTTTAACAACTTTTGCACAAGATATACCTGAGCTCAATGCCTATATTTATGTATTTACCGGAGTTGCAACTGTCTATTTCTTTCAGTTTATCAGAAAGTTTATGGATACAGCTCAGCTTATACCTGTATGGGATAAGATATTACTTTGGGTTATTAGGATAAGATCGAGCATTATTGTTTTAGAACTAAGTATTCTTGCAACCACATTTAATTACGATTTGGTTGCCTCAATTAGCACAAACACTTTATTAATAATAGTACTTTTCTCAAGCGTACTATTAATAGTATTGCTAAAAACCAGAAGTAGCATTGCATTATATCTGATTTTTGGAACCATGTCTTTAAAAATCATGGCATTGGTTGCTACTTATCTTCTGTATTATTGGGAAATCAGCAATGCAATTGGCTTTATACAATTAGGTATTATTCTAGAAATACTTCTTTTCTCACTTGGTCTTGGGTATCGCTTTAAGATTAATGATGAGCAAAGAATTATAGATCAACAAAAATTGATACAACAGCTACAAGATAGCGAGAAGAAAAGAACACAGCTTAACAAAGAGCTGGAGCACATTAACCATGAGTTAGAAGGTAAAGTACAAGAAAGAACTGAAAAAATCAGAGAACACCAACAGGAAATAGCTATACAGGCAAAAGAACTGGTTGAAATGAACTGGGAGCTTTATGAAAAAAATGACAGACTCTATAAAATCAATTACGATATGGAGCTGGCTAATAAAGCACTCAAATCTAAAAATAAAGAGCTTGAAATTCTGAATGAAAAACTGAATAAAACATTAGCACAATTGAAGGCTGCTCAGGTACAATTAATTCAATCTGAAAAAATGGCATCTGTCGGTTTGCTAACAGCAGGTATCGCCCATGAAATAAACAACCCTATCAACTTTGTTTATGCTGGTGCAGATACTTTACAAATGGTACTAAAAGATTTAATGGAGGTTTTAGACCAATACGATAAAATCACTCCGGAAAACAGTTATGATGAGATTGTTTCATTCTTAGAAGATATGAAACGCCTCAAAAACGATCTCGAGTTCGAAGAAAACAAAGAAGACGCTTATAACTTATTAAACGACATTAGAGAAGGAGCTGAAAGAACCGCCGAAATTGTTAGAGGCTTAAGGGTATTTTCAAGACTTGATGAAGACGAATTAAAAACTGCCAATATCCACGATGGAATAGAATCTACGCTTACACTCTTAAGAAACCAGATAAAAACCAGTATAGAAGTAGTTAAAGAGTATGATAAAAACATGCCACCTGTAGAATGCTATCCTGGACAGTTAAACCAAGTATTCATGAATATTTTGGTTAATGCAGTTCATGCTATTAAAGATGGACCTAATAACGAAATAGGCAAAATCTCAATCAAGACTGTCGCACATTCTATGGTACTTGCAGATAAGTATGCAGATATTGCTGATGATGGTTATCTGGAAATAATCATAGAAGACAATGGTAATGGCATTCCAGAAGATGTTCAAGAAAGAATATTTGAGCCCTTCTACACTACTAAACAAGTTGGTGAAGGAACAGGACTAGGACTTTCAATTAGTCATAGCATTATACAAAAACACAATGGCGATATTAAGCTTGAAAGTGAAACCGGAAAAGGAGCCCGTTTTATTATTAAGTTACCCATAAAACAGGCTTAAATTCTTCTACTCGCTATCTTTGTAAGCTGCATTTTCAATTTTAATTACGATAGGATTAGGCCATTGATAGTTATTATAAATTCTTTGTGCACGCATTACACTAACTAACAATCCTCTATCTGTTGGCACACAAAATGGTGTTGCGTCTTTATCTGGCTGATAGTTTACAATTTTACCTGCATGGCCAAGTACACTTACTTTTGTTTGGGCATTTCCTTGCAAACTTTTAATTAAAAACTCCTTTCTTTCACCATGTTTTAATGTTTCATCTGTGAGAAAGGCATATACAGTAGATGGTGTTTCTTCAGATTTTACAAACCAGAAATTATTTTCTTTTATAATATCAAAAGGTATTACCCCATATAATGCTTCATGATTTACTAAATTCCAAAGGGCTGCTTCTCTTAATCTGTCATCTTGTTCCTGTGGAATTTCTCCATAAGGATCAGGACCTACATTCATCAACAGGTTTCCTCCTTTTGCTCTAATCTCAATCAACATATTGATAATGTCTGTTCCACTTTTGTAAGATTCATTTGTAGGTTTATACTGCCATTGTGTGCCCATGGTAAAACAAGCTTCCCATGGCCCGGGAATTGGTGAATTAGGTAAGTTTTGCTCAGGTGTTTCCATCCCTCCTCTTGTTACAACTAAATCTGGATCAATATCCCAAGCATGCACAGCCAATAGATTACTCTGTTCATCCATTCCATCAATAAACAAAATATCAATCTTGCCATATTGAGTAAGCATTTCTTTTAATTGCTTTTTATCATAATCCATTAACTCCTTATTATTGCTAATCAATACCTTTTCATCTTTCCTACTTACAGGAATTCCTTGATTATGAATAAAGTAGAAATCATCAGGAGAAAAATATAAGCCAATAGCTATTCCTTGTTTTCTAAAAGCATCTATAATTTCTTTTGTAACATCCTTTCCAAAAGGAGTATTCATTATGCTAAAATCTGTGGTTTTAGTATCATACATACAAAAACCTGAATGATGTTTTGCTGTAAATACTACATACTTCATCCCTGCTAATTTTGCTAATGCTGCCCAATCGTCAGGATTAAATTTATGAGGATTAAAAGTTGTTGGCAGATTTTTAATATAAAAATCAATATAATCTTCAGAAGCACCAACCATTGAATGGCTTATTACTGATCCAACCTGAGCATCTAAACTCCAATGTATAAACATTCCAAAACCTAAAGAAGAAAACCATGCTTCTCTTTCTGGTTTATTTCGCTTGATTTTTATTTGTGCAGTTAAATTTGATGATATCGCAAAAATCATCAGGCAGGAAAATATGAATAATTTGAGATTCATTTCTTTACAGTCTATTGATTAAATATTTCTTCTTCTCATAATGCTAAAGAAAATTCTTTAAACTGTGTAAAAATCCTTACATATCTTTGCTAAATCAGATTAATTAACCGCTTAATATCGATGCGAGAAGAAATCCAACTTCAAAAACAATATATAATATTTGCTTTTCTACTAATTCTTGGAGGGCTATTTATAAACATGGGCAGCCATCCTCTTTACCACGAAGAACCCCGCAGAGCTATGATAGCGTGGGAAATGCTGCAACATCATCAGTGGTTTACACCTACTGTATCAGGCGAGTTTTATTACAAAAAACCAGCATTTTATAACTGGCTAATAGCAGGAGTTTATAGCATCTTTGGAGTGAGTGAATTTAGTTCAAGACTATTATCTCAACTGGCATTTATTGGCTTGGCATTTATTGGCTTTTTAGCCGGCAAAAGATATGTAAACACAAACTTTGGCATTTGGAATGCGCTTCTTATGCTTTCTTGCGTTGATATCGTTTTTTACTTTAGTGTAACTGGCGCTGAGATTGATCTGGTGTTTTCATTCATCATTGCATCAATGGTATATCTACTATTTAAGTTTTATGATGATGAAAAGTATCTTTTAATGTTTACTGTTGGCTATACATTGGCCGCCATTGGAACACTTACTAAATCTCTACCTGCCATTGCATTTGTAGGTCTTACTGTATTGATCTTGTTCTATTACCATAAAGATTTAAAAAGGCTTTTTTCCAAAGAACATTTCTTAGGCATAGCAATTTACCTATTAATTGTAGGCGGATACTTTTACATTCATATCAGTAAAAATCCATCAGGTTTAGAAGGATACATAAGTGATATGTGGAAAGATTCTAGTGAGCGGACAGTATTAGAAAAAAGCTATACTAAACTTATTGTACATTTAATCTCTTTCCCGTTTGAGGTAATAAAAAATGTGCTGCCGGCAGGGCTTTTGGTTCTTTTCTGTTTAAAAAGAGATTTTATAAAAAAAGTCAAAGAAAATAAGTTTGTGAAATATAGTTTCTTCTTTCTAATTGCCAACTTACCATTATACTATATTTCTCCAGGAGCAAGATCGAGATATACTTACATGTTCTTTCCTTTTATCGTATTTATTCTGGCATATTTTTACTTTCAAGTAGAAGATAAAAATTCGCTTTTCGAAAAGATACTAAAAACGATTGCAACCATACTATCCATTCTGTTACCACTCACTTTTATTGTACTTATTTTCTTACCTCAAGGAGAATTTATATCTAATTTACCATTTAAAATGGCCTTGTTAGCAGCAATGGGAGCAGTTATAGCATGGTGGCATATCAAAAAGAAAATACATTTTATGCTGGCATTTGTAATGATGATTGCCTTAGCCAGAATCGGATTCGACTTTACAGTAATTCCATACAGAGCTGCATTTTCTTCACAAAGAGTTGATAAGGATGATGCACTCGCAATGAGTGAAATTACCCAAAACAACATTGTTAAGGTGTACAAAGACACTCAAATTTCTCTAACAACCATCTACTACTTCCAACTTTTTAACAATAGAATACTACAGGTATCAGAAGATATCCAACCCGGCGATTTGGTAATACTAGATGTAAAATATAGCAACAACCTCAATTACGAAGAGCTTTATCGCTTTCAGTATCAAGACGAAGAAATGTTACTGGCAATAATAAAATAATTAATAGTTTTGCTTGAACCTGTGAGAACGCTCTCGCAGGTTCTCCTCTTCCATAAATGATTTGAGTTTTAGTAAGTCTGAGTCACTTACGATTAACTCTAAATTTTCAAGCCTCGATCTTAACTCCAAATTTTCTTCTTGAAGCTCGATCAAAATTTTTCTTTCTGACCCATCTAAAGTACCACTTTTCATTTTCATACTTTTGGCTTTTAGATAGGTAAAGCTAAAGATTGCAGATAATGGTATTCCAAACACCATAATAATCGCGATAATATCTTCCATGGATAAATAATTGATTTCATTAAAACTTACCACTTTGACATCATCACTTTAATTGTGGTTACAATAAATCTGGAAAAAAAATCAAATTTTATTAGCTGAGTAAAACTGGAGGATTTTGACTAAAAAGCCTCAGCCAAATTGATATAAAAATTGCTTACTCCATCACCAAATCCATAATCTACTCTAATATTCAGCCTTTCTTTTTTATTTATAGTAAAGCGTGCACCTCCACCATAAGAGTATTTATAATCATCTTTTGCAAAGTCCGATAATTTATCACCAACATCTCCAAAACCACCAAAAGCAGTTAAACCAAATCTAGAGCAAACCTGAAATCTATATTCTGCCTGCAAAACCACCAGATTCTTTTCACGGTATCGGCCTCTATAATAACCCCGTAAAACCTTATCTCCACCAATCATTGCCATTTGCTGAAAAGGCACATTCCCGGTTTTAATTTCGCTTTTAAACTGAGTAGCAATTACATGATTTTTATGTAGGTTAAAATACTTTCTAAAGTCAAACTCAAACTGCTGAAACTGAAAATTACTACCAAAGTATGACTGATAAAATCTGGAAGAAAACTCGGCATAATATCCCCTACTGGCATTTAATACATTATCTCTACGATCTAAACTTGCTAGAAGTCCAAAACCAGAAAGCCTCACACCATTTTTACCTGGAACTTCATTTGTCTCAAGTAAAAAATCAGATTCAGTCTCAATATTAAACATGGTGTAGAGATTGTAAACTCCACCAATAAAAACACCAGGGCTCACCTTACGCATTAATCTACTAGTAAAATTAAAGATGTTGTTGTTGAAAACTTCTTCGTCTTCAAGACGGGTATCATTCCCTATTCCATAAAAATTATCTGGAAACTTTAAAAAAGCGACATTGCCTCTTAGTTGATACTTTTCATCTTTTAGAAAGATATTATGGTCTACACTTAATATAAACTGACCTCTAGTTGTGTAAATCGCAGCAGTTCTTACATTACTGGTTCTTGTAAGAGTATCTAAAGGGTCTAGCTGAAACATATTAATTGCAATTCCCCCAAATGCCAGTTTAGTTTCTGGTGAGTAAAAGGCCACAGGCAAAGCAACCAAAGAGCCTTTTTTCATTTTCTTTTCAACTGTATCTGAATCTGCTAAAAAACAAAATGCTGATAGTTTCTGTAGTATTCCAAAACCTATTAACAGGGTTAAGAAAATAATTTTGAATAACATATCACACGCCAACTTAATCAAATCGAGAAGTAAATTATTAATAATGTGGTCTTTCTTTAAATATATATTTTATTTTTGGCCTTACCAGTTATCAATTTTTCAGAATGAACAAGTTAAGTAAGATTATATTTTATAATTTCTGGCTCATTATAGCCCTTTTCTCTACATTGGCATTTTCATGTAAAGATGATATTTCTAATGGTGATGACGAGGATAATGGAACACCAAAAGAAACAATTTTTAAGACAGGAGCCTCCGCTGGAGCACTATCTTCAGGTGAAATAACTGAAGCTTCGGGACTAGTAAATAGTAGAAGCCATTCAGATTTTTTTTGGATAAATAATGATGGTGGTGCAGGAGCAGAAAACAGAATTTTTCTAGTAGATAAAACAGGAACCTTAAAAGCTACTTATTGGTTAGAGGGAGTATCTAATATCGATTGGGAAGATATAACACTTGGTCCTGGTCCAGAAGAAGGCACCAATTATTTATATGTTGGTCAAATTGGTGATAATCAGGCACAATATGATAAAAGAAACGTGTTCCGCTTTGTTGAACCAAGCCCCGATGAAAGCCAATTTCCATTAACAGATACAATTTCTAATATAGAGACTATCACTTATGTATATCCAGATGGTTCTAGAGATGCAGAAACATTAATGATTGATCCAGTTACAAAAGACCTTTATATTGTATCTAAAAGAGAAAGCCCAGAAATTAATATCTATGTGGCTAGTTACCCTCAATCAACATCTGAAACAATAACCTTAGATAAAGTTGGCACACTGCCTTTTACTCAAGCAACAGCAGGAGATATTTCAAAAGATGGAAGTGAGATTCTAATTAAAAACTATACAACCATTTATTATTGGAAGAGAACTTCAGGTGAAAGTGTTGCTGATGCTTTAGCTAAAACAGCAACAGAAATACCATATCTTATTGAACCACAAGGAGAAGCAATAGCATTTACAACAGATGGAACAGGATTCTATACAGTAAGTGAAGAAGCTAACAACATAGAAGCTGTGCTTTATTTTTACGAAAGAGAAGAATAATTATACTTATATTGGATAAACAAAAGGAAGGAAGCCGGAACTTTCAAAAGGTTTCCAATCTCCTTCTTTTTGGGCTAATCTATCTGCCACGCAAACCATTACACTTGGGTTTAAGGCCATACCAAAATGGCTCGCATATACTTCTATATTTTCAATATTATCACCCTTTTCTTCTTCCATACAATATTGCCAAGACACTACTCCATCATATTTGCTATAAATTGATGTAAATGGTACAGGTGGCACACACTTTAGTTTTTCAATTAAGTGTGGATCGATTCGGTCGGCATCTTTTCCTTTCACCAAATCATAAAACCACTTGGCGTGGCTTGGCTGCAGCAATCCTTTGTAAGGAGAACCCAAAGTAACAACCATTCTAATATGCTCTGGAATTTCATGAGAAATTGCTCTGGCATAAACACCTCCTAAACTCCAACCAACAATACTCACCTTTTTTTTATATCGCTCGTGCAGCTCAATTACTCTTTCTTTCACCTTAATCAAATCTTTTGGATTACCCAGATTTGTACCTAATCGCCAGCGATGCGGTGAAAAATTCTGTCCTTTAAGAAAAAATCGCAATGGACCTGTAGAAAAATCTGATGTCATTAACCCTGGTAAAACCAATACTGGATGTCCATCTCCTTCAGCAGCAAATTTTAATAAGGGATACGATAAAATAAATCCGGTGAGTCCAAATACTGCCCTACTTTCTAGCATTAACAACCAAAGTGATGGAGCTTTTACTTCTACAATTTTTTCGGCGTCTTCATCTTTCATTTTCTGCTCTTTCGTCCAAAATCAATCATTATTTCACAGCTTTAATATAACAAAAGTGCCACTCTTTTTATTCATTTAAGCACTAAACTATCCCTATAGTAATTTTTAAATAAATATTTACAGATAAAATAAATTTCAATGTATTTATTTATCGAAAAGCTAAAATCAAAACAAATAAACTACGTTACATTAATTATTGAAATTAGCCTATTACATAGAATTTTACACGATTTAATATGAATCTTACGCTTGCTGAAGAACTATTACTAATCGCTCTGGATGACAGAAGAGGAAAACTGATAACATCATCAGACTTCTCTATTGATTATTGTTTAGCTGGAGCTTTACTATTTGATCTTACTTTTGAAAACAAAGTAATTTTAAAAGATAAAGTACTAGTAGTTGTAAGCGAAGAAAAACCTCAAGATAGCATATTAAGACAAGCTTTCGATGTAATTACAAAAAGTAGCACACCTGAAAACCTACAATACTGGCTAAATGAACTTTGCGAAAAAATTCCTGGCCTGAGATATGCCTTAATGGAGCATTTAGTTGCAAAGGATGTACTTTACAAAGTGGAGAAAAAACTTTTAAAGATATTTTCAAACCCAAGGTACTTACCTAAACAAGGAGAGTCTGAACATTTAGTAAGAACAAGAATTAGAGAAATTATTCTTCATAATAAACCCTTCGATCTTAAAAGTGTAATGCTAATAGGATTGGTTAATGCAGCTGATCTTGTAGAGGAAATTTTTCCTGCGTTAAACGATTTAAAAGTAGCCAGAGATTGGATAAAGCAAATCCCTCGTTCACAAAAAATCCATGGCACCATTTCAGAAACTCTTGAAGAAATTCAATCAGCTGTTAATGCGTCTATTAATGTTCCAATCATTGTAAGAACTTAATATCTGAAAAAACTACAACAAACTTCTTTCGCACACCATACTATCAAATAAAATACTCCCACACATACACTCTCTTTTGAGATTTTTTACCTAAATTAAGGCAATCCACTTTCAGCCTTAAAATCTTTTTTTACTAGCATTCTAAGACTATTTTTAATTAACCATTCCGTAATGATCTCCAAAACTAATTTGTTGATCGCTTTCGGTATCAGCTTCATTTTATGTAGTTGCGGAAGCAGACAAGAAGTAAAAGAAAATGAAAAAAGCAATGCGAACTTAAAGGTAACTCTTACCAATTCCCTCCCTTTAGAAAGATTAGATGAACCAATTACACTAAACAAAAGTGATATTGAAGAAATACTGGGAGTACTTAATTCAGCCAATCACATTGAAATTATTGATGAGAATGGGACAGTAATTCCCTCACAAACTGATGATATTTATTTGGATGGAACGTGGGATGAACTAGCCTTCGTAGCTGATTTTAAACCAGAAGAAAGCAAAACATTCACTATTGCCCTAACTGAAAAAGAAACAAAGTTTAAAGCAAGAACAAACCTTCGCTTTGCCCACAGTAGAAAAGGTGAGCATATTTACACAGAGATGGAAAAGGAATACCGACCTGCCGATCATTTTAGGAATAACAACTCTGGTAGGTATCAAATGGAGGGGCCTGCTTGGGAAAATGACATTATCGCTTTTAGATATTACTTTGATAACAGAAACGGCAAAGACATTTATGGAAAGCAAACCAAAGAAATGGTACTTGACTCGGTAGGCATTGTAGGCGATTACCACAAACTGCAAGACTGGGGAATGGACATTTTAAAAGTAAACAACTCGCTAGGTGCTGGTGCAATTGCCATGATTGAAGATGGTAAACTATATCGCCTAACTGGTTGCGATACGGCTATGTTCGAAAAGGTATTTGAAGGGCCAGTAAGATCGAGGTTTCGTTTAAGTTTTACCAATTGGCAAGTCGGAGATAACACTTACAATTTTGCAGAAGAAATTACTATTTGGGCAGGAAACCCATGGTACGAAAGCAGCCTGTATTTATCTAATTTCGAAGGGGAAAAAGAACTGGTAACTGGAATTGTAAATATCCATAGCGATTCAGTTTCTTTTAGAGATCACGATAATAAAGCCATCTCTATCTCAACTCATGCACCGCAAGCATACGATGGTGAATATTTAGGAATGGGAATTTTAGCTAAACAGGCAGATTTTATAGGAAATGATGTGGCACCAAAAACTGGCGAAGGAGTTACAGAAACTTACTACATAAAATTAAAAGCAAAACCTGAACAAGCAGTTTCCTTTAGATTTATGGTTGGTTGGGAAATACAAGACAGTGATTATGCTGATTACAGTTACTTTATGAACAAGCTAGAAGAAGAAGGAAAACAATTAGGAACTCCTTTAGAAATAAAGATAGAAACACCTACTATGTAAGCCTCTTATTCATTTTGTAATTAGTAAAATATACTCCTTTTAAAAGTACTTCTTGCTCTTTTATAACAGCAAAGCCTTTAGATATAAAAAAAGGTTTTGCTGTTATACTCACATCAGAAGTAATTTCTGACATTTTATTTTGAAAAGCATAATCTTCAATTGCTTGCACTAAAGCAGTAGCCACACCTTTTCCCTGATGCAGATGACTCACAAACATATAATCCAGATAACCTTTCTTTGTAATTGATGTAAAGCCAGCAACTTCTCCAGCAACCTCTGCCAAAATAAAATATTGATCGGCAATTTTAGATTTCCACTTTTCATAATCATCATATCCAGAAGCCCAGATAATTACCTGTCGCTCATTATAATCTTTCTTATTTACATGAAGAATGGTTTCTTTAAACAGTTGAGAAATAGCTGAAATGTCTGCTTTAGTCGCTTGTCTTATTTGCATGACGCTAGAAAGTGTAAATTGATTAGATAAGATACAAAAAAAGCGGCTAAAAAGCCGCCTTCATTTATCTTTAGGAAGTGATGATTATAAGTGAATTACTTCGTCATAAGCAGCTGCAGCAGCTTCCATAATAGCCTCAGACATAGTTGGGTGAGGGTGTACAGATTTTATAATCTCATGACCAGTAGTTTCTAGGTTTCTAGCAACTACAACCTCTGCAATCATTTCAGTTACACTAGCTCCGATCATGTGTGCTCCAAGCCATTCGCCATATTTTGCATCGAAGATTAGCTTAATAAATCCTTCTTTGTTACCACCAGCACTTGCTTTACCAGATGCTGAATAAGGGAATTTACCTACTTTAATTTCGTAACCTGCTTCCTTTGCAGCTTCTTCAGTAAGACCAACAGAAGCAATTTCAGGAGTACAGTAAGTACAACCAGGTATGTTACCATAGTTAAGAGGCTCAACGTCCATTCCAGACATTTTCTCTACACAGATAATACCTTCGGCAGAAGCAACGTGTGCTAGAGCAGGTCCTTTTACAATATCACCAATTGCGTAAACACCTGGGATATTGGTTTTATAGTAATCGTCTACAATTACTTTTCCTTTATCATGAGCAACTCCTACATCTTCTAATCCAAGGTTTTCAAGGTTAGTAGCAACACCAACCGCAGAAAGAACTACATCACATTCTATAGTGAACTCCTCGCCTTTTCCGTTTGGTTTTACTTTTACTTTGCAACCTTCGCCAGAAGTATCTACTTCTTGCACAGCAGCATTGGTGTGAATATCCATTCCACTTTTCTTAAAGCTTCTTTCTAACTGTTTAGAAACTTCTTGATCTTCGTTAGGAACTATTCTTGGTAAATACTCAACAATAGTAACTTTAGACCCAATAGAATTGTAGAAATAAGCAAACTCAACACCGATAGCACCAGAGCCCATAATTACAATGCTCTTAGGTTGCTTGTCCATTACCATTGCCTTTCTGTAACCAATAATTTTTTCATTATCGATTTTAATACCAGGCAACTCACGAGAACGACCTCCAGTAGCTAAAATAATGTTTTTTGCATGGTAAGCAGTTTTGCTACCGTCAGCAGCAGTAACTTCTACCTGATTTTTTGCAATCAGTTTACCATGACCTAGAAGTTTTTCAATTTTGTTCTTTTTGAATAAGAATTCAATCCCCTTGCTCATACCCGCGGCTACATCTCTACTCCTTTTCACCATCCCATCAAAATTTACAGTTGCATCTGAAACCTCTACACCATAATCTGAAGCATGTTTGATGTATTCAAATACTTGAGCACTCTTTAAAAGTGCTTTAGTTGGTATACATCCCCAGTTCAAACAAATACCTCCAATCTCCGCTTTTTCAACCACTGCTACTTTCATTCCCAATTGTGAAGCTCTGATAGCTGCTACATATCCGCCAGGACCGCTTCCTATCACTATTAAATCAAAACTTGATGACATAATTTATCTTTTAAATGAATTGATTAGCTAAAATTTGCGGCAAATTTAACGCTTAAAGGCAGAGAAAAAAACCATAATCTCGATTGTATCACTGAAAAGTGATATTTTCAAATCGACACACGCCTTAAATCATAAATTTGGGCAAAAAACTATTAACACGAACAATTATTTCTGTTAAATTGCAGAAATTTAAAGGAAAATTAGGCTAAAACCTTAAAAACAGTAATTTCATTTATAAAAGATACAATTTTAACCAGCTTCAAGACTTTCCTTAAGTAGAATATTCTGATTTGTAAGCATTTACAAGAATATATCTTACTAATTTTGATAATTATTACTATTATTCATCAAGAAATAAAATATAGCAATTAAGCTCAGCCTTGAATATGACAACTTCCTATATGCAGCAACATAAGAATCAAAGCAAATTGGTCTTTTCCCGACCGGTTTGGTTATACGTTTTCCCTTTACTGCTAGCAATTTATTCTTGTAAAACAACAGAGAAAACTGTAACTGAAAATACAGACCCAGCAGTTGAGTTTACAGGAGTTCCCCAAATACAACAACCAATCCCAGAAGAATTTTTAGAAGAAGCGCAACCTGCATGGGTTGTAGAGAAAAGTGATTACCACCCTTCTAAAACAAAATATTTTGATCTGGTTCATACCTTGTTAGATGTTAAATTTGATTGGGAAAAACAATATTTAATTGGCAGAGCAGAAATTTCAGTATCACCTCACTTCTACAAACAAGACAGTGTGGTTTTAGATGCAGTAGGTTTTGATATAGAAAGTGTTGAGCTACTCGATGGAAAAGATGCAAAAACATTAAAATATAAATACGACAGCTTACTCCTTAATATTCAATTAGATAAGTCGTACAGCAAAAGCGATACATTTAAACTACAGATAAAATATATTGCTAAACCAGAAGAGCAAGAAATTGGTGGTAGTCAAGCAATTACCTCAGACAAAGGTTTGTACTTTATCAATCCGCTAGGCAAAAACCCATACAAACCACAGCAAATCTGGACTCAAGGCGAAACACAAGCCAATTCACGCTGGTTTCCTACATTCGATTCTCCTAATATGAAAACCACACAAGAGATGTTGATTACTGTGGATACTGCCTTTAAAACTTTATCTAACGGTAAGCTTTTAAGTCAACAGATTAATGATGACGGTACAAGAACCGATCATTGGAAACAGGAAAAACCACACTCAACTTACCTCTTTATGATGGCAGTTGGTAAGTTCTCTGTAGTTTCAGATGAACCTTGGAATGGCATACCTGTAAACTATTATGTAGAGCCTGAATACGAAAAATATGCTTTAGACATCTTCGGGCATACTCCAGAGATGTTAGAGTTTTTCTCTGATATTTTAGATTACCCATATCCTTGGGATAAATATTCACAAGTGGTTGTAAGAGACTATGTTTCTGGTGCAATGGAAAATACCAGTGCTTCCATTTTTATGGAGGCCTTGCAAGTAGACAACCATTATTTAATTGATCAAGACTGGGATGATATTATAGCACATGAGCTTTTTCACCATTGGTTTGGCGATTTGGTTACAGCCGAATCTTGGGCAAACCTTCCGTTAAACGAATCATTTGCTACTTACTCAGAATATCTCTGGCTAGAACACAAACATGGCGAGGCAGAAGCTGATTTACATTGGCTAGAAGAAAGAGATTCTTATTTGTTAGAAGCTGAGAGTAAGCGTGTCCCAATGATTCGCTATAACTATGCTAATAGAGAAGATATGTTTGATAGCCATTCTTATGCAAAAGGATCTTTGTTGCTTCATATGTTGAGAAATCATGTTGGAGACGACGCCTTTTTTGCTTCTCTAAATTACTATTTAAAGTCTAATGCATATCAAAATGTTGAAATACACAATTTAAGATTAGCATTCGAAAAAATTACTGGTAGAGATCTAAACTGGTTTTTTAATCAGTGGTTTATGGAAGCCAGCCATCCAGATATAAATGTTGTATCAGAGTATGATAGCGGCAAAGTAGAATTACGCGTAAGACAACTTCAAGATGAAAAATTCACTCCTCTTTACGAAATACCGGTGTTTGTAGATATTTGGGTAGATGGTAAAAAAGAGAGACACGAAATAGTAATCTCTGAAGAGCGCAAAGATTTCACTTTCGAAACCGCTAAAAAACCAGACTTGGTTCAGTTTGATGCAGAAACCTATTTGCCTTGTCAAGTAGATTACATTCAAACAACAGATGAATTTATTTACCAATTCTACCATGCAGAAAAGATTCTTGCCAGAAAAGATGCTTTAGAACAACTAGAAAGCGACATCAGCAATGATGCAAAAATAAGAGATGTATTTATTGATGCGTTGAGCGATTCTCTTTGGAAGATAAGAGAAATTGCCACCGCTGCATTTGCTGAGTATCCGAAAGAAGCTGAAGATTTCGAAGATATTAATAATATGATTAGAGAGATTGCCAACAACGAAAGTAAATCTCTTGTGAGAGCAGAAGCGATTAATACATTAACTAGTCTGGGTAACCAAAATGTTGACATTGTTGAAAAAGCACTTCAAGATAGCTCTTATACAGTTGTAGCTACAGCTTTATATGGTTACGCAAATCTTGGTGGAGAAAACCCAATTGGCAAAGTAGAACAGTTTGAAGAAGTAGACGATCTTACTATTTTACTCACATTGGCAGACTTCTATGGTTACTTTAGCATACCGAACAAACTCGATTGGTTTGCAGGAAAATTGAGAAAGAAAAGCGGACAAGAAGCTGCTCTTCTTACAAATTATTTAGGTGGCTACCTACTAAGCAGACCTATTGAAACTCAAATGCAAGGAGTAGTAATTTTAAAAGAGCTTTTTGAGAATAGTGATGACTTCGAGTCAAAATCATCTTCTTTTCAAGCACTTTACCTTTTAAGCGATTTAGAAGGTGTAGACCAATACATAAAAGCGGCAATGGATAATGAAACCAACCAACGCTTAATAGATTTTTACCATAATATTACAACCATGGGTAACTAAACCTATTTGTAATTAGCGACAGTAAGTAGATAAATGATAGCATTATTTGATGTAGATTATAAAGAAGACAAGGCACATGCTGCTGCAGTAATTATTGAAAACTGGCAAAGTGAAGAACCTTTTAGAATTTACACAAAAATTATAGATAACATCGAAGCATACCAGCCGGGGGAGTTCTACAAAAGAGAGCTCCCTTGTTTGGTTTCGCTCATTAGCTTGTTTGAAGAAGAAATCTCTGTCTTAGTAGTAGATAGCTACGTTTGGGTTAAAAGTAAAAAAGGGCTCGGAGCTTATGTATATGATCACTTTCAAGGAAAGTACCCCGTTATTGGCGTAGCAAAATCAAGATTTGCAGATAATGACGAAAACTGTGTTGAACTTCTTCGAGGCGAAAGCAATAACCCACTTTATATTTCTGCCATTGGCACAGACCTGATTGAAACAAAAGAACATATCTCAGAGATGTCTGGTGAATTTAGAATGCCAGCCATGCTAAAACTAGTCGACAGACTTAGCAAAGAATGGGATAGATAATCACCCAAATCAAAATTAAATTGCTTTCATTTTACAGCCTGAATCAATAATTCATATTTTTACGGCTGATTTTTAATGATTCATGATACAACCTTTCCTTAAAAAAGTAGCAGAAGATTTATACAACAGGTTTGGCAATCAGATTGGCGATACCTTCGTCATATTGCCATCCAGACGGGCATGCATGTATTTCAGGTATTACTTGGCAGAAATTGCCAGTAAAAACCTCTTGGCTCCTGAAATTATGTCGATGGATGATTTTATTGGAAAAGTATGCGATTACCAAATAGTTGACCGTGTGAGCCTCTTGTTTGAGCTTTACCAGACTTATAAAAAGTTTGATAAAGATGAACAGCACAACCTAGAAAAGTTTATCCCTTTGGGTGGTGCCATGCTCAACGATTTCGGTATGATAGACAAAAACCTGAATCAGAAAAAAGCAGAAGAACTTTTCGAATATCTGGAAGAAGTGAAAGCGATGGAGCGTTGGGCGCAAGAACTTGGCGCACCTCCAGAGCTAAAAGAAAATAGCACATTAAAAGAATATTTTGCTTTCTGGACATACCTGAGAGATACATATAAGCAGTTTAGAAAAGATTTGCTTGCCAGAAACTCCTGTTACTCTGGCTTGGCTTATAGACTCGTTTACGATAAACTAGATAATATCTTCGAAGAAGAGCAAATTCACCATATTGCATTTGCAGGTTTTAACCAGCTTACAGTAATAGAAGAAGATATTCTTAAAAAACTACAGAACTCTGGAAAAGCCACACTTTACTGGGATTCAGACGAATTTTATCTCAATAATAAGAGACACGAGGCTGGTGATTATCTAAGGAAATTCACCAAGAGTTGGCTCAAAGATATTTCAAAATTTCAGCATCAGAGTATAGAGAACAATCCTATTGAGATTGACATAATTCATGTAAACAATAATGTTACTCAAGCAAAATTGGTAGGTGATCTCATTAGCCAGACACTAGAAGAAATAAAAGCACAGAATACGCAAAAAACTTTTTTGAGGAGTATGAACCATACGGCGGTGCTTTTACCAGACGAATCTCTCTTGCAACCTCTGCTACATTCTTTGCCTTATCAAAACGATTTTGGTGTTGATTTAGGGAAATGTGTAAATATCACTATGGGTATGTCGATGCAGCAAAACCCCATTTACGATTTAATTGATGCTATTTTCAGGATGCAAGAAAATGTAAAACCTGATGCAAACGATCCTGATAATTTCAGAATATACCACAAAGACCTGTTAAAGATAATCCAACATCCATTTGTTAAGTTTTTTGGTGAGTTTAAAGAAGCACACCAGAAAGTACAAAACAGTATCCAAAGCGAAAATATGATCTACATTTCGCGAAAATGGTTGATGGAGCACAGTGAAATACATCCGGGCTATGCAGTTATTTTTCAGTATTGGGAGAAAGATACTTCCGTTGCTATTGAGTACTTCTATCAGTTTATAGAATATTTCTCTGCATTGTTCAGTGAAGATACAGAAGCTTTAGAAAGCCAGTTTCTTTTCCAATTTTATACAACTCTGAAAAGGCTGGACGACATTCTTCAAAAAAATAATGAAAAAATCTCTCTCCGAACTTTCAGGCAGTTTGTGTACGAATTAGTGAAGAATGTAAAAGTGCCATTTACAGGAGAACCGATTACCCCCATTCAAATTATGGGTATGCTCGAAAGTCGTACACTAGATTTTGAAAATGTAATTATACTGTCGTGTAACGAAGGTTTGTTGCCACAAGGGAAAACCACAGACTCTATCATTCCTTTTGATTTACGTGTAAAAAATAACATGCCTACGCATCAAGAAAATGATGCTTCTTTTGCCTATACTTTTTATAGACTTTTCCATCAGGCAAAAAAAATAACACTTATATACACAGAACCATCTGGTAGTACTGGCGGTGGAGAAAAAAGTCGTTTTCTCAACCAAATTGAAGAAGAATTTGGCTATTATAACCTGCAAAAAGGCGAAAACAGGCAAGTTATATTTAATCAACTGCAAGCAACAGAAGGGCCTAAAGGCATTATTTGCAAGCAGCAACTAACCATGCAATTGCCAGAAAAAGGCAAACAAGATAGACTGGTAAAAAAAGACGATAAGATTATCGAGCTGATTAGAGAAAGATTAAAGAAGGGAGTTAGCCCTTCAGCCATCAATATGTATATAGCTAGTCCGCTCAATTTCTTCCATCGTAGTGTGCTTCGACTCGATGAAATTACAGAGATTGAAGAAGACCTGAATCACAGAACTTTTGGTACACTCATGCACGAAACCATAGATGAGTTATTAAAAGATTCTATTGGTAAACAAGTAGATGCTCAATTACTAGAAACTATTGCCAAAGATGAAAAGCTGGTGAATGCGGTAATGGAATCGGTAATTTCTAAGAAGATTGGCAAAATCGTAAGTGAGCAGGGTAAAAACTTTCTCTTAAGAAGAGTGGCTGAGCGACTACTACAACAGTTTATGCTTCAGCAAGCCGAAAGTGCAGCACCATTTCTTTTAGTCGATCAAGAATCTTTTTATAAGCACTATATTAAAGTATCAATTCCATTTGGTGAACCAGTAGTTTTGTGCATTAGCGGTAAAGCCGATAGAATAGATATTCTCAATAAAGAAATTAGAATTGTTGATTACAAAACAGGCAATTTTAATCCGGCAAAACTCAAAGTGGGTAATGTAACTGAACTGTTCTACGAGCCTGAAAAAGAAAAAATCGTTCAACTCCTACTCTATAAGTATATTTTGATAAAGAACCTGAAAGCTGGAAAAATCAGAAATCTGCCATCAGACTTTAACCTCAATACTTATAAAGTTACTTCAGGCTTTTACTTTTTTAGAAAGATGAAAAGTGACTTTGTAAAATATGCTTTACAAGATGAACCTGACGATTTAAATGAGTTTTGCGAAATGACAGAAGGATTTTTAAAAGACTTTGTAATTGATGTAATGGATCCTGAAAATCCATTCACAGAAAAACCTTCTGTTTTTAAACATATTAAACAAGAATAATAATTTGCGGAAAATCAACTATTTTTAGATTCAACTTGTTGTTGAGTGAAATACAAAAACCAAGATATTATGAGTAACTATACAGATAAAAGAGAAAAAAATACCTTGAAAGACTACTTCTCATTGGGAGAAGTGTTTGGTTACTTCTTCAGAAAAAAAGACCCAAATCGCAAGAGTAATTTAAGCCTTAAAATGATGCATGGCATCAACAAGATTTCTATTATTATGTTCTTAATTGCCATTGTAGTAATTGTGGTAAAAAGAATATTATTCTACTAAAAAACTTGCATCAGACAGAGTAAAGCCATTATTTAGTCAGCAAAGATTTCAGCAAGCTATTATGGACATTGAGTTTTTTAGAAATTTTTGTATTGCAAAGCCAGGTGTTACAGAAGAATTACCTTTCGACAATGAAACACTGGCATTTAAAGTGAAGGGTAAAATTTTTGCCCTTACCCACATAGATAACTTTGTAAGTGTAAACTTAAAATGCGATCCTGAAGAAGCAGTAAAGCTTAGAGAAGCTTATAACAGTGTAAAAGCAGGATACCACATGAATAAGAAACACTGGAATACTATTACAGTGAATGACGATATGAACGACAAAGAACTTTGCCGTTGGGTAAATCATTCGTACGACAGAGTAGTTTCCGGTTTGCCCGCAAAACTTAAAAAAGAGTTACAATCTCAATAAAACTTTTTAATAACCTTGGCGTTTTAGATAATGATGCGAATATATTATCTAAAATATTACATCAAATTTTTTAAGCTTACTGCTAATCATCAAAGGCAGCATATTATCTCCATGCAATTTTCATTTTATTGAATTATAAAACCTGTTACCAAACATGGTAACAAAAAATGCATGGCATTTTTTACTTTATTTTACAACTATGTATCTCAAAGATATTACAGTACAAAAGATAAAAGCACAAACTGACCATAGCTCTCAATTTATTGAGATTAATGGACAAGAAGTGCATTATAAAGATGAAGGAAAAGGACCAGCAATTATTCTTCTCCACGGTATTGCAGGCTCTTTATTTATTTGGGACAAATGGACCCAACAATTAAAAAAGAGCTACAGAGTAATTAGGCCAGACTTACCAGCTTTTGGCCTTACAGGGAAGCCAAACGATAATAATTTTTCTATGGAGAATTACACCAAGTTCGTGATCGATTTAGCGAATAAACTTGGTTTAAATAACTTCTATTTAGGTGGTCATTCTACTGGTGGACAAATTGCATACGAAACCGCAGCACTTATTCCAGATAGAATTACAGCATTGGCCCTAGTAGCTCCCACAGGATTTTCGAAAATTAATAACAATGCGTTGAGCGCTACTTTTAGACTGGCATTTAAAACTTTTGGAAAAGAACACATAACATGGGTTACGTCAAGATACCTGCTTAAAAAACACTTGAAACAATTGTACTTTAAGCAAGAAATGGTAACCGAAACTTTGATTGATAAATACCTAAATAATTTATTAAGAGAAGGTAACAGGCAATCATTCTTTGATTTCTTAAATAAGAACCATAAGATCGCTTCGGTAAGAATTGGTGAGATTGTAACTCCTACCCTCATTTTATGGGGAGAAGCAGATAAAATTATTCCGGTAAGTGATGCCAGTAAGTTTAAGTCTATCATCACAAACATCAGGTTAATCACTTATCCGGAAGTTGGACACTTCCCATTTGATGAATTTGATGCAGCAAGCTGTACAGACTTAATGGACTTCTTAGGAGACTTTAATCACTTTCCGAGTTATGCCAATTACGCTTAGTGCATTTTAAAATATATTCGTATTACAAAAACAGCCCTCTTGCTAGCTTAACAAGAGGGCTGAATTTTTTAAATTTCTTGTTTTAATATTTTACCATTACCAGATCGTCTATACCATAAATTTCGGGTGTTTGGGTTCTATTTGTGAGTCTTCTAGCTTCGTAAGGCACATGCTCTTCAATATAAGTTCTTATTTCTTTCATGGATATCTCTTTGTTTTTATCCATATCTGCCTCGCCTTGTATGGCTTTTAAAAAGTAATAAGTAAACAGAGAGTGATTTTTATCTCTGTACCAAGAAGATACCTGATCGCCAGTAGACGAAGTAAATATTCTTGATTTTTCATCATTCAAGATCTTCATCTTCGGCTCTATAAATATTGGTGAAATATCTTTTAAAAGCATTCCAGCTTCAGATGAACCACTGAAACATGCATCCATAACTACAGTAAGAGATTTATATGGTATCTGCGATAAATTCGCATAAAATGTATTTACTGGATAACCATTAAATGCAACCAAAGAAGGTTCGCAATTTACAGGCACAAAAAAACCCTCTTTACTTTCTGGATCAGGAGCTCCGTGCCCACTATAAAAAACAAATACATCAGAAATATCTGGCTTTACAAGGTTATACAAACGGGCTTTATGGTTGCCATTTGTACCAAATATTCTATAAAAATCTGCTTGGCGTGCATTCTCGATATACAAAATATTATTTTCTTGAAAACCGAAAGAACTCACAAGATATTTCTTCATGATTTGCGCATCGTTAATCGCAAAATCAACAGGTGGTACATCTTTATTTTCATAATCTTTATTGCCAATAATTACAGCTATTGCATTACTATTAACCAATTTTGTTTTAGGTATATTAATATCAACATCTGCAATTGACCTACTTGTAGTACCTTTAATAACTTTTGGTTTTTCGTATTCTCCAATACTCACTTCAACCGGATCGAACTCTAAATTCAAACCTTCTGGATTGAAAGCAACTGTTTCTGTATTGTTATATTTATAAAGTCTATTAATTAAAGGGTTTTCTACTTCGACAGAAAGAAATGCAAATTCATCTTCACCTACTAAAGTGAATATTTCATTATCAAATTCAACTTGTTGGAAATTATCGTCGAAGCTGGGGGCTTCATCGCGGGGAACAGAAAGGTAAAATGGGGCAAAGCCTTCCATTTTAATTCTAAAAACCTCATTATCAGGATCATAATCTATTAAAGCTCCTTCAGTCACCAATCTATCCATGGCAATGGTATTGATGGCTTCATCTGTAAATTCCTGAATTTTAACAGCTCTGGCAACTTCATTTACGCGCGCTTCATATTCATCTGATTTTTCGTACCTGCCTCTCTCCTGCCATTTGTTCATCTTATTCTGCACATACTTTTTTACCCTTTCTTGCGCAGTGCCTGTACTGTAATCATTTTCTTCTCGATGAACTATAATAGATTCTTCAGCTTGTTGCTGGTAAAACTTAGAAATATCTTCTTCTGCAATTATTTCGGGATAACTACTCTTATAAAGACTATTTTTATTGTATTCATAATTCCCGACAGAATTATCTAAAAACATATATCCGTTATTAGAACCATCAATCGTATATTGAATATGCATGTAATACTTTTTACCTGGTTCTATTTCAACTAATGTTCTTATATCTGAACCCATATCGCGCTGCGCAGTCCCTAATAAATAAATATAAGAGTCTAGGTCAATTTTGGTTTGCCCTGTTGTATATATTTTGTATCGCATGCGAGAGCCATTGCGAAGCCAACCAACTTCTTTACCATTAATACGCACTGTATGGCGCATAATCCCTGTTAATGGAGACTTAGGTTTGTAAATATATATGGTGGCATAATCATCAGGTTTATCCTGACTAAAGCCAGTAGCACTACAAAATGTGATGATTAAAAACAGAAGCAATCCAGAAACTTGCTTTTGACGTGTCATGTTATTGTAATTATCCAGCAGAGAAATAAATATTTGTAAATAAGCGTAAAACTTACATGTTAACTTTCTATTGCTATACGGGAAAGAACATCAAAAGATTGCAACAATTTCAATAAAGTTATTAATAACTGTAATTATTAAACTATAAAGTTAAACAGATCGGCTTTTTCGTTTAGTAATTGATAATTGAAACCACGCTCATCCATTTTAGCAATTAACTTTTTGTAATCGTCTTTGCTTTTTACTTCTATACCAACTAGTGCAGGCCCTTTCTCACGATTTACTTTTTTGGTGTATTCAAAATGAGTTATATCGTCTGTTTCACTCAATATTTCTACTACAAATTCCTTTAGTGCACCTGCTCTTTGCGGAAACCTTATAATGAAATAATACTTTAATCCTTCGTACAACAAAGACTTCTCTTTAATTTCTTCCATACGGGTTATATCATTATTACTTCCACTAATAATACAAACTACATTCTTACCTTTAATCTGATCTTTGTAAAAATCTAATGCAGATATACTTAATACTCCAGCAGGTTCAACTACTATTGCTTCTTCGTCGTAAAGTTTTAAGATAGATGTACATACTTTCCCTTCTGGAATTAAGATTATATCATCTATAATTTTTTTACATATTTCTAGCGTAATATTACCTACTTGTTTTACTGCTGCTCCATCTACAAACTTGTCAATTTTATCAAGTTTTACATTTACTCCTTGCGTTATGGAGGTTTTCATGGCTGGTGCTCCAAGTGGCTCTACACCTATCATCTTGGTATTTGGGCTAATTTGCTTAATATAGCTTCCACTTCCGGCAGCTAATCCGCCACCACCAATTGGCACAAATATATAGTCTAAATCAACTTGGCTATCTTCAAGTATTTCGAGACCAACTGTACCTTGTCCCTCTATTACTTTTAAATCATCAAATGGATGGATAAACTGAACATTATTTTGTTCTTTGAACAGCAATGCTTCAGCATAAGAATCGTCAAATGTATCACCAACTAAAACCACATCAACAAATTCTTTCCCAAACATTTTAACTTGTCTTACTTTTTGGTTTGGGGTAGGAATAGGCATAAAGATAGTTCCCTTTATGCCCATTTCTCTACAAGCTAAGGCGACTCCTTGTGCATGGTTTCCTGCACTGGCACATACAACTCCTTTTTTCTTCTCACTTTCAGAAAGGGTACTAATTTTATTATAGGCTCCTCTGATTTTATATGAGCGCACTAATTGCAAATCTTCCCTTTTAAGAAAAATATTTGCCTCGTATCGCTCCGAAAGATTAATGTTTTTGATTAATGGTGTATGTTGCACTACATGTTTTAGACGTATTTGAGCCTTTACAATGTCCTCAACAGGTATTAAATTTTCTGTATGCTTATCGCCTTGCGTGTTATCCATAAATAGTATTTTGAATGAGAGAAAATCTAAAGATTATTCCCTGTAAGCTTTTACCATTAGGTCAGCCATATTTGCATATGCTTTTGTCCAAGCCGACTCTAATTCTGGTGTCCAGTTATCTTTTAATGCTTCTTTAAATGTTTTCATTAAAACTTCTCCAAATTTCGCAAAATATTCAGGTTTTACACCATAAGCCACATGTCTTTTTCCAACAGTCGAAATTGTTTGGTCTGGTTGCTCTAAATTAAGTTTAGTTACTGTTAAACCAATTAGATTCATAAGTTTACTACCTTGTTTAGCTTTTCCTTCTGTAAACAAAGTTTCAAACATGGGAACTTCTTCAAAGAGATTTTCATAAAACTTCTCCCCGATATCATCCATACGATTCATTAATAATCGCCATGATTGCTGCACTGCTAAGATTTCTTCTTTCGTCATTTTTTTCCTTGTCTGAGTTAAAATTGAATTATACAAAACAAATCAATTTAAGACAATGCGAATCGTCATGTAGTTAAAATTAATATAAATAATCAGTTAAATTTCACATAAAAACAAAAGCTACCACCCAAAATTAGGCAGTAGCTTAGAGATATGTATTTTTGTATAATTTAAAGATTAAGACTGAAAAACTTTCTCGATCACTTCCTCAGGAAATTTATTAGATTTTACAGGATCTTTCATTTTCACTTGAACCCTTAAAGCTCTTAATCCATTTACTCCTTGCAATTCCTGTAACTGATAATTTTCTATTTCATCTTCCAGTAATCCTTGTTTTTGTAAGAAGCGGATATATTTTTTATACTCTTCTGCTTCTTTATCTTGTGTATATACTATGGCAATTTTACCAGGCTGTGTTATTCTCTCATCACTGTCTTTAATGTTAGCTTTATCGATACGCTTTTTAATAATTTCGTATCTGATATTATAAGCACCATCTACATCAAACTGCTTTTCATCTTCTCTAAACCTTATAGAAATTGGCGCACTGTTTACCAAGATCAAATGGGTAGTTTCTAATGGAAGCGGCAATGAGTATTTCAACTGATCTGTAATCTGTGCTATACGAGCCGTATTTTTTAATTGCCATAAACGCAGATCGTGCAGATAGATCATATCAAACTCTTTATCTGGAGTAATTGACTGACCAATGTATATATTATACTCTACGCCATCAGTTTTATACTTCTCAAAATAATGAGGATAAGATTTTTGCACTGATAACTGTTGCGACTCTAGATAATTAGCTACTTTATCGTTGATTCGGGTAAGGCTATCTTCAAAAGCTTTTCTCTTTCTATATAGAATACCCAATTCTGGATCAAGCTGATTAAAGTAATACTGATATGGTTCTGCAGAAAGTCTATTAGATTTTCTAAAGTGATGCAACAATGGTTCAATCTCATTTTTAAGAAAGAACAAAATTGACATTTCATCACCAGAGCCTATTCCATCTTTAATACTATCTATAGTATCTATAATTCTAGAACTAATCTCTTCGATAATACCTAATGGCTGGATATCATTAATTCTATGAAGTACATCGTTGGCCAATCTTAGCTGCTCAATCAAATCTTCTTGAATTGAATTATTCCTTTCTGTAGAAGAACCTCTAATATCAGACTGACCATAAATCGGATAAATATCATTAAATACAATTGCCTCTCCTTTCTTAGAATCGCTATCGTCTGTTTTACGATTCATCTTATTTAAAGCAGATTGCACAAACTTCCATTCTACAGAAGGGTGTACTGCGGTATATTGTTCTTTAATAATAGCTTGTAGCTTGCTTTCGAGCTCTTCTAAACTACGCTTAGCTGCTAATGAGAAAATTGGTAAAATTTCTCTCAGCATTAAAGTAGATGTAGAGTTAAAATCATCGGCATTTGGAGAGCCAATTTCTATTCCTCCTAAACACACTCCATTATAATGTAATGGCGATACGATAATACTTCTGATTCCTTTTTGAAGCAAGATTTGCTCAACAGCAGACCCTCTTGATATTTTTTCTAAATCACCTATTGTTTGAGATTCTCCACTATCAAACATACGATGATACACACATCCATTAAAGGCATCTTCTTTACTTACTCCTTTCTCACATAAATAATTATGCAAATCTTCTTCGTGAATAATGCTATTCCAGATTTTTGGGCCTTTACCTTTTCCCTTTCCTTCGGCATCGGCATTAAATGAGACAATACCTAATCTTAAATCTGGCAACTCATATAAGTCTCTTAGCTTACCCTCAAGTAAAGAAAACTTTTCTCTTGAAATAATCGCATCCCTTTCTAGTAAATCATATTTAAGTGATGATATAATTTCATTTTGAGTTACATCCATCAATCTTAAAATTATAAAACCTTTTAGCTCAAAATTTTTAAGGTTGATGTACTTCTCCCAAAGCTTAATATTTGTTGGGTCTTCTGCCAACATTTTTACTTGATCATCTGTAAGTTTTGGCGGCTTACCTATGGATGTAATTTCTGCAAAATCCAAATCAAAATAGACCTTGTAATACTTATTTAAGCCTGTTTTAGGATCTGGAATATTTAGTAAAACATTATTTTTTACAGTAATGGGGTATCCATATACATAATATAGTATTAAGTTATTGATGTAAACATTTTTGTTTGCTTCAATATCTTTAATATCAACATTTTTCACTTTGAAATTCATCGCTTCCATGTTGATTAATTCTAACCATCTGGAAGTGCTGTAAACTAGACCTGAAAAATCGAAAGAACTCACCACTGCCACTATCTGCTTATCAAAATCGATTGGTGAGAAAATGGAAGACATTAGTTGTTCAACCAGATCTTTATTTTTAGCCAATACTTCAGTATCCCTGATCTCACCCTGTAATTCTGGATGTTTATCAAGTTCTGAGAGTAAATAATTTATAAGTACAACTGTTGCTTTATTATCAGTAGTCTGTGCCTTGTTTTTTAAAAAGTTAATTAGCTTTTCAAAACTCAATACAGAATTTATCCTAGTATTATAATAACAATTCATTGAGTAATAGTTTTTTCAAATTAGAAGTAGCTAATGTTATTATATTGATTACCTGTAGAATTAAGACATTATCAATATTCTCTCCCCTCATATTTATTTATATAATCTACGTCAAAAGATGTAAAGCGAGTGACAGTATTTACATTAAATAATATATAAATAGACAAAATGTCTTATTTCTGTTATTAATTTAAATTCTAACAGAACAAAAAATTAAAAAGTTTTAAATATTCTGTTAAGCTACTGCATTTTACTCTTTCCACTTCCTTTTCTATGTAAATCATATTAAATCAAATATTAAATGACATTATGGCAGTTGAAAAAGCTTAAATACAGACATTATGTCATTTATTATTATTATTTATGCCAAATTGTTAGCTAAAAACACTCATTTTTCCATTGGTACAGGAATTGAAAAAAATCTTTCTGAAAATAAAAATGAATGTTCTACTAATAAAACTTTATATCATGACACATTTAAAATTTAAAAGACCTTACTACGCAAATGGATTTGGAAAATTAGCTGACGAGTTATTTAAAGGTATCGAAAACCAAATAGGTTCAGAGTCTACTTCTCAAACTCCAAGAGTAAATATAAGCGAAGACAAAGATGCTTTTTATTTAGACTTTGCCGCTCCAGGCTTAAATAAAGAAGATTTTAATATTAAGGTAGATAAGCAAATGCTAACAATTTCTGCAGAAGCTGAATCTACTACAGAAACCAATTTTAAAAGAAGAGAATTTGGTTATAATAAATTCTCTAGAAGCTTTGAGTTACCAATATCTGCCGATCAGGAAAATATAAGTGCAAATTATGAAGCAGGTATCTTAACGGTTACAGTTCCTAAAAAACCAGAGTCTAAACCAAGGATAATCTCTATAAACTAACAAGATTCAATCTTAATCTGACACAAACCGGATTGATTGATTTAGTGAAGAAGAATTTAGGCAGCATACACGGAATAAGAATTGAATTCGCCTGAATAGTAGCGAAAATCCGGTTTTTAAAATACTAACCACATACAATATAAATGGGAAAGTTAATCTCTACGGATTACGATTCGACGGAGGTTAACAATCCCCACCTTTTTATTTTTATAGGATTATTTAAATTCTGTAAAACGATCTAAAAAAAGGTTAAAACGCGGTTAAAAACTGTTAAAAACGAATAATTTATCGCCTATTCCAATTTTATTTACGTAACTCAATTTAAGAACTTAATAAAAATAAGGAGATATACACATGAAAAACTTTGGAAAAACACTTTTAGCAGCAGTTCTTGGTGGAGCAATCACCATCGGAGCTTACAAAGTTGCCTTTGACAACAAACCAGTAATTATAGAGAAAGCTGCAAACCCTGTGGCAAGTGTAGCTAAATACAATAACCTTAGCGATAATATAAATTTAGACTTTTCAACTACTGCGGCAGTTGCTACTCCTGCAGTTGTACATATTACTTCAACTATAACCAGCTCAGTACAAGGCCAGCAATTACAGCAAATACCGGCTCCATTTCGCTTCTTCTTCGACGAAGACCAATTAAGACAACAGCAGCAAGCACCTAGCGAAAAAAAAGGAAGTGGTTCTGGTGTTATTATTTCTGATGATGGATATATTGTTACAAACAACCACGTAGTAGAAGATGCAAACGAATTACAAGTAGTTTTAAATGATAAAAGAAGTTATACTGCTACAGTAATTGGTACAGACCCATCTACAGACTTAGCCTTAATAAAGATAGACGAAAGCGATTTACCAGCAATTACTATTGGTAATTCTGACAATGTAAAAACTGGCGAATGGGTAATGGCAGTTGGTAACCCTTTTAACTTAGAATCAACAGTTACTGCTGGTATCGTAAGTGCAAAAGGCCGTAGCATTGGTATATTTGGTGGAGGTGCAAACATCGAATCTTTTATCCAGACTGATGCTGCTGTAAATCCAGGTAACAGTGGTGGTGCACTTGTAAACCTAAACGGAGAATTAATTGGAATTAACACTGCAATTGCTTCACCAACAGGTTCTTATTCAGGTTATTCCTTCGCAGTTCCTTCTAACTTAGCTAAAAAAGTAGTTGACGACTTAATGCAGTACGGTAAAGTGCAAAGAGCTTTTCTTGGAGTTAGAATCTCTGACTTAAACGGTGATCTTGCTAGAGAACTTAAAGCTAATATTTCTCAAGGTGTAGTTGTAGGTGAAGTTAACGAAAACTCAAGTGCAGAAGAAGGTGGTATCGAGCAAGGAGACATCATTGTGAAAGTAGACAACAAGAAAGTCAACTCCGTACCTCAGTTACAAGAGATAATTGGTGGTAAAAGACCAGGTGACGAAGTAAGTGTTGTGGTAAACAGAAATGGTAGTGAGAAAACACTAGATGTAGTTTTAAAAGGTGAAAGTGGAACTGAGAAATTAGTTTCTGCTAATAAAAGCGAGTTACTACAATCTCTAGGTGCAGAATTTACACCGATAACTAAAGAAGACCAATCTAAATATAGAATTCAGAGCGGTATAAAAGTAAATAAATTATATGCTGGTAAATTAAGAGCACAAACCAATATTAGAGAAGGTTTTATCATAACCAGAATTAATAAACAAGATGTTACTTCTATTGATCAACTAGAACAAATGCTTTCTCAAGAAGATGGTGGTGTATTAATAGAAGGGATTAATCCAGAAACTGGAAGAAAAGAATATCACGGTTTTGGAATGTAATCCAAATAAAATATAAACCATCTAAACGACATATAGAATAAAAGACCTGCTAATTATTCAGCAGGTCTTTTTTTATGCATTCACATAAAAAATCGGTACTAATCTCTAACTTTGAGTCATCATAAAATCAAGCATATATTAATTCATGGAAATAAAAAAGATTGCCTTAAACGATACCCACGAAGCATTAGGAGCGAAAATGGTAGATTTTGCCGGATACAATATGCCGGTTAGATATACATCAGATTTAGAAGAACACCACCAAGTTAGAGATAATGTGGGTGTATTTGATGTTTCGCATATGGGAGAGTTTATGGTAACTGGCCCCAAAGCAATTGAGCTTATACAAAAAATATCTTCAAACGATGCTTCTAAGCTCTTTGATGGCAAAGCACAGTATTCATGTATAATGAACCCAGAAGGTGGTATTGTAGATGATTTTCTAGTTTATCGCTTTAATGAAGAAAAATATTTACTAGTGGTAAATGCTTCTAACATCGAAAAAGACTGGAACTGGATTTCGGCACAAAATACGATGGGAGCTACAATGGAAAATATTTCCGATCAAACCTCACTTTTCGCTATACAAGGCCCAAAAGCTACTGAAGTTTTACAAAAACTAACCGATGTTACACTTTCAGACATGGGTTATTATACTTTTACACAAGGTACATTCGCTGGTGAAAAAGATGTAATAATCTCGGCTACTGGTTACACTGGCTCTGGTGGTTTCGAAATTTATGTACCTAATGCATCAGCGCAAAAAGTTTGGGATGCCATTTTCGAAGCAGGTAAAGATGCTGGCATAAAACCAGTAGGTTTGGCTGCTCGTGATACACTCCGTTTAGAAATGGGCTTCTGCTTATATGGTAACGATATAGACGATACTACCACTCCACTTGAAGCAGGCCTAGGTTGGATCACCAAACTTAAAAAAGGAGACTTTATAGGTTCTGACAAACTAGTAAAGCAAAAAGAAGCAGGTTTAAGCAAAAAACTAATAGGGTTTATTCTTTCAGACAGAGGTATTCCTCGTAGCCATTACCCGATTGTAAACAGCGAAGGAAAAAAAATTGGTGAAGTTACATCAGGTACTATGTCTCCTGTTTTAAAGCAAGGTGTAGGTATGGGTTATGTAGAAATTGCTTACGCTGAACCAGATTCAGAAATATTTATTGAAGTAAGAAACAGAAAGTTAAAGGCGATTGTAAAAAAAGCTCCGTTTATTAATTAATTGAGAACTCAGCTAACAAAACGCATCAAAAATGGTTTTCTAAAGTAAAAAAAGCCATTTTGGTATTTAATTTTGTTTGTTAGCTGAGTATCCTATTTTTGCTACAAACTTTAATTTATCCCCCGATTTATGTCAAAGGAAGTAAAAGTTGCATCATTAACTATTCTCGCAGGAGTAATTCTTTTTGTTGGTGTCAGATTTTTAAAAGGCATTGCCATTTTCAGCAATATCAATACTTACTATGTTGTATATAATGATATTGATGGATTAAAAACATCTAACCCCGTAATTTTAAATGGACTGCCAGTTGGGCGAGTAAGTAACATTGATATTCTACAAGACCAGAACAATAAACTTCTGGTGACTATGGAGATTAAAGATAATCTCATTATAAAAGACAAAACAGTTGCATTACTCACAGACCCAGATCTTTTAGGCGACAAAGCTATTTCACTTACCATTAAAGGAAGTAGTATTGCCGAATCTGGAGATACACTTGTTAGCAAAATAGATAAAGGCCTTACCGGCATACTAGAAGCTAAGGCAAACCCTATTATAGAAGCACTAGACTCTACCCTTACTTCTCTAAATGCTATGCTAAAAGAATATAAAGGTATGGGTGAAAATGTGCAGAAAACAGTAGACAATGCAGCTGTAATTACAGGCAAAGTAGCTCAAATAGATGTAAGAGACCTTCAGACTTCTTTGAAAAACCTTAAAGTTATGTCTGAGGAAATGGCAGCAGTTAGCAAAGACCTTAAGCCGCTTTCAGAAAAGATGAACTCTATTGCAGACTCTGTACAAACTATCCCGATGGGAGAAATTTCTGCTGAGCTACAAACCTCTCTTGTTAAGCTAGATAATATTCTAAAAGCCATAGACGAGGCTGAAGGCTCACTAGGCTTACTTGTTAAAGATGAAAAACTTTACAACGATTTAGATCAAACGGTGAATGACTTAGATAAACTATTTGTTGACCTGCGAGAAAATCCAAAACGTTACGTACATTTTTCATTATTTGGTAAAAAAGACAAGTCTGCTAAGAAAGAAAAAGACAACGACGATACTGAATAAACTTCAAGTTTTTGAGGCAGAAAGATACTGTTTGTTTATCTTTCGGGTGTTGAATTTACATTAAAAAACCAATATTAAGATGATTACTGATAGCGAATTAGTGGTATTAATGGAAGATCAGGAAGTACTGAAAGCAGTACTAAAACTGAAAACAGATTTCCTAACTTCTGAAATGGACTTTATTCACATAGGAGATGACGATTTCGTTTCGCTGGTATTGTTGACGCCATCTATCGGTATTGCTCTTTCTAATAACTCTATCAGTTTATACGAAGAGTTAATGCTTAACAGAAAAGCTAGAAAACTCTCAAGAGGAAGCTATTTTCTTAAAATTGATCCAATTTCTCCAGCAGTTAATTACCTTATTTCGAACTTCGAAGTTTGGGAAGATCGCTTTTACGATTTAATTAAGTTAATGCTGCACACCACATTAAAAGACAGCCCAGTTATTTCTCAAGCATTTTTTAATAAAGACGCTAGAACAGGTAAATTAGGAAGAGACATTTTAAATGCACCTTATATATTTGTGAAGTTTTTAGGGTTCCTTTTTGTTGAAGATGTTGAAGATCTTTTAAACAAAAGAGGTATTGAACAAGCTGAATTAAAAAAGGTAAAATATATTGGAGAAAAACTAGGGATTGCAGAGGCTCCTGTATTTCAGGATTTTGTAGAAAGCTTCGAGTTAAGAGAATTAAAAAGAAGATAACTTCTTTGATAAAAATACACTTACACATCATTCAGGGTAAAAATTATTTTACCCTGTTATCACCTTATCCTTTATCTTCATTACCAAGTTTAATTTAAGCTTTAAATAATTACTAATTTGAATAAAGTTTATTTGTTACTAGGTGCAAACCTTGGTAATAGAAGTGCTACTTTAAGAAAAGCAGCCTCATATGTTACTGAAAATATTGGAGAGATTTTACAAGAATCTGCGATTTACGAAACAGAAGCTTGGGGAGTAAGAGACCAACCAGATTTTCTCAATCAAGTATTACTGGTTAATACCGAACTTTCTGCTTTAGAAGTGTTGGATTGTACTCAAGCTATTGAATACAAACTTGGGCGACAAAGAAAAGAACGTTGGCATGCACGCACCATCGATATAGATATATTATTCTTTAATGAAGAAATAATAGAACATCCACGACTTACAGTACCACATCCAGCTATTTCTGAAAGGAAATTTACCTTAGACCCTTTAGCAGAATTAAGCCCAAAATTTATGCATCCATTGCTCTATAAAAGCATTCAGCAATTGCTCTATACTTGCAAAGATCCACTAGAGGTAAGAAAATACAGTGGTGAAGAGCGACATTCAGCTTAATTTTGTTGTGGATAACTACTTAAATTCATTCTTTTGTCTATTCTTTTTATTTGAAAGTGTAAGCAAAGTATTGAATTAAGAAGTATGGGAAGAAAAAAGAAGTTGAAAGCAATTGAAAATGTACACATTAGTGACATTGCTGCTGAAGGTAAATCTGTTGCTAAAGTTGATAACATGGTCATTTTTGTTCAAAAAGTGGTACCAGGTGATGTGGTAGATATACAGGTTATTAAAAAAAGAAGAAATTACCTAGAAGCGATTCCAACAAAATTCCACAAGTATAGCGAAGACCGACAAGAACCAATTTGTAGTCACTTTGGCCCATGTGGTGGTTGCAAATGGCAAAACCTAAAATATGAAAAACAACTTGTTTACAAACAAAAGCAAGTGGTTGATGCCTTTGAAAGAATTGGCAAAATAGAGATCCCAGAATTAATCCCAATTTTGGCTTCTCCTAAAACAGAATACTATAGAAATAAGATGGGCTTCACCTTTTCTAATAACCGCTGGTTAACTACCGAAGAAATTGCTGCAGAAGACGAAAGTACTGTTCTAGACAAAAGAGGTTTAGGTTTCCATTTACCTGGCCGATGGGATAAAATTCTAGATATTGAAAAGTGCTACTTACAACGCGACCCTTCTAACAGAATTAGAGAAGCCATAAAAGATTATGGCATGATGCATAACCTACCTTTTTTCGATTTAAGAGATCAAGAAGGTTTTTTAAGGTTGATGACGACAAGAATTGCCAACACAAACGATATCATGTTAATTATCCAGTTTTACGAAAACAGGGAAAAAGAAATAAAAGACATGATGGAGTATTTAAAAGCAGAATTCCCTGAAATTACCTCACTCAATTATGTAATTAACCCTAAAGGGAATGATACCATCTACGATCTGGACGTGATCAATTACTCAGGTCACCCTTATATAGTTGAAGAGATGGAAGGACTTTCATTTAGAGTCGGCCCTAAATCGTTCTTCCAAACTAATTCTACACAAGCGTATAACCTTTATTGTATTGCGCGGGATTTTGCAGATGCTTCTAAAGACGATGTGCTTTACGATTTATACACTGGAACTGGAACCATTGCACTCTTTATGGCAAGGTCAGTTAAAGAGGTAATTGGTATCGAATCGGTAGCTGGTGCAATTGAAGATGCACACATAAATGCAAAGTTAAATGACATCCAGAATGCTAAATTCTATGTGGGTGACATGAAAAACCTATTTAACGATAAGTTTCTGGCTAGTCAATCGAAACCAGATGTGATTATTACCGATCCACCAAGAGCCGGTATGCATGAAGATGTATGCAAAATGCTCTTAAAAATTCAATGTCCAAAAATTGTTTATGTAAGCTGTAATCCGGCAACTCAGGCAAGAGATATTGCTATATTAAGCAGTAAATACAAACTTGAGAAAATACAACCGGTAGACATGTTTCCACATACTACTCATGTAGAAAATGTGGCTTTGCTTACTCTTAAATAGATTTATAAAGAAATATCTGTCAACTCGGAAATGGCCTTGACCCAACCCTCAGGGCCAATTCCTTCTACTTTTACAAGATTAGGTGCTTCAATATCATCCCACCAATTACCTGGTTTTTGCACCAAGAAAGGCTTTTCTACAGCAGCTAATAAAGGCTTGTCGTTTGCACTATCTCCCAAACCAACTGAAACAGCTCCTGCATTCATTTTACTAAAAAGCGCATGGAGCACTTTTACTGCTTTGCCTTTGTCACTTTTATTAGAAATCACAGTATGAAACTTCCCTCCTGCTGTACAAGCCAAACCTTCTTGCTCTAAAAGCTCAGTCATTGCTTTAAAACTCTCAGAAGTTTTGTCTCCTTTTATAAGCGTTTCACTGTAGTCTCTTGTAGATGCTCTTTTGCTAGCTTCTTCAGGTAACTTTAAGATTTGAGCAATTTCATCAAGTTCCAGATCATTGTAACCAAAAACTTCTGCCTCACTTTTAGTTCGGGCATCAGCTATTGTGCTAAGAATCTGTGCTCTTGGAACTCCCAGCTCGATCACATAATAATTGTCTATTACACTCTGATAGACAAATTCGAATGGGAAATAATCTTTTGGAATAAAAACAGCACTGCCATTTTCAGTAATAAATGGAGACTTTACTCCAATTTGTTCTCTATAGTAGGCCTGTTCAACTCTTGTTTTAGAAGAACAAAATACAACTGGAATCCCATTGGATTCCAGTTTTCTCACTAAAGGAGCTGTAATTTCGTAAGAGTAATTTTCAAAGTCTATCAGCGTACCATCAAGATCAGTATAGATCACCATCTTTTCCATCACTAAGAAATTATCTTTTTACTTTACTTCCAGTTGCCCGTCGTTAGGTAATTCTTTTATCTTAGCAGCCTTTGTTTCTCTCAAAACCTTCTTATCTTTTTTTTCAGGGGTATAGTCTGTAAGATCTTTGGTAAAGAGTTCTGCATAAGATTCGTTCTGTAACTCTTCTTTAAATTTTTTAAAATCGGCAGAATGTAACGCCGGGTAATAAGAGAGCGAACGACTAATATCTTCATCAACCGGAAGTAAACTTCTGTTGTGTACGTCTTCCAGTATGTTTGCTTTTAACAGCGGCGGACAAATTGGAGATTGGTAAATAACTTCCATCGCAGCAAGACTCATGTCTTTTACGTGTTGGTCACCTTTTACTTCATGTAAGTGTGGATTTCTTGATTCTATTTGATAGAACTCAACTCCTGCCTTCATTACATCATCTGGTGGAGGGGCAATAATACCACCGTATTTCTCCAATACATTTACATAGTGATATGGTTCGATTGAATAGCCAGAAGAATAATCGAGTTTCATAGCCATTTCCATCGTAAGAGCATGCTCACCTGCATTTCCTGTTTTAATAATCTCTGTACCGTAACCTGTGTAATAGCTAATCAACCTGTTTAGAATCCTGTTTGTATGCTCAGAAGCTCTACCTCTTTTAGCAAAGAACAAGTTAGATTCTACAATTTTAGGCTTACTATGCCAAGAGATACGCGCCATAGTATAAGGAGAGTTACTAAGGTGAAATGCTGCGCAATATTCCTGTACATATTCTTGAACTGCACCTGGGAAGTAATTATCTGAGTCGATAAAACCAATATATTTTTTACCACAAAGGTAAGCTAGCATGGTACTTAAAATCATACCTTCTGCTTTACCATTCTTCACTTCGCCTTTCTTGTTTAGCAAGTGCTTGTAACCTGATGCTTCAACAGCTCTGGTTAGTGCAACATCTTTTTGATGAACAATCAGGAATTTCTTGTTCATAAACCTGCCAATATGCTCAATCGCATCTTTTTCCAGCTTGAACCTGTCCATTGGTTCTCGAGGGCTGTTAGAAACAATAATAACTTGGCAATGATGAGGGATACCGCTTAAAACACCTTCTATCAGTTTAATTTTTTCATTTCGTACAGGCACTACAATTGCCATCTGCTCTTGTATTTCGTGCTGTACATCATAAGCAATTCTTCTGATAATAGGATTATTTTCTTCATCATTCTTTGCGTTTTTTAAGCCGCCATCTAACTCAAAAACTTTCTGAACACCGTGAATTTTGATGGGACCAAAACGCTCTATTTCTCTGGAAATTTCTATCTTCATAGTTGCATTTTAGAATTGAAAAGAAAAATAATGTGCTTTAAATTTAAATAAAATCCAATAGTTTCTCGGAAATATTCAATTAATTTTCAATATTTATTAAAAAATGAGAATTCAATGAACCGTAATAACAAAACAGCACAATATATAAAAACTATAACTACTTTAATTGTTTTTACTATAGGTACTTTAAGCGCTTTGGCACAAGATTCTTTATTTATTTGGAAAGATGGTGTACCCAATTCTAAAGAAAATAACCTTGAAGAAACCTTTATGTGGTCAGATGTTCCAAGGATAAAAAATGTTACCAATCCTACCTTAAATATTTACCTACCACCTAAAGAAAAAGCCAACGGAACTGCTGTTATTATTTGTCCAGGTGGTGGTTATGCAATATTGGCTGTAAAACACGAAGGCTACGATTTAGCAGAGTGGTTTAACTCTATGGGTATTGCTGCTTTTGTTCTCAAATACCGCTTACCAAACGACGAAAGCATGGTTGACAAAAAAATTGGCCCATTACAAGATGCTCAACAAGCTATTAGACTTGTAAGAGAAAATGCTGCTCAATGGAATGTGAATCCAGAAAAAATAGGCATTATGGGATTCTCTGCTGGAGGCCATTTGGCAAGTACTGCCGGAACTCATTTTGAAAAGCCAGTAACGCCAGCAAATAGCACCAGTGTTAGACCAGATTTTAACCTTCTTATATACCCTGTTATATCTTTTAAAGAATCTTTTACCCATATGGGAAGCAGAAATAATCTAATTGGTAAAAATGCTTCTTATGATTTGGTAGAAGAATATTCGAATGAAATGCATATAACAGAAAATACGCCTCCAACATTTTTGGTGCATTCATCAGACGATAATGCTGTACCAGTAGAAAACAGTATAAGGTTCTATCAAGAATTAGTTAAAAACAAAGTACCGGCTGAAATGCACATATTTGAAACTGGTGGGCATGGTTACGGAATGGGACGCAACGAATTAACAAAAGCTTGGCCAGAACGCCTCAAAACATGGTTACATCACCATAAATTGATCGACTAAACTTTTGATTAATTGAAATTATAAGCTAATTTGCTTGCAATTTATATCTAACATATTATTGAATCCGCATAGTTACACTCACAGAACACCTTATTTTAAATAGCATAACATCAACTGTTTAAACTGAACAAAAATACTATCAGATTAAAATTCGCTAATTACCATTTTTTTATTTAATGAAAAATAAATTGCCAACTTATGCCGATTTATTGAGTGAAATTTCTGTACTAAGGGCCGAAGTAAAAAAATTAAAATATCAATCAGCTGAAAAACAGGGCAACATCGAAAGTGAGTATTCAGAAATTGATGTTAATCATTTATATGAACAGCTAGCTTCTGCGCATTTCAGAAAAGAGGATATAGATGTGTTAATACAATCAGACAGTATTAAACACTTCAATACATCTTTTATCAAAGAATACCTCGGGCTTGGAGATACGAATGAATATATTTCTATTCACAACCTCCAATCAAACTACTTGTTTATAAGTGATAGTTTTAAGAGAATTTCAGGCTACAATGCAGACGAATTTGAAGGCAATACCATTTGCATTCAAATGCATCCTCAAGACTCAGACAAATTCAAAAACAATATCTTATTACAAAATAGGGAGGGCAAATCTACCTATACTCGCTGGCGTTTAAAACACAAAAATGGCTACTATATCTGGCTAGAGACCCACACTTATATCGTTTTTGATAAAGAAACTCCCACTTACCTATTTTGCATTAACAGAGAAATCTCTGAGAAAGTAATGGTAGAAGAAAAGCTGGAGAAAACCAGAAAAATGTATAATAGCATTTTTCAAAGTTCACCAGATGCTTTGTTTTTACTAGATGTAAATACATTCGAAATCTACGACTGCAACAAACGAGGCCTCAAACTATTTAAATATAATTCGAGAAACCAGATTTACGGTAAGCATTTCTCCGAACTACAAAATAAAACACTTACTTATTCAGAAATACATAAAATAAATGCATTAATAAACTCCAATAAAACATGGACGAGTGAGGTGCAATGTGTTGACAGCAATGGAGATACTTTTTATGGGATGATGGGTATGCGAAAAGGCGAGAATGATGGCGCCAACTTTATTTTGCTAAGAGTAACCGATCTTACCACAATTAAAAACTCAGAAAAGGTAATAAACGAACAAGAACAACTAATTCTATCGATTAGTCAGAATGTAAATGAAGGTATTTATAGAAGTACACCAAATGGAAAAATAATTTATGCAAACTTGGCTTTTGCTAAAATGTTTGGTTACGACAGTGTAGAAGAGGTAATGAAAGTAAGTGCCATAGATTTATACGCTTCATCGGTACAGAGAAAAGAGATTGCCTATAAAATTAGATTTAATGGCTTTGTAGATAATGAAGAAGCTTTGTTTGTGAATAATCGTGGTTATCATTTCTGGGGAGTAATTAACTGTAATTTATCTAAAGGCAAACACGGCGAAGTTTATTTTGATGGTGGAATTAGAGATGTTACAGAAAATAGGAATTACAAAAACAGGCTGGAAAAGCAAAACCAAGAGCTGATAGAAGTTAATAATGCTTTAGACAGATTTGTGTATAGTGCATCACACGATTTGAGAGCGCCAATCGCTTCGGCTCTAGGTTTGATAGATATTACTTTGAGAGAAGACAATCTCGACCTAATTAAAGAATACTTACTACTTCAAGAAAAAAGCCTTAGAAAACTAGATACTTTTATAGGAGACATTATAGATTTCTCAAGAAATGCAAGAATAGATATAGAGCAAGAAGAGATTAGTTTTGAACAACTTGTGAAAAATACATTTGAGGTGTATGACTATATGGAAAATGCTTCACTTCTTAAGAAAGAAGTAATAATTAATTGTAAGCAACCCTTCTATTCTGATAAAAGTAGAGTAAGCATCATCTTAAATAATTTGCTTTCAAATGCGATAAAGTATTCAAATCCATATCAGGAAAATCCATTTATAAAAGTTGAGGTAACTTGCTCACAGGAAATTTGCGAAGTTAAAGTCTCCGACAATGGTTTAGGTATTCCCGAGCTACATATAGAGAATATCTTTAATATGTTTTACAGGGCACATCCTGATAAAAAGGGCTCTGGTTTAGGATTGTTTATAGTAAAAGAAACTATAGAGAAATTAAAAGGTAAAATTACAGTAGATTCTGTAGAAGGCTCAGGGACTTGCTTTACTCTTAGACTGCCTAACATGCAGCCTAAAACAAATTAAAAACAGCTTCACTGCAAAAAGGCTTCTTCTTACTGCAAAAATGTTTCAGAACTAAAGATTTTAAGATAATTTGTTTTTAGCAACAAGTTATTTCCATTTTCTTTAGAAAACTGCACTATGTTCTGGAACAACTTCAAAATCACTTTAAGAAGCTTTTTAAAGCAAAAGAAATTTACTCTTATTATTCTAACTGGCCTAACTTTAGGTTTATCTGCTTGCCTTTTTATTACTGTTTATGTAATCCACGAAAAAAGCTACGACCACTTTTGGCCAAAAGCAAACCAGCTTGTTAGAGTTCCAATGACATGGCATTTTGGAGAAACTAGTATGCCCTCTGGCAGTGCTACTTCAGAAGCTGGAGTAATGCTAAAGGAGGAACTTCCCGAAGTGCTAAATTTTACCAGAATAAGACCCGGCTATGGTATAGTTTTAAAGAAAGATGATAAACTATTTGAAGAGAAAGAGTTTGTATATGCAGATACAGCTATTATCTCGATGTTTGACTTGCATCTAGTTAAAGGAAACCCTGAAACAGCATTAAAAGAGCCAAATTCGTTAGTGTTAACAGTAAGCTTAGCTGAAAAATACTTTGGCGCTAATTGGAACGAAACGAATGTAATCGGAACATCTCTGTTAGTTAATAACCAAACAAATTATTTAATTACTGGAATTGTAGAAGACCTACCAGATAATACCCATATTCAATTTAGCTGCATAGGCTCATTTGCTTCATTAAACGATTATGAGAATCCAAACTGGGATAATTCCGAATTTGCCACCTATGCACTGCTAACTCCTGAGGCTGCTGTAAATCCTACAGCCACTATTGATAAATTCACGGATCTAATCACTAAAAAATTTGGGGCAGAATCTGTGAGTATGGTGCAATTACATATGGAACCGATTACAGATGTTTATTTATATTCTGAGTTTCACAATGCATTGGGCAAAAAAAGTGACATAAGATACCTCTACATTTTTTCGGCTATTGGTTTACTCATTTTAATAATGGCGTGTATCAATTATGTAAACATGACTACAGCCCTATCTCTAAGCAGAGCCAAAGAAGTAGGTATTAAAAAAGTTGCTGGTGCACAAAGAGACCAACTTTTCTGGCAATTTATGATAGAATCAGGCACTTTAATATTCAGCGCCTTTTTTCTAGCCATTCTATTGTTATTTCTACTAAAAGACTGGTTTAAAGATATTGCTTCGGTCAATATCTCTACTAATTTGCTCATACAACCAGAAATCTTACTGCCTTTTGTAGGTTTATCCTTATTTATGACCTTTTTATCGGGAATATACCCTGCAATTGTACTTTCTGGTTTTAGACCGATTATAGTCTTAAAAGGTAGGTTTAGTTATTCAAATCAAGGTAAGTTCCTTAGAAAAACCTTAGTAATTGTTCAATTCTCAATTTCTATGTTTTTACTAGCATTTACTTTTGTGATTTTTCGCCAGATGCAACTAATTCAAGATCAAAATCTGGGCTATGAAAAAGAACATACAATCATACTCCCCACTGATAAAGCGATTCAAGATAAAAAAGATGTAATCCGTAACGATTTATTAAAAATATCGGGAGTAAAAAATGTCACATTCGCTTCTAGACCTCCAATTAATATTACATCGACAACGACTGTAAAAGCTGTTGGTGATGAAAATGAAAGGCAATTGATTTCTTATCTGATAAGCGATGAAAACTATATCGAAACATTTGACTTACAAGTGCTAACAGGAAAGGATTTTCAAGAAATTACCTATCCAGACTCCGCTTTAGTTTTTATGGTGAATGAAGCTGCCATGAAATTTTTTGGCTGGTCACCAGAAAACGTTATTGGACAAGAGTTACAAATATGGGGAAGATTTAAAGGAGAAATAATTGGTGTGGTAAAAGATTTTAACTTTCAATCTTTAAAGCAAAATATTGAACCATTGGTAATGGTGAGCTCAAAGAAACAAATCAACTTTGGCTATAACTTAATGGTGAAACTAAATAAAGAAGCCAACACCCCAACTAATTTAACCCAAATCCAACAAACCTGGAATAAACATGCTGCTCACTATCCTTTTGACTATCATTTTATGGATGAAGCATTCGACAGATTGTATAAATCGGAGCAGTACTTAAGTGAATTGTTTGTTGCATTTAGCATTATCGCTGTAATTATCGCCTTTTTAGGATTAACAGGTTTGGCTGCTTTTAACACGCGCCAACGATATAAAGAAATTAGTATTAGAAAAGTTTTAGGTGCGAATATTTCAGGTATTTTGGTATTGCTTTCGAAAGATTACTTATGGCTATTACTAACATCTTTTGCCTTTGCGCTACCTGTTAGCCACTATTTCGTAACCGAATGGCTCGATAATTTTGCTTATAAAATTGATGCGACTTGGTGGGTTTACGCATTGCCAGCCTTTACTGTAATTATTACAGCAATACTGGCAATCATTTTCCAATCATTAAAAGCAGTGAATGCAAACCCAGCTCAGGTATTAAAAAATGAGTGATTCCTCAAGAAATCACTCATTTTGTTTCTAAATCCATATAATCACAAACGATTGGATAATTGTTGTATTTATAAACACTCCCTTTATACACAAAACACCTTATGTCGAAATAGACTCAATTAAAATGCACCTATTTCAGCTTTCCAACCTTTTAACATATCTCTGTTTTTCATTTGAATTTGGGAATTGATGGCCGTTCTGGAACCACTGTTATTAAAATCACCTGATTCCAAGTAATATAAAGCTTCTTTTAAGCAAGCTTCTTCAGTGTTTCCGAAATCTACTGAGAGGTCATCTGGTGTTTGAGAATCGACAGGAATGCCACTAAAATAATCTCCTACTCCATTGGCATTAACCACTCTAAAGCTGATTGGAGAAATTATATAACCTTCATACCTAAAACCATAAGACCCAACTGGCTTACCATAACTAGTAGTACCTACTGTTTTTACTTCGATATAAGGCTTTAAGCAGTTAACAACCGCCTCTGAAGCCGATGCGCTTGAACTAGTTGTAATAATCACTACTCTATTTAATCCTAGTTGTACCGGCTCACTTTCAAAGAAAAAACTTGAATTATTGGCAGTTCTGTCTGTATTGTGTTCTAGTTCTACAAACAGGTCTCCGTTATTATCTGCAGAGGTAATCATTCCTGAAAGCATGGTAGCCAGATTTAATAATCCACCACCGTTATATCTCATGTCTAGTACTAATTCATCAATATTATTTTCTGCAAAGTCTGCAAATGCATTTGCTAGATCAGTCTCTGCTCTCTCAATAAAATTATTAAAAACGAGATAACCGATTTTCTTACCATTTTGCTCAATAATGCTCTCATGTAAAACCGTAACGATATCTACCTGTGCTTTTCCGATTTGTTTAGTTACTTCTTCGCCTTCGGTATTTAAAAACTTAAACTCATTTACCACGCCTTCTACATCAGCTCCAAAAGCAGCATCTAAATCATTAATATCACTAACACTCTTACCATTTATTTCTAAAATATTAAAGCCTCTGGTTACTCCGCTAGAGTCTGCCGGAGAACCCGGATACACCAAACTTACTCTTAGCTTTCCTTCATCATCGTATCGCATACCAAAACCATGACCAGCATAAGTACCTTGCTTAAAATATTGATCGTAACTCGATTCATCTGTTACATAACTCCACTTATCCAAATCATCTTTAATCATAGCATCCATTAAATCTTGCATACTTTCGTAGGCTCTAACATCGATATCCGGGACTTCATCATTCCATAAATACCAATAATTCATAATGGCCACAAGTTGATTTCTCAAATCAAGTTCTTCATCTGTTAAATCTTGTAATATAGGGTCTTCTTTATCACATGAAAGCACTAAAACTGAGACTAGTAAAATGCAGATAAATCTGGCTTTTTTAAAAAAATTAACCATAACAGTATGCTAAAAAAATTGAGGTATATACGTGCTTTAAATTAAACCGAGAGAACTGTAATAAATTACCTGTTGCCTCTTTAATTATAAGAAATATTTCAGTAATTACTATATAGATATACCGGTTTCTCAGGGCCATCAACATAAAAAGATGCCCATTTTCTCATTAGGGTGTTAAATTAAATGCGTTATATTCACAGAATTTACAAGCTAATTAAAATTGACTGGCGCAAGAATTTTCCTATTGTAAAAAAGGAGAACAAACCTGAGTTTATCCAAGAAATTAGTTTCGAAAATATACATAGACTTAAATACATTAGCTTCTTCGCACTTTTTGTATTGTCTCTGTATACGATTGTAGACATAGCAGTACCAGATTTCCACGTGTATCTTCTATCTGATGTTATGATGCTAATTTTTATATCTTCGTCTACTACACTCTACCTTAAACACCCTGCTAAACAAATCTCAGATATAGACTGGAAACACATCTATCATTTTAAGGTTTTTGCATTATTTATACTAGGATGGAGTGGTTATGTCGCCTCATTTGAAATTGAAGAAAACGGTTACATATACTCTTATCTACTTTCAATATTTATCGTCTCAGTTATTTTTTATACTAAGAAGCTAGATCTGTTTATCCTTTTCTCTTTTGGCTTTTTGGTATTCACCATTGCAAATTTCTGGAATTACGGCTACCTCATTCCAAAAACGAAGGTAATGTATGTTGTATTAACCCATTTGTTTTGTTGGGTGCTGTCTAGATTACAATTTGCTGCCCGAACACATAACTTTATCGTAACCAAGCAATTAAGCAACACAAACACATTATTAAATAAAGAAATTACTTCTAGAATTCAGGCAGAAACTGACCTACTTACACTGGCTCATAATTTAGAAGAAAGAGTTGAAGAAAGAACAACAGAACTTTCTGAGATGAACTTTAAACTTGAACTAGAAATTGAACAGCATAAAACCACAACTGGAGAGCTTATAAAAAGTGAGAAAAAACTAAACAGGCAAAATGCTAAGCTTATACAGTTAAATGATGAGCTCGATATGTTTGTTTATAGAACTTCTCATGACATACGTGGGCCAATTAGTTCTGTTTTAGGCTTGTTATTACTACTAAGAAATGAATCGAATAAAGACTTATTTCACTTTCTTTTAGACAAGATAGAAGGAAGTATGAATAAGCTCGATGGTTTTATTAATGATATAAATGACTTCTCTGATAATTCCAGACTGAGAGTAAGAAAGGAGAAAATAAACTTTCAAGAAATTATTGAAAGTGTACTTAAGAAAATACAACCAATAGACTTGCAAAGTGGAGTTGAGGTAAACATTATTGTGAATAATCCCAACCCATTTTTTTCTGATGAGAAAAGAGTTACTCTTATTTTAAAGAGTATTATAGAAAATGCTTTTGTTTATCAGATAAAAAACAATCCTAAGAAAGAGATTAATATCGAAGTAGATACAACCTTACAAAATGATAATGCTGTAATCACTATTACAGACAATGGTTGTGGAATCGAAGACGCTGTCCTAGATAAGGTATTTGAAATGTTTTACAGAGGCAGTAGCCAAAGTAAAGGCTCAGGTTTAGGCTTGTATGTTGCTAATGTAGCCACTCAAAAAATTGGTGGCACTATCAACATCAAATCTCAAGAAAATAAATTCACTCAAGTAATCGTAAACATTCCCTGCCTACACAAGGCAAACTTTGAAGAAAGTCACGTTAAAGAGGAATTAAAAGATCAAATTTCTTCTTAAGCCCCCAATCACTAATTTACATCTACCTGCACTACTTTTTTTTGCTTTTTCTTCTTCATCGAATATACCTGTAAAATTATTAGTGCCATAAACCCTACAGCCGCATCAATAGAAAAAGTAAGAGGAAGCATATCGTCGTTGTTATTATAAACCCAACTAGAAAGTAAAGAACCCGAGCCAATGCCTGCTTCAAGTGCAATATAAACTGTTGCCATGGCTCTACCCACATATTTTTTATCACTTCTATCGGCTGTCCATGCAAATATTGTTGGAGAGTTAATTCCCGAAGCTAAACCAAAGATAAAAGATGCTGTGAGCAATTCTGTTGGAGTTTTAGCAAAGCCAATCATTACTAAAGATATTACCAGTAACACAAGACCAATTTTAAGAACAGGAACCCTTCCAAATCGGTCTGAAGCTTTTCCAGCGACTACTCTAATAGTAATTGATGCTAATGTAAAATAAGTATAAAACAATCCTTTATTCTCCATTCCCAAATGCACACTAAAATCTGGAATAATGGTTAGCACCGCTCCAAAAGAGAAAACAGATAATAATAGAATAATTGCAGGTAAAAATACTCTTGGTTCAATTACTTCATCTTTCTTAATCTTAAGTAATTTTAAACTAAATGGCTGTTTGTCTTTTAAGGTTTCTTTCATGCCGATTAAAACCAAAATAGACAACAATGCTGTAATGGAAGAAGTGTAAAATAGCGCATTAATTGAAATGTGCAATGCTATTAATCCACCGACTGCTGGGCCGGCTGCCATACCTAAACTGCCAAACAAGCTCATAATGCCCATGGCCTCACCTCTTCTGTTTGCAGGAACTACATCTGCAATAAATGCTGAGGTAGCAGTTGGCTTAAACCCTGTTGACATACCATGAATAAAACGAAGGAATAGAAAGCCTGCAACTGTGCTTAATACAGGATAAAGAAAGCCAACGAAAATACAAACAAATACTCCGTAAACCATGATAGGTACTCTACCAACCGTATCGGTAAGTTTACCACTTATCGGCCTAGAAAGACCCGCAGCAAGTGTAAAAAGCGCGATAATCAAGCCTTTGTAGTCGCCACCTCCCATACCTTCTAGGTAAGAGGGCAACTCAGGAATGATCATGTTAAAACTGGCAAAAAACAGAAATGAACTTGAGCAAAGCAGCCAAAACTGAAAGGTATATACTTTATTAAATGAGCTAGGCATAAAAAAATAATTTGCTTTACAGCAAAGCAAGATTATTCTTACTCTGCCACAAAATGCTGGTATTGCTGCAAAGTTCTATTAAAAATTATCAAATAAAATGTCTAGCGATAAAAATTATTAAAATTGACAGCATTTGACTCAAAAGTATAAAGGTGATAACTTGGGATAAGCATAAAAAAACCTCCCAATTGGGAGGTTTCTATTAATTTGGTTCTAAACTTCCGTTTGCTTTTGGCAAAACATCTTTTAAATCTTCCATCAAAGGTGGTTTAGGAGGAGTCTCATTTACTGAACCTAGATAAGACGGCAAATCGATACCTGCTTGCTTAGCCAACTCATGGATTGGTGGCAATGTGCTAATAAAGTTCTTAATAAAATTAGAAGTGCTTCCACCTTTTTCTCCACTACCAGAATCCCAGACAGTAATCTTATCAATTTTAAGATTAGCAATTGCTTCTGTTTGTTTAGCAACAAGGGTTTCAAGTTTTTCTAGCAATAGTAGCGTTGCAGCAGCTTTACTATCTCCATTACAAGAAGCAACAATTTCTTCGTAACCTTTTGCTTTAGCTTTCAACAATTGTTGTAAACCTTCAGCTTCAGCTTTGTACTTCATCAAAATAGCATCTGCATCACCTTTAGCTACTCTTCTAATTTGTTCTGCTTTAGCCTCTGCATCTAATTCTATTTTGCGTTTTTCAATTTCTTTCTGCACAATTTGCTCTTTCTCTAATTTAGCCATTTCGGCAATTTTCTGAGCTTCTAAAATTTCTTTTAAAGCATTTGCATTTGCTACATCACTTCTTCTTTGGGCTTCGGCAGTTTTTTCTGCAAGTTCTGCATTGTATTCTGCTACCTTCGCTTTAGATTGGTTTTCACCTTGCACAGCACCTGCTTCTAGATTAGCAATACCTACCCTTTTCTTAGCTTCGGCTGCTTTGGTACCTTCTTCCGACTGCGCATATTCTGATGCCACTTCTACATCTTTTTCTCTATTTGCTTTTGCCTCACCAATAGAACCACTTCGTTCTTGTTGAGCAACTTCTACTTTTGCAAGGTTTACAGCTTCTGCTGCTGCTTTTTTACCAATAGCTTCAATGTAACCAGATTCGTCTGTAATGTCTTTAATATTCACGTTTATAAGCTCTAAACCTACTTTATTTAGCTCAGACGCAACATGTTTATTAATTAAAGATAAAAACTGTTCTCTATCTTGATTTATTTCTTCAATAGTAAGTGTAGCAATCACTAATCTTAACTGACCTAAAATAATGTCGAGTGCCTGATTTCTAAGTTCTGCTTCATCTAAACCTAATAACCTTTCAGCAGCATTTAACATTATGCCTTCTTTGGTTGAAATACCTACTGTAAAAGTACTTGGTGTGTTGATACGTATATTTTGTTTTGAGAGGGCTCCTTTAAGATCTATTTCTATTGGAATAGGACTTAAGTTTAAATATTGCCAATCTTGAATTACAGGGATTACAAAAGCTCCACCACCATGGATACATTTTGCACTTTTACCTGTTCCTACTTTACCATAAACAACTAAGATTTTATTGGATGGGCTCCGCTTATATCTACTAACAAACACTGCAGTAACAAGTACGAGAAAGACACCTAAAATACCTCCCAATCCTGATATTATTTCCATATTTATAAATTTTAAATGTTATAGGACTTACGCAATATTAAATTTCTCTAGCAAAAATGCTCAAAATTTGAGAGATTGTTTTTTTTAATACTAATTTATATGGATAAATCTCTGTACATATCATATCTTCTCCATACTCACGGGAATTATACCTGTACCCACATGGCAGCCCATTCTATGGATGTCAGTCATGACCAAGTCACACGTTTTCTAGCCCATTCTAAATTTACCTCTTCCGACCTGTGGGATATTGTCAAGGGCCATCTCCAAGATAGCCCAGACTCATTTATCCTTGTCGATGACAGTGTTCAGGCAAAGAGGTATTCCCGGTATATAGAATTGGCCAAAAGGCAGTACTCAGGCAATGAGCATGGCCTAGTCAATGGGATCAATCTGGTAAACATGGTACACAGCAATGGCATTGATGGGGATTACTATCCTATCGATTACCGAATCTACCACCCAGAAACGGATAAGAAGACCAAGAATGACCATTTCCAGGAGATGTTCACCCGAATGACCATGCGTAAAGACCTGAAAGCCAAAAAGATACTTTTTGACAGCTGGTATGCTTCCATGGACAACCTTAAGCTTGTGCACAGAAGCGGCTGGACATTCTTCACTACCCTGAAGAGCAACCGCCAAGTCAGCCTATCCAGAGACACAGGGATGCAGGCTGTGGGCACAGTCGAGCTTTCCGGTAGGCAACTGCTGGAAGGCGTACAGGTCAAACTCAAAAAATACCCTTACCCCGTCAAATTATTCAAGATAGTCTCCCTAAACGGGGACATTGAATGGGTGATCACAAATGATCTATCGGACAGGATGAATGTATTTGAGGCCGAAAACGAATCCCAGATCAGATGGCAGATTGAGCAGTTCCACAGGGAATACAAACAGCTTACAGGCTCTGAGAAGTGCCAATGCCGAAAGGCAATCTCCCAGAGGAACCATCTAGCTTGCTGCTACCAGGCTTGGATAGGGCTGAAACTCCTTGCAAAACAGTTGAAAACAACACTCTATCAAATCAAAGTACTTCCGTTCAGCAACTATCTTAAACAGATTCTTGCTAATCCTATTATCATTTTTAACTTAAATGCGTAAGTCCTATGTTAAAAAAGCAGAGTTGTAAACATGTAGGTTATATTAGATTATGTAGATTAAATACTACTAACAACTTGTTAGTCAAGCACTTTTGCAGAGCTTAGCTCTTTATTATCGTAGAGTTCTACTAAAAGCTTTCCTTCTTCTACATCATAGACTATTACTTCTTTGCCAGTCTCTATTTTTTTACCGTCTGTAAGTGCATCAAAGATCACTAACCTGCCTTGCACCAACAATTGTACTTGACCTTCACCAGTTCTGGATTCTGGAATTCCCAGATATACTTCGGCTACTTTACCAATAGCATTTTTGATTTCTACATTTCCAGAATTTTCCAGATTTTTCATTTTATTAATCAAAAGTACTACAGTGCCAAAGCCTACGATACCAGCAATTAAAGAAGTAAGCAAAATGCCTCCTTCTCCCATATCTGTCTGGCTTTTAAACAGAATAGCAGACCAACTGCCCATACCTAAAAATGTAAGAATGGCTGAAAGTGTAACATCATCACCACCGATATCAAAATCGAGGTCTACATCTAAATCCAATCCAACGAGAGACAACAGAGTTTGTACGCCTAGTACAGAAGAAGACAGGGCAGCAATTGCCCAATAGATGGCTTCGGAAGGTGTGTCCACTCCAAATAATTCTTGTAGAGCTTCCATAATTTTATGTGTTGAATTGAAAAATCCTCCTTCTCAAATTTTAATAAAATGCTCTTTAAGCATTCTAATTAATTGGTCGAATATTGTTGATTGATATTACAAGATAGAGATAAAAAAAATTAAAAAATATGATTTTTATAGAAAGTGACTGTCTTAGTAGGCAATCTGATAAAGGAAAGTGAAATTGATTGAAGATAAGGATGTTATTCTCTCCATTAAACTTTAAATTTACACAAAAACATACTAAATAATTATGGAGGTTCATACAACGAATCAAACACCTAACCGCACTAAAATATCAGCTATAGTTGGTTTAAAATGTCCGCGATGTAGAGAAGGCCACATGTTCCAACACCCATTTCTGGCAAAGCCAATAAAGTTTAGTAAGATGCACGATAAATGTGAGCATTGCCAGCAAAGCTTTAACCCAGAGCCAGGTTTTTATATTGGTGCCATGTATTTTAGTTATGCTATTAATGTTGCTATTGTAATTACACTTTTTGTGGCTTTAAATACTATGATGGACAAACCTATACTTTCCATCTTGCTTTCTGGCACTATCATTCCAGCCATTTTAATGGTTCCTATCAATTTTAGAATTTCAAGATCATTAATGCTTCATCTTTTTGGCGGTATTGATTACGATCCGTCAAAGTCGTAAATTAAAAAAGCCTTTCTTTTCAAAAATTAAAAAGAAAGGCTGATGGTATAAAAGTATGTAAACTATTCTATTCTTACAATTTACCAAAACGTTCGTAAGCCATTTTCTCTAAGCTTTCGCGGTGAGAAGGATGAGCAATACTTATTAATGCTTTGGCTCTCTGTCTTAGGTTTTTACCGTAAAGGTTTACAACTCCATATTCAGTTACAATGTAATGAACGTGAGCACGAGTTGTGGTAACACCAGCTCCTTCTTTAAGGAAAGGAACAATTTTAGAAACTCCCTTTTTAGTAATAGACTGTAATGCTATAATTGGCTTTCCACCTTCAGATAGTGAAGCACCTCTCATAAAGTCCATCTGACCACCAACTCCTGAAAATTGTCTTGGCCCAATGGTATCTGCACAAATTTGACCTGTTAAGTCAATCTCTACGGCACTGTTTATAGCTGTTACTTTTGGATTTTTACGAATAATACTTGTATCGTTGGTATAGGCTGCATCTTTCATAGTAACAATAGGGTTGTCGTGTAAGAAGTCGTAAACCTTTTGTGTACCCATTACGAAACAAGCAGCAATTTTATGAGGTAATACCTTCTTCTCTTCTCCCGTTACCACGCCTCTTTTTACCAAGTCAATTAGACCATCTGAAAACATTTCGGTATGAACCCCTAAACGTTTATGGTTTGTAAGCTGAGTTAATACAGCATCTGGAACACCACCAATACCCATTTGTAAAGTTGCTCCATCATCTACCATGTCGGCAATGTATTTACCAATTTTAAATTCTTCTTCAGAAATTTCGTGGTGAGGAACAACAGTAATTGGATTATCAACTTCGATTAGTGAATCAATTTCGCTTATGTGAATTACACCATCTCCTAATGAACGAGGAGCTTGTGGGTTAACTTCTGCTATAATAAATTTAGCAGATTCTAAAGCAGCAACAGTCACATCAACAGACGAACCCAGTGAGCAATAACCATGTTGATCTGGAGGTGTAACAGTGATCATTGCAACATCTATTGGTAATATCTTTCTCCTAAATAAATAAGGAACTTCACTTAAAAATATTGGTATATAATCAGCATCACCTTGTTGCACCGCTTTTCTGGCATTACTACCAACAAAACAAGCATTATGTCTAAAGCTTTTTGCGAGTTCTGGGTTTGTATATGGAGCTGGACCTTCTGTGTGAATATGTATAACTTCAACATCTCTTAGTTCATCTGCTCTACTAATCATAGCATTAATTAATGTATGAGGAGCCATAGAAACACTGTGAACAAAAACTCTATCACCAGTTCTAATACATGACACAGCTTCTTCAGCAGTAGTATATCGAGGTCTTTTGAAATGATCTGCCATCTTCATTTATATTGTTTAGATTAAATAGATATCCTTTTCTTTAATTCGATTCAAAACTATAAAGCAAGTAGTCTCAGAAATATGACTTTTGTCTTATTATTAAAAGACATTTGTTTCAAACCGAAAAAAAATCCCACAAATTGGTTTAAAAAATCACATTAGAACCACAATACTATAAAATAGGCATAAAACAAAAAAAGCATCCGATATGGATGCTTCCTGTAAATATGTTTAGTAAGTGTAAGATCACATGCTATTCGCCATAAGCTCTACAAAACGATCATCCATTTCTATAAACTGAGTAGGACTAAACAATCTTGCCGGCTTAATAGCTTCCATTTTGCCAATTAGACTTCTAATCTTCATGGCTTTATCTTTTTTAGCTGGGCTTATCGCAATTTTCAATATTTTAATGAATATCACGATATCTTCACTCATATCTTTACCCAATATTCTTATCTGACGTTGGATACTATTTACTAATTGAGAGAACAAGTCGTCGTCTTTTTTACATGCATACATTAATGCAAGAATCGACTTAATCTCCAACATCGCATAAGGATATTTTTTAAGACTTATCTCATTAAGTAAGTTGTTAATTTCTCTTGCTGCTTCGTCAAATTTGCCTACATAGTAACAAGAAATTGCTCTATACATTACATAATTAATATATTTCGGCAAGTCTTCTTTATCACACTCGAATCCTTCAAATAATCTTTGATTTTCAGCATACAAATCAGCCTCACACTTCAATCTGATGTGTCTACTTAATTTGGTATTTAAGAATTGTGGAGAATAAGCATAAAGACCATAATTAGTAAGTAAAGTACCAGCCTTTTCATTTACTTGATCAAAATACTTCTCAGCTTTTCTAAATACTTTGTAATGTGTGTAGTACTCTAACCTTAAGTATTCGAAAACCAGTTTTAAGTGGAAGTAAATAGAATCTAGATAATACTCTTCAAATATTTTTTCAACATTGTCAAGTATATCTTCTATCGGCTCTTTAGTATCATCAGTTTTCTCACCATCTTCAATAAACAGACGATGGAAAATACTCAAACAGTTTTGATAAACATATAACCTGTGAGATTTATAAAGTTTACACACATTATCCATCTCATTACTTAACAGGTTAAGCTCCATTTTATCGATCTCATCACCTGTTAGTGTAAACTCACCAAACTTTTTGAAATACTGGGCTAGAAGATCTTCAGCTTTGTCTACTGCCAGCATATAAGCTACGTGCTTGTTATATAGCTGAGAGTATTCAAAATAATCTTCTGAGTTTATATGTAATTTTTTAAGAGTCTTATATACGATAGTTAATTCATTAGAAAGATCATATGCCAACAACTCCTTTTCAAGCTTCTTAAGCGTTGCTATTGATATTGCTTTCTTCTTGGTGAAAATAATTTCGTTTATGTTAGAAACTTTTTTCAACAAGTCCGTTCTAGGGCTCTCCATTTGTTGAAGAAGGTACTCTTCAATTTTTTGGTTAAGTCTTGATCTTAATGTGTAATACGCATTTGTATTTACATCAAGCTCACTCATAATTTTAGCATCAGAAAGTTGCCTTAACCTCATTGCCTCAAGCAAATATGCAGATTTATCTGCATTGCTTTCTATTAATAGTTCATGTATCGACTGATAATCACCTGAAGAAAGTTGCTTGATAATGTGTTTCAATTTTGCCATATCCTTTACAAATCTGATTTCTAATGAAAAGGAGTATTACTCCGATGGTACATAATTCAAAAAGCTGATTAAATTCAATTTTTGTATTTTGAATAAGGATGTAATGAATTAATAAATAGCTAAATAAATTGAGTGTTTTATGAATATTACATCCGTTTATAAAATCATTTGAAGTTGATAGCTTATTAAACCCTTGATTTGTATTACCTTAAAAAGAGTAATTTTTCTATCGAGGTACGATATTATTTAATATAGTATCTAACCTACTTCTCAATGTATTATTATATAATATTTTAAATATTTTTATAACTTTTTTTTAAACTGGATTTACTTAAAATAAGCAAATACTCATATTTTAAGGAGAAAGAACAAAAATATTTAATTTAAAAAATAAGCTCTAAAAACAGCAAAAAAGAAATTGTACAAAACAAAGATTTGCCTAGAATTAAATCCATTTTGCAATTCAAAAAAAATATTACTGTTTTCTTGTTATTAATAGTAGCATTATCATTTTAAAAATGAAAATTTTCGAGAATGGCCTTAATGTAATATTTTTACACAAAATCTAACAGTGATTTATACTTTTTAACAGTATTTTGGCTAAATAAGTAGTTTAATAATGATTTAAGCTCTCTTATTAGGTACTTGACTGATGTTATTTTTAAATGAAATTAATCAAATTGCATGAAAAAAAATTAAACTTCAATCCTACTAAGAGTACTTTTCCATCGCTTTTAACCAACGGTCGGGAATGTTACCTGTATTAGCAATTTCGTAATCTGCATAGCTGCAAGGGATTATTATGTTTCTCCCGAATTCTTTCATTTCACTTAGACTCACTGGTATTTCCATCCACCATTTGTCAGTAATTTTACTCTTGTAAAAAACCAAATTATGAACAGGTAATTTTTCATTGATAGCAGCAAGTGGTACAATGTACTTTATGTGAAAATTACTTTTAAAACTGTATTCTTTTTTCCTATGTGCAAAGCCTTCAATAAAGTACCAAATCATGGTAGAAATAACTTTTGCCGAAATACTATTTTCATCTATATCTGTATCTAAGCCATAAAATCCAACAGATGTTAGTTTTTCATTTGTTCCTGCATACCAGCTTAGTTGGCAAGCTTCTTCTCCTGTAAGACCAAACGGGTGCACTTTAGTTTTGAGAGGCATTTCTGCATTTCTAATTGCAGTTACATCAAAACTGAGCATATCTGCACTTCTTACCAAAGGTTCTACATCTTCGAATTTATCTCGCATTTGCCCAATGCTTTTTAACTCAAAATTTAATTTTTGGAAAGTTTCTAAAACTTTTAAGTCAACAAAGTAGCGCTGATACCCTAATTGAGTATAGTCAAAAAGATAGTTTGGGTGATGTAGTAAAATTCTTTGAACATGGCCAAACTTTTCTTTTTGAGCCAAAGTCATGTCAATTGTTGCATCTACATTTACAACAGCCAACATTTTCTCCAAATCTTGATAAGCAAGAAACTGAGCAAAATCTAATTCATGGTCACCTCCAATAATTAGAGGTAAAGTATCATGCTTAAGTAGCATACTGCACACTTCAGCTAGTCTTTCTATAGTTTCGTCCGAGTTTTCACCTAATCGCAGGCAACCTAAATCAACTATTTTTAATTCTTTAGTTACAGATTTAAGCTGATATAATGACTTTCTGATAGAGGAAGCTGATGTTATTGAAGAGGTATCAGATTGAGAATATTTAGTGCTAAAGCGATATTCTTCTGTTGAAATGATAGCAATTTCTGCATCCTCCCAATTAGGAAAATCATTACAATGAAATTCTATGGTTGATGCAATATTTGGATCAGCTGTAAAAACTTGAACTTCTTCTTCTGTAAACTGATTAAAAAATAAACGTAGGCTCATGAAACAGGAAAAAATTGGAAGTTCCAAAAATCATAAAATAAGTTAAACAGAGCAATTACTTATATATATAATTATTGACACTATTACCTAAAAAATTTAATTTTGAATCCTAAGTTAAAAAACAATCATTATTAAATTATAACCGCAATTAACGTTAATCTATAATTATCATATTGAAGTTGAAGAAACTACTCATGAGGGTCTTAAACCAATTATTTACAAATCGCTTTACTATAATTTTTCTATTTACCAGCTTATTAAATTCTATCCTATATGAAGTTCAAGCACAAGACGAACAGGCTACAAAAGATTCCATCTCTCATATAAATAAATATCAAGCATTTTTTAAGGGTGATAGCTTGAGTGTAAGTCAACTCAACGACAGTACTTATATCTTTAATAATAGTGATACGCTATTCCTTTTAAAACTAGTACAAGATATTGAAAAGCAAGTAAAAAAGCAGGATACTTTAAAAATTGTATCTACAGGAACTCCCGAGCAAGCAAAACCAAAAAACTGGAAAAAGAAAGGTACTTTTAACCTTAACTTTTCTAATGTAGGCCTTACCAATTGGGCTAGTGGTGGCCAGAGCGCCATTTCTCTTGGAAGTATTATTTATTTAGAAGCTGTACGTGAAACTGATCAGAGTGCTTGGACCAATTCGCTAAGAACAGCATTTGGTATTACTAAACTTAATGGTACTTCGATAAGAAAAGCGGATGATGCAATTAAAATATCTACGCAGTTTAGCAAGAAATTTAGCAAAAAATGGAGTTTTTCAAACAAGTTTGAAATTAACACACAACTCTACGAGGGTATTAGTTATAGCACTGATAGCAATGGCGACGAAATTGAAGAAAAAATATCAAACTTTTTAGCCCCTGGAAGGTTTGAGGTTTCAACAGGTGTTCAGTATGAAACTAAAAAAGAAGAATTTAAACTTAATGGGATGTTTTCACCTATCTCTGGTAAATTAACCATGGTTTTAGATGATTCTGTAGATGTAGAAGACTATGGCGTTGAAGAAGGCAAAAAAGTATTGTCGGAGGTAGGTATGCAATTTACATCTGAGTTGAGCACTAAATTTATGCAAAACGTTACCTTTAAGAATAACCTACAACTTTTCGCTAACTACTTAAAACTAGATAAAATAGATGTTTATTGGGAAACACTTTTGGTTTTAAAAGTTAGTAAGTTTCTTAATACCAACTTTTCTACTAACCTCATTTACGACGATGACATTGATATAAGCATTACCGATGACGCTGGAAATGTTGTAGCCACTGGACCAAGAACTCAATTTAAGCACGTTCTTAACGTGGGGATGAACTTTATTTTTTAAGTTTGTACCACAATATTATAGCATTAGAATAGCTATTATTAAAACTAAATTTTTTTATTAAATGAGTTTATTAACAGTAGGAACAGTTGCATTCGACGCAATAGAAACTCCTTTTGGAAAAACTGATAAAATCATAGGAGGATCTGCTACATATGGCTCACTTGCCGCCTCTTATTTTACAGATCAGGTTAAGTTAGTAGCAGTAGTAGGAGATGATTTCCCAAAGGCAGATATCAGATTGCTAGAGTCTCATGGCATCGACACTGAAGGCCTTCAAATTAAAGCAGGAGAAAAATCATTTTTCTGGTCAGGAAAGTATCATATCGATATGAACTCAAGAGATACTCTTGTTACAGAATTAAATGTATTAGAAAGCTTTGATCCGGTAATTCCAGATAGTTACCAAGGAGTTGAATATTTAATGTTAGGAAACCTTTCTCCACAGGTTCAAAAAGCTGTTATTGAAAGACTCGACCAAAAACCTAAGCTCATAATGATGGACACCATGAATTTCTGGATGGACATCGCAATGAAAGAACTTAAAGAAACTATTGCCTTAGTTGATGTTCTTTCTATTAATGATGCTGAAGCACGCCAACTTTCTGGTGAGTATTCTTTAGTGAAAGCCGCTAAGAAAATTATGGAGATGGGGCCTAAAACCCTTATAATTAAAAAAGGAGAAAATGGTGCTCTACTATTTAATGGAGACAGTGTTTTCTTTGCTCCTGCCCTTCCATTAGAAGAAGTATTTGACCCAACCGGAGCTGGAGATACCTTTGCTGGTGGTTTTATCGGATACCTTGCAAAAACTGATGATACCTCTTTTAACAACATGAAAAAAGCAGTTATTTATGGTTCTGCTTTGGCTTCTTTTGCTGTTGAGAAATTTGGTACTGAAAGAATTATTAAAATTAGTGATGATGAAATGGAAGACAGAATCCATAGATTTATCGACCTAGTACAATTAGAAGGTAAGTTCTAAGAATCTGCCTCTATTTTCTAAAAATATTAATCCCGGTAATTTATTTATCGGGATTATTTTTTTAAAGCTCTTCAATTTCAGCTACTACAAAGTTGCTCCCTCCTATAAAAATCATATCTGTGATGCCAGCATTTTGTTTAGCAGTTTGAACAGCCGCTTTTACAGATATATATGATTGATGATTTAAATTCAATTTTTTAGCATTCTCACTTAAATAATCGACCTCAACTGCTCTATCGTTATCGGGTTTACAGAAGTAAAAAATTGCATCAGATGGAAAATGACTTAACATTCTAGCCGCGTTCTTTTCTTTTAGCATTCCAAATACAATGTGTAACTTCTCATATTTCACTTTTCTTAATTGGCTTGCTACTACCTTTAAACCTTCTTCATTATGTCCCACATCGCAAATTACTAGCGGATTTTCTTGTAAGGTTTGCCACCTCCCTTTTAAACCTGTGATGTTTTGAACTGCAATTAAAGCTTCTTCAACATCTTCATCTTTTATAATAAAATCTCCTTTAGAATTAAGGATATCAATCGTTTGTAAAACTCCTTGTAAGTTTTTGAATTGGTGCTCGCCTGGCAGTGAAAATGCTAAATGGTTGAAAAGTAATTTTCCATTTTTATTTATCCTAATTCCATCTTCTTCTACTAAGATTTCATAAGCTTTATCTGCAAAAGAAATTGGTACATTTAGTGAGCTTGCTTTATTAATAAAAACCTGATCTGTTTCTGATTGCGATTCACTAATTACTACAGGCACATTTTCTTTAATAATTCCGGCTTTTTCACTCGCAATTTCGGGGAGGTTATTTCCTAAAATATGCACATGATCTAAACCAATGTTGGTGATTAGCGCTACTTCTGGTAAAATAATATTTGTTGCATCTAACCTGCCACCCAAACCTGTTTCGACAATGGCAATATCTATATTTTGTTTTGCAAAGTAATCGAAAGCCAATGCGACTGTTACCTCAAAAAACGATGGTTGAATTTCTTCAATTACACTTTGGTAAGTAGTAATCCACTGAGCAATAAACTCTTCTTCTACTTCAATACCATTTATTTTAATTCTTTCTGTGAAGCTTTTTAGATGGGGTGATGTATAAAGACCCGTTTTATATCCTGCCTTTTGCAAAATAGCAGCCAGCATATGAGATGAGCTCCCTTTGCCATTTGTACCTGCTACATGAATAGATTTAAATGCATTTTGTGGGTTCCCAAGTTTTTGACAAAGCTTTAAGATGTTGCCAAAACCGGGTTTGTATGCCTTATCGCCCGTTTTCTGAAAAAAGGGCAAACAGGCATACATAAAATCAAGGGCTTCCTTATAGTTCAATTCAATAAGGTTAAACTTTTGAATATTTACCTTGCAGTGATGATAAAAGTAATTCTACCAGTTGTAATTCTTGGCGGATCAATCATATCACTTTCTTGCTCAAAGATCAAATCCATAATTGCATTTTTATAGGAGTTAATTACGTTCCTATCTGCGATATCTGAATAAACTCTTTCAGCACTTATTACTTCACCTTCATCATCAATCTTAACTTCAAATACCAATTTACCAGTCATAGATGAATTATCTACTACTTTTGGTGCGCTTTCCCACTGCCAGCCTGGCATATCAAGAGAAGAGCCACCAGAACCTCCACCACCTAGTAAGGCATCAGAATTTAGACTGCCATTTTGTTTACCTTGGTCGCCTGTACCAGTTGTATTACCATTGCTATTTTTCTTATTTTCATCAGCCGTACCTTCTCCTCCAAGTAAAGTAGCCGGGTTTGCTTCTTTTTTCTTTTCCTCTACTTTTTTCTCCTCAGCTTTTTCTTTAACCTCTTCTTTTTTTACTTTTTCTTCTGGTACTGCCTCCACAGATTCGTCAACCTGCGCATCTGTAACAGCAACTGTCTGATTAGGCACTTCTGTATTATCTACACTTTCGTTCGATTCCTGAACAGGTTCTACTTCTTGTGTATTTTGAGTGTTTTCAGTTACAGGTTGTATAGTTTCAGGAGTTGGTTTGGCTTCATCCAGACTTTCGTTGAGGTTTGCTGGAGCCTTACTCTGAGCATCTCCAGAACCAAAATCATCTGTACCGAAATTTATCTCCATGCCATAGTCTGTAATAGGCTCTATAGATGGGCGCCACACTACCATATTCATCAAAAAAACAATGAATAAAGCAAATATGATTACTCCTGTAACCATGCCTATATTTCTGGCTTTGCGTTCTTCAGCTTTTAGATCATACATATCTTGCTGCTTTTTGTGAATTAATAATTAATCAGGTTTTGTTGCAAGAGTTACTTTAGCATTTAGCTTGGTTGCAATTCCGGCTACGTTTACCAGATACTGTACTGGCACGTCTTTATCAATAGAAATTACAACAACTCCTTGCTCCTCTCCTGATAACTGGTAACGCAATTCGTCTTCTAAAAGATCAAATGGAATGTTTACTTCATTCACATAGTATTTAAAATCTTTATCTATACCTACATTAATTTTAGGCAAAACTTTCTTAGAAGCCTTACTAGATGGCACGCTAATGTCCAGTCCAGAAGGAGTTACAAAGTTTGATGTAAGCATAAAAAAGATCAACAACAGAAATATCATGTCTGTCATTGAAGACATATTAAAATTGGGATCAACTTTATTTTTAGACTGAAAACCCATAATATTTTTATTTGATTATCTGTGTAAAGATTGAAACAGGTATTACCTGAAACTGTTTAGTTTGGTCTTTGTAGCAAGTCTATAAACTCGATAGAAGTTACTTCCATTTTGTGGATTACCTCAGATACCTGTCTTACTAAATAGTTGTAGCATACATAAGCCAAAATACCCACAAATAAACCACCAGCAGTAGTAATCATTGCTTCGTATATACCAGAAGAAAGTAATTTAGGGCTTACTGAACCTTCTTCTTGTGAAATGGCGATAAAGGCATTGATCATACCGATTACAGTACCAAAGAAGCCGATCATAGGAGCTGCACCAGATATAGTACCTAAAATCGAAATATTCTTTTCAAGTCTATAAATTTCAATTTTACCTACGTTTTCAACCGCGGCCTCAATATTCTTTAATGATGAACCAATGTGAGTTAATCCGGTAGTAAGCATACGAGACATAGGTGTAGTTACCTCACGACAAGCAGAAGTTGCACCATCAATATCACCTCTTAAAACAGCCGTATTAACTTTATTCAATAATGGCTCAGGATCACCCTGTGCTTTTTTAAGAAGAATTAATCGCTCAATAAAAACTACAAGGGCTACCAATGCCAATACTCCAAGTATGGCCATAATCCATCCCCCTTTAGTCACCAATTCCCAAAGTTCTATTTGATCTTGTAATACAGGGCTGGTGATTCCCTCTTTTACCACATTAAGCGTATCCTCTGAAGGCTGTAGCATGAGATTCATTGATTTAGTTGAGATTATTTATTAATGGTATAAAAATGCATCTAAAAGAATGCTTGAAAAAATCTTAATTTTTTAAAAAATAAGGCTTATCAAATTAAAACAAACTTATATAATTTTTCAAACGAAAAACCTGAGAAATGTTTAATTCTTAGAATTTTTTCAGCATTTAACAGGCATTAATATTTTATTATTCTATAGTAAAAGCTATCTAAAAAATACTATCAGAATTTAAACACCCAAATGCTATCGTAGTCACCTTTAGCATCCTGAACTTTTTTATCTGCATCTGCTTTGCTAGCAAAATCGGCTAATGAAACCCTGTATTTACCAGCACCAGCTTCTACTACTTTAGCTTCTGTATAACCCTGAGCAACTAGTTTATCTCTTCTTTTCATTGCATTCTCTTTATCAGGATAACTGGCTATACTCAGATAGTAATGACCATTTTTAGCATCTACAAATGCTTCAGAAGAACTAGATAATGGATTTGTAACGGGCGGCTTAACTTCTTCTTTAGGAGCTTCTTCCTTGTTTTGATCTTCAGCAGTTGAATTATCTGTGCCCTCATCTGTTGTTTCAGCAGTAGTTTCGGTTGAATTATCCGCTATACTATCTTCTGCAACTGCATTATTTGTTGAGTCACTAGTTACATCAGAATTAGCTGTATCATCAGTTTTATCACCACCAAAAATACCAGCTTCGGCACTTGCGAGCATATTAGTTGCCTTACTTCTGGCTCCTTCGTCGATCATCAACCAAACTGCTAACAATACAATAATGATAGATGGAATTAAAATAGCCCACAGTGTTGCCTCTGGAAACTTTTTAGTTGTTTCTTCTTCCTCTTCTTCTGGTGCCGCTTCGTCTGTAATTATTTCGTCTTCGCTTAATGGAGTAATTGTCAACTTTGGCAAACCGTAACTGTTTCCACCAAAAGTAGATCCTTCATTTTTAAAAGTAATATTGCCGTATAAACCTTTCTCAAATACACCAAAACCATCAATAGTGTAGCTATCGTTTTGGTTTACTTCTTCTTTTACTTTATTACCAAACTCATTTACTTCATCAACAACCTCTTCTCTATCTCTTTGAGTTTTATAGATGATAAATTCAACCAATGAATCTTCTGCATCTCCATAGCCAATATCATCGATAAAAACTATCTCAGAAGATGGTGGTTTTAAAATACCAGTTTCTTCATCCATATGCGCACTTACAGGTTGGGAAGTAAAGGTACCGAAACCCGGAACAGACACTGTGTTTTTTTCCTGTAAAGCTTCTGCTAAAAAATCTGAAATCATTATTGTAAAAATTTGAAGCCCTAAAATGTATAAACCGCTAAATGGAATAAATTGTATTTTTTCTAGCTAAGAATTGCTATTTTCTATTAAAAAACGACTAAAATCCAAAACTATTCAATCGGTAAGTCACTCCCAACAATACATTTATTCCTTTTCGATCATAATACAAATATCTTTCGTATTTTTTTGATATAATATTGTTTAAAGCCATAAAAGCCGAAAAATTACTATTAATTACATAGTCTGCTTTTAAGTTTAGGTCTATTATACCATCTAAATCTATTGTATTACCTGTAACAGGTTCTCTTGCTTGTAAACCTGAGATATGATAAAGGTCTAGATTCACGAACAATTTATTCTGATGGTTGTAACTGGCTGAAAGGGTATTTAACAAACTTGGGCGATGAAATGGTGCATCCAATGAGTCTGTTCCATAATTATAATAATTGGTAGTGTAAACTGCACGTACCGGACCAATTTCTGCAGATGCTTCAACTTTTAAGTTTAATACACCGACTCCACTATTTTCATAAAATACATCAAACTTAGACTGGTCTGCATCACTATTAATAAAATAGTATAAGTTCTTAATGCTACTGTAACCAGCTTCTGCTTTAAAACCAAGTTTACCATTAGGAGCAGTTTCTACACCAGCAGCTAATTCTATTTGCTTATCGGTATGCGCTAAAGCGACATTTGGCCCAATAAAAGGATTTTCTCTACTTAAACTTCTTAATGTAACCTGTTCTAAGCCTCCTGTTAATCTTCCGTAAAGTGCTACTTTATCTTCAATCAATCCGTATTTTGCATGAATATCTGGGTAAATTCTGAATCGATTTTTAACAAAAGTAGAATCGCCATTGTAAGCAATCTTAACACCCGCAGTAATATTAAACTGATCGTATTGATAGTGATAAGCTGCTCCCATTAAGAATAAGTTTCTATTTACTTTGGCAGAATCATTCTTTGAGGCAAAGATTAAATTTGCATTTACATCAACAAATGACTCATCGCTAAATTCGTATTTGCCTTTTCCGTGTAGATTGAGGTTTGTTTCTGAAGCCTCGTAATTATCGCTAAGCGCATAAAAATCAACTCCAGCTTCGTAATGAATATCGGCTAAAGGATCGTCGTTCATAAAACTGGTTCCAATATCAAAGACATTATAAACCTGCTTGATATTATCTGCATCGAAATCTGCTGCCAATGGAATGGTATCGTAACCATAAAAATGCACAGCGTTTCTTTCGTATCCGATATTACCTTTTAGAATTCCGCCTGTTAAAAAGTATTTACCTGAAAGATCGATACTGTTATAACTGTTAGCAGAATTCTCTTTATCAATCGGTCCTCTTTGAGAAGATAGGTGTTTCACATTACCACCGTATTGGAAAATGCCTTCGTCACCACCGTAGTAATGACCTTCTAAATAAGTTGTAAAATAGTTACCTAAACCAGCTTTAAAATATCCATCTACTGGTTGTAAATAATCTTCTGCGGGTTTTCTTAACTCTGCAGCATCGAGCTCTGGCATAATCCCGGGTAAATCTAGCACCAGTGGATTTAAGCTATATTGTTGCGGTGCAGTACTTCTTTCCCTCTCGATTTTTTCCATTTTATCGAGTTGTTTGGGTTTAGTAGGCAATTCCAGCACACTCTCTTTTTCAATGAGCAAGCGGGCATCGTTTAAATCTCCACCTTCTTCCCACTCCTGTTGAGCCATACCTTGCAAAACAGCTATAAACATCAAAAAAGTTGTCAGTCCTATTCTTATCTTTATATTCATCCTCAAAATGAAATATTTATATGATATTTTAAATCAGTATTTAGTCTATTTCTGCAAGTCTATTTGCAGCTCTTTCTTTAACCCCCGGATCGTTACTGTACTCTACAATAGATTCCAGTGTGGCTTTTGCTTGAAAATTATTATCCAAACTGACATAGTTTTCAGCAATAATCAAGAAGGCTTCGTAAACCCACTCAGTATAAGTTTCATATTTATTCTTCACTTCAATCATGGCTTGCGTACTTCCTTCGAAGTTTCCTTTCTTTCTTAATGCAAGCCCTATGTTATACTGAGCTTCAGCAGCATATTTATCTTGAGCTAAAGAAATGGTTTTTTCAAACTGAGAGATTGCAGCATCAGACTCGTTTTTAGCAAGTAGCACTTTGCCTTTGTAAAGCTCTGCAATGTTAATGCTACCTGTAATGTTTTCGTTGATGATCTGATCTGCATAATAACCCGTTGCCTCAAGATCATTTATTTCGAAATAAGATTTAGTAAGACCAATTAAAGCATCTTTAATGTATCTTTTCTTACTGGCAATCTGTTGAAGTTCACCATATTTTTCAGCAGCTACTGAATAATTTCCACGCTGGTATTCTAAATCGGCTACGTTTCTAACTGACCTTTCTTTATAGTCACCCTGTACCTGATTGTAGCTTTTAACAGCATTTTCCAAATCGCTCAACATTTCGTAAGAAAAACCTAATTTGTAATAGGCTTCATATGTATAAGCTGTTGTTGGAGTTGTCTGAATAAACTGAGTAAGCGATTGAGTTGCCTGTTGGTAGTTTTCATCAATAAATGGTTTTTGAGCACTTTCAAACTGAGATTTCAGTACCACTTCACTACCAGCATAAACCGTAGAGAATTTATTTACATATTCTTGCAAATCGTAAATAGGAAACCCTCCAGTATTAATCTCTTGCAAAGACTGTATTGCTGTTTCTGCTAAAGATTTATTTGACATAAACTCATCAAGTATTCTTTTATAATCGGCTACTGCTGTTTGCTGATTGCCATTTGTACTCGCTGCCAAGGCTCTTTTTGCCAAAGCGTAAGGAACAACCTGACTTTGTGGATATTCATTAATTAAAGAAGTATAATGTTGATTTGCCTCATCTCTTCTTCCATTTTCAAAGTAAATCTCTGCTTTATTAAACAAAGCCTTGTCTCTATATGGAGAAGTTGTGTATTGATTTATTACAGCATCGAAATTTGCTACAGCATCATTTAACTTATTCAAAAACCTTGAAACCTGACCTTTTTGGAAGTAAACATAGTCTGGCTCAATAGTGCTATTTTGCAAAGCTGCATCGTAATATTCCATTGCCTGCTGGTAACTCTTCATTATGTAGTAGCAGTCTGCCAATCTTACTAAAGCATCTACCTGCTTAGTAGGCGAAGATTTAGCCGTTGCATTTTGGATATATTGCAAGAAATAACGTGATGCACTATTGTAATTTTTATTGTTGTAATAAGCGTAACCAATACCATACGTAGTTTCTGAAAAAACCGGGTCTGCCGGAGAAACCTTTCCATAATACATAATGGCAGAATCGTATTTGTTACCAACAGAATATGCTTCTCCTAACCAGTAATTTGCAGAATTGGTAATGGTTGGATTTACCTTATAGGCTAAAGCATTTTTTAACGATGCTACAGCTGTTCTGTAATTGGCATCATTAAATTCTTGAACGGCTTTATTAAAAGCAATTTCCTGATATGCTTCTTGCAATCTACTATTTTTGTTTTGCACCTTCTCTAAATAAGAAAGTGCCCGATCGTAATTCCCAGTATTAAGAAAAGCTTCACTGGCTAGTGAGTAAACTTCTTGAGCATGAGTACCATTAGCAAATTGAGACAAATAGTCTTCTCCACCACGAATAGCTTCTGTAAACTGCCCCATATCGTAAGATACTTTCACATAATAATAGGCAGCCTGCTCTTGCACTACTGGTGAGAAATTCATTTTTCTGCAACGATCAAATGTTAGAATGGCTGGTTCTTTTTTATCAGCAGCAATATAGGCTAAACCCAAATGGAAAGCTCCAGCTTGACCAAGCGTATCTTCTCCATTTGCTGCAACAGAAAGAAAATCAATCGCATCTTCTGGCTTACCACTTTTTAACTTGGTGTAACCAATTCTATAGTTTGTACCTCTATCTTCTGGATTAGGCACTTCACTCAAATACTCTTCAAAATAAGTAGCTGCATTATTATAATCTGTTCTAATAAAGTAGCATTCACCTGCTAATAAGGTAAGCCCAGGAGGAGGATCGTTTGTAACCGAGTTGGCCAATTCTAAAACCTCATTATAGCGTTGCTGTCTGTAGTAAATTGCAGCTATTAACTCTAAAGATTTATCTCTATAATTAATATCTTCTCTCGACTTGTGTAAGTAGCTAAGAGCTTCTTCGTTGTCACCTTCTGTGTACGAAATAAACCCTGAATAATAGCTGGCAGCAGGTGCATATTGATGCATGCTGTTACTTACTAATGCCAAATAGTTTTTGGCCCTATCGTACCTTTCTAGAACAAAGAAAGTGTAACCCAACTTAAAAGCTATTTCAGCATCGCTATCGTCACGAACACTCTCGAGGTTAGTATGCATAAAGTTTTTTAAGGCTTCTTCATACTTACCTTGGTCAAAGTAATAGCTCCCAAGATAATAGTAAGCTCGTTGAGCTTTTGGATGTGTTGGGTAATTGGCTATAAAGTTTCTGATGTTTACTTCAAAGTCAGACTGTTCGAGTTCGAGCGCGCAAATTCCTTCGTAGAATGCAGATTGAATATAATATTCTTCTGAAGGATCGCCCGAAACATCCATGTATTCTCTGAATTTTACCTGAGCTGCCCTGTATTGATCTTTGTCGAACAATTCAAAAGCATCCCTGTAAATTCTATTATCTGCTACATCAGCCTGTGTATTCTGAGAAAATAAATTGCTTGTTACAGAAACTGTTAAAATTAAAAAAATGAATATGTGCTTCAGCATAAATACTTCTGGAGTAAATTGATTGTTTTAGGACTAATTTGGTCAGTTTATACAGTAAAATTTCAAATTAAAATAATAAATAAGACGGGTCGGAAAAAAAATCTATATCATTTCTAAAAATTCAATTTAACCCTATATAACATTATTCCGCGATAAACGGCTTGGTAGTCAAAAAAGTTATAAATCTTATTATTTATACTTTAAAAATATCCAAAAAATTAAACCGGACAAATATAATTTATTTCATGGGTAATGCAGAAGAGTTTAGCACTTCTATAAAAAAATCCACACAATTTTATTGCCATTAGATATTTTTTCAGGATAAAAACAGTATTTTAATGGATGAGTAAATGACCAGCCCAGAATTTACAACAACAATCATTTTTTAAACAAAATAAAAAAAGGAATTTTATTAGTTGCATCTTTCGTTTAACCAGCTTAAGAGGGATTAGTTATAATTTTGTCAAAATTCCCATTCTACTTCCTCTAACAAAAATACCATATATTGATTACTAAAGTAAATATGTAAATTATTAACCAGATAAAAATTAAATGAAAGCGAGACAAATTACGCTTGCCGATTTAGCAAAAGAGTTAAACGTGAGCTCTGCTACTGTGTCCAGAGCACTTAAAGACCACCCTGACATTAGTCTCGAAACTCGACAAAAAGTTAAAGACCTAGCTCAAAAATTAAATTATAGACCAAATACAATTGCTCAAGGCCTTCGAAAGCAGGAATCTAAAATATTGGGAGTAATTATTCCAGAAATTGTTCATCATTTCTTTTCTTCTGTAATTAGTGGAATAATGGAAACCGCAAACACGGCTGGTTACCGAGTGATGATTTGCCAGTCTATGGAAATGTATTCTAAAGAAGTTGAAGATGTTGAAGCACTGTTTTCTAGCAGAGTAGACGGCATTTTAATTTCTTTGGCAAATGAAACATCTAACTTCGATCATCTCAGAAAAATTAAGAATTATGGCTTACCTGTCGTCTCTTTTGACAAGGTATGCTATGAAATAAAAGACCATTCTATGGTAATTATAGACGATTTTGAAGGAGCATATAATATAATTGAACATTTAATTAATGCTGGATATGATAAAATTGCTCATTTTCACGGCCCTTTAAATCCAATTACAAGTCAAAATAGATTAAATGCTTACCTCAAGGCATTAAAAGACCATAACATTCCTAAAAATGAAGATTATATTATTGGATGTGATAAAGTGACTCAGCAGGAAGGTTATGAATTTACAAAGCAGTTGATAAATATGCCCAATAGACCAAATGCCATTTTTGCTGTAACAGATTTGGTAGCCATAGGTGCAATGGTCGCAATAAAAGAAGCTGGATTAAGAATACCCGAAGATATTGCTGTAGTTGGCTTTAGTAATTGGGCAATGGCTTCTGTGGTTGAACCGGCTCTTACTACAGTTGCGCAACCCGGATTTGAAATGGGTAAAATAGCCACCTCTTTACTCATAGATGAGATAAAATACCTGCACAGTGATTCTGAACAGGCATATAAATATCAAACTAAGATTTTAAAAACTAAGCTTATGATTAGAGAATCTACAGTAAAAACCTCAGTACTAGCTTCTTAATTTAAGGCGTAGGAGTTCTTGATTCACTGAGCATTAAAAGTATATCTTCTACATATTCTCTATTATTAGATAAGCGGGGCACTTTATGTTGCCCCCCTAATTTTCCTCTACGCTTCATCCAATCGTAGAAGGTATTTTTAGGAAGTTCTATAATCTCTAGCATAACCAATGCTAAATTGTGAGCTCTTTTAGCATCGTAATCAGAATTGATCTTACGGAGAGTTTCGTCTAAAGTATTTCTGAATAATTCTTTATTTTCTGGTAGTTTCTCAAATTCTATTAGCCACTGATGACCACCTTTTTTACCTGTTTCGAGATAAACGGGAGCTACTGTAAAGTTAACTACCTCTGCTCCTGAAACTTTACAAGCTTGAGTTAACGCTTCTTCTGCATTCTCAACAATTACCTCTTCGCCAAAAGCATTTATAAAATGTTTGGTTCTTCCAGAGATTTTAAATCTGTAAGGAGTAGTTGAGGTAAATCGAATTGTATCACCAATTTTATAGCGCCAGAGACCTCCATTTGTAGATATTACAATAGCATAGTTTTCGCCAATTTTTACATCTGCTAACCCAATAGTTTTAGGATATTCTTTGTCGAACTCGCTACTTGGAATAAACTCGTAGAATACGCCATAATCTAGCATAAGCAACATTTCATTGGGCTTGTTTGTATCTTGCATCCCAAAAAATCCCTCAGAGGCATTATAAATCTCCAGGTAATTCATGTCGCTCTTAGGAATCAGCTTTTTAAATGTTTCTCGGTATGGATCAAACGCTACAGCACCGTGCGAAAACAACTCTATGTTTGGCCAAACCTCAGCAATATTATCTTTACCTGTTATTTCTAAAATTCTTTCTAAGAGTACGATTGTCCAGGTAGGTACGCCAGAAATATTTGTTATATCTTCATCGGTTGTTAACCGAGCCATTTTTTCGATTTTCTCTTCCCAGTTATCCATCAAGGCAACATCGATACCTGGAGCTCGCATATACTCTGCCCAAATCGGTAGGTTTTTCATGATGATGGCAGAAACATCACCATAATACATTTTGGCGTTTAGCTCATTTTTTTGGTAAGTACCTCCTATAGCAATAGTTTTTCCTCCAAAAAGCTTTGTTTCAGGATTTTTGTTTACATATAATGATACAAGATCTTTGCCTCCCTTAAAGTGGCATTCTTCAAGCGACTCGTCTGTAACCGGAATAAATTTGCTTCGTGCATTTGTAGTTCCAGAAGATTTTGCAAACCACTTTACTTTGGTTGGCCAAAGTAACCGCTGCTCTCCATGCATCATTCGCTCAATATATGGAAAAAACTGTTCGTAACTAGATACAGGAACACGCTCTCTAAACTGATCGAAATTACTTATATCTGAATAACCATATTTTTTTCCCCACTCAGTATGTCGTGCCATTCCAATTAGGTAATCAAAAATATTTCCCTGTACTTCATGTGGATTATCCATAAATTCTTGGATCTGGGTAATCCGCTTGCTCATTATCCAGTTAAAAAAAGAGTTCAGTATTTCCATGTGACGTTTACTTTTGCTAGTCGCTGATACCTGTCTGTTTTCAGCTTAAATTCTGCACCTTTCTTAAATGCTATATTTAGTCTATTAATATAATAATATTATTTATCAGAATACTTACACGAGATAAAAATACTACCAGTAACAGTATCTTCTATTTAATCTTCAAATATCTTTCTTTTAAACTCATATTTCTCACCTAAATATGCTGATCTTACTATTGGATCGGCAACGAGTTCTTCTGGCACTCCTTCTCTCAAAATACTTCCTTGCGATAAAATATAAGCTCTTGATGTAATTGAGAGTGTTTCTGTTACATTATGGTCAGTTATAAGAATACCTATGTTTTTGTTTATTAGTTTAAATACAATTCTTTGTATCTCTTCTACCGCAATTGGGTCAACACCAGCAAAAGGCTCATCGAGTAATACAAAGTTTGGGTCTGTTGCCAATGCTCTTGCAATCTCTGTTCTTCTCCTCTCACCACCAGATAATACCATACCTAGGTTTTTTCTCACATGAGTTAAGCTGAACTCTTCGAGCAAAGACTCCATTTTTTCATATTGATCTTTTTTAGAGAGTTTTGTCATTTGTAATGGAGCAAGAATATTCTCTTCTACACTTAAAGTTCTAAAAACTGAAGGTTCCTGAGCCAAATAACCTACACCCAATTTTGCTCGCTGGTACATTGGCAATTTAGTGATATCCTCCTTCTCTAAATGAATTTTACCTTGATTTGGCTTAATTAAGCCCACAATCATGTAAAATGTAGTAGTTTTTCCAGCTCCGTTTGGTCCGAGTAAACCAACTATTTCTCCCTGACTCACTTCTACTGAAACATCATTTACAACTTTTCTCCCTTTATACATTTTGATCAGATGATCCGCTTGAAGTTTCATGCTCCTTTTTTTTCAAATTTTAGATATTGAAAAACCAACATCTGTTTAGTTATATAAATTTATAGCTCAAATACTCTCATTTTATATCTATTAATTATTTACATAAATATAAAATCAAATACATTGATTTTGTTTAAAACTAAAATTATATCAGTCATTTTAGCACAATGCTAAAACAACCTAGAACCTTCTACAGGTGTTTTAATAGTCCCAAAATTAATATAAAAAACAACAGCGAGAAGCTAATATTAACAGCACAGTTAAAGCCAAAATACTTAAATTTGATATATACCTGAAAATCAATCACTTATAGCCATATTAAAAAAAGTTAAATATAACTTCCTTCTAATTTAGACAATTGAATAATAGCTGTTAAACACCCTGCAGGCACGAAAAACAGCGACAATTCTTAATTATGAAATAATAGATAATTTGGTACAAAGAGTTTATTCCCTCTATTTCTTATTGTATCTAAGTAAATGTGTATTTAAGAAATGTTCGATTTAATACTCAATTTCAAACAATTGTTAAAATAAACCGTTTACCTTAAATATATTACATACGTATTTTGCGTTTTATATTATAATATCCTTACTTTAACAAAGTATTCCTACAAACTTTTTTAAGCCATCTAAATCTTAAAATTTCTCAATTTTTTAAGGGTCAATTGTGTCTTAACGCAAGGTTGATCTAAAAAAAATAATAATTTCTAAAGAATTGGTTCTATAATTGAACCAAGCTATTACCTATCCTACAAAAGACCAGATAATCCATCGCAAAGCTAATTTATATTCAATCAGTAGAATGGCTGAGATATGGTAAGAATAAGTCTTTTTCTAATATTACTTCAATTTCCTTTTTTCAATAGTGATATCACTATGAAAAAAGCCGAGTATAATAATATTGTTGATTTTAATGTAGTTAAAAAATCTTTTAACAAGAACTACAAAAATTATCAACTAAATATTACCTACCCTGAAATAAGAACATCTCAAAACGAAACGCATTACGATTGGAGCATGCAAGTGCAAGATGTAATGGTTTCTGCAATTTCAGAATTTCAAAAAAACATTAATAAAATCTCAGATAAAAACAGCTTTAGCTATTTAAATCTGGATTATAGCATATGTAATAGTTATGGTAATGTAATGGGTATTCGCTTTATGAAAAGAGTTTATTACCCGGGAATGTCTAAAGTGACAGAACTATACCGAACAATTAATTACAATGTTGAGACACAAGAATTTATACAATTACAAGACTTATTTAGTGAAGATGTAAATGCTAGAGAATTACTAATCGACATAATAAATAGTAAATACTCCAATTGTAAGCTTAACAAAAACACCAAACTGGGTAGCTTTTGCATTGAACAAAATAATTTACTAATTATTCTTGACGAGTATACACTACCTGATGAGTTTTGTGCTACAGAAGTTAAAATATATTGGGAAGAGTTAAGACCTTACCTCAAATAAATGCTCATTAAAACTGTAAGTCACCATTTTATAATCTAAGTTTTTTTAACTTAATATGCAGTTTTTTTGATTAAATATTAAAATACATTTCCTTTGCTATAGAAATTTATTCCCCTCGAAAACTACTTCGAGGGTTTTATTTTTTTGCATTAAAATGCGGTTAGTATTGACCAGACATTTTCTGAATAATTGAATTTGAACATTCAGCAAACATTTTACACATGAAAAGAATCAAGATTAAAAAACTGCTTGAAGGAAACGAAAAAGGCAAACAAGTTAAAGTATCTGGATGGGTACGCACGATGAGAGATAATAAAAATGTGGCTTTTATTGCATTGAATGACGGTTCAACTATCAATAATATTCAGATTGTAACAACTCCAGAAGTTGCCGATGAAGAACTTCTTAAAGATATAAATACAGGTGCTTGTATCTCTGCAACAGGTACTTTAGTAGAATCTCAAGGTAAAGGACAAGCCTTTGAGGTTCAGGCTGATAGTGTTTCAATTTTAGGAAAAGCAGATCCTCAAAAATATCCATTACAGCCAAAAAAACACTCAATGGAGTTTTTGAGAAGTATTGCTCACCTAAGACCAAGAACCAATACCATTAGTGCTGTTTTGAGAATTAGACATGCATTATCTTTTGCGATCCATAAATTCTTTAACGACAAAGGATTTTACTACCTGCATACTCCTATTATTACTGGGTCTGATGCTGAAGGTGCTGGTGAAATGTTTAGAGTGACAACTTTAGATATGAACAACCCACCAAAAGATGAAGATGGCAAAATAAACTACAAAGAAGATTTCTTTGGAAAAGAAACAAATCTTACTGTTTCTGGCCAGTTAGAAGGTGAAGTTGGCGCTATGGCATTAGGTGAAGTTTATACATTTGGTCCTACATTTAGAGCAGAAAACTCTAACACCACACGTCACCTTGCAGAGTTCTGGATGGTAGAGCCTGAAATGGCTTTCTATGACTTGAGTGACAACATGGATTTGGCTGAAGAATTTGTGAAATACCTTATTAGCTACACTTTGGAGCATTGTGCTGATGATATGGTATTTTTAGACAAAAGAGCTACTGATGCTGATAAAAGCAAGCCTCAAAACGAGCGTAGAGAAATGGGCTTACTTGACAGTATGAAATTTGTTGCAGAAAACAATTTCGAAAGACTAACTTATACAGAGGCAATTGATATTTTACTTCAATCTAAACCGCATAAAAAGAAGAAGTTTAAATATCCTGTTGAGTGGGGAATAGATTTGCAGTCTGAGCATGAGCGCTACTTAGTAGAAAAGCACTTTAAAACGCCTGTGATACTGATAGACTACCCAAAAGACATCAAGGCATTTTATATGAAGCTCAACGATGATAACAAAACTGTAGGTGCTATGGATGTACTTGTTCCTGGTATTGGAGAGTTAATTGGTGGTTCTCAAAGAGAAGATAACCTCGATAAACTCTTAGGCAGAATGCAAGAAATGAATGTACCTGAAGAAGAACTTTGGTGGTATTTAGAACTAAGAAAATTCGGTTCTGCTCCTCACAGTGGCTTCGGTTTAGGTTTTGAAAGAATGGTACAATTCGTTACTGGTATGGGTAACATTCGTGACGTAATTCCATTCCCAAGAACACCGCAAAGTGCCGAATTCTAATTGAGTATATAAATAAGTAATTTATATATCCCTACTGAATTAATCAGTAGGGATTTTTTTATATTCTCTCACAACCTTTTTCGTTTTTTACTCGTCATTATCTTACATCAACATCTTAATAATATTTTGAAAACAAAAGCATTGATCTGGCTTTACGGAGCTGTTCTTATTTTTATCTCACTCTTTACTTTTTGGGGATTTTCTTCGGAAATGGGAGTAGAAAAAGCGGGTAAAATTTTAGGAGAGCAAATGAACAGCAAAATGTCTGAAAGTCCAGGTGAAGAAGTTCATTTAAGTGAAATTGCTCAATTTAATTGGGATACAGTATATATAGCGCATCCTTACTCTAATCTAGATAAAATAGAGAAAGAGCTGGATATTAATTTAAACGAGGTGCAATTTACCCAAATCGATCAACGAGACGATGTTTGTCTCTTGCTTTTTATTGATGATAAAAAATTGATAAAACCGATTTTGGTGCCAAGACATATATTCGATTTTTCTAAAGAAAAATCAGGAATTATTACACGAGATAAGGCCATCTTTTTTAAGAAAAGCACTCGTGCTCAATTAGTGGAAAATAATTAAGAATGCCATAATAACAATAATCTATCTATCAAAAAAAACCCGCTTGCGCGGGTTTTTTTATTCAAGTAAGTATCTATTCAAGAATTTAGAATCAACCGTTTTCTGGTCTTAATTTTCTAACTTCTCTACCTGCTTGCCACATTTCAGACTCGTGAATTTCTTTTAATTCTTCTTCTAGTTTTTCACGGTAATCTGGTTGGCTGTTAGAATCAATAGATTTTTGAGCCTCTTCTCCAGTAGCAACACTTTTGTAAAGATCTTCGAATACTGGTTTAACAGCATCTTTAAATTTGTCTTTCCAATCTAAAGCACCACGCTGAGCAGTAGTAGAACAGTTTGCATACATCCAGTCCATACCGTTTTCTGCAACTAATGGCATTAAACTTTGAGTAAGCTCTTCAACAGTTTCGTTGAATGCTTCAGAGGGAGAGTGTCCGTTGCTTCTTAATACTTCGTATTGAGCAGCAAAAATACCTTGGATAGCTCCCATTAAAGTACCTCTTTCACCAGTAAGGTCACTGTATACTTCTTTTTGGAAAGTAGTTGGGAATAAGTATCCTGATCCAACTGCAATACCTAAAGAGATAACTTTTTCTTCTGCTTTACCAGTAGCATCTTGGAAGATTGCATAACTAGAGTTAAGTCCTCTACCTTCTAAGAACATTCTTCTTAAAGAAGTACCAGACCCTTTAGGAGCAACAAGAATTACGTCAACATCCGCTGGAGGAATAATTCCTGTACGATCTTTATAAGTAATACCAAATCCGTGAGAGAAGTAAAGTGCTTTACCCGGAGTAAGGTGTTTCTTAACTGTTGGCCAAAGAGCAATCTGAGCTGCATCAGAAAGCAAGTAACAAATAATTGTACCTCTCTCTAAAGCTTCTTCAATCTCGAAAAGAGTTTCTCCTGGTACGAAACCATCAGCAACTGCTTTATCCCATGATTTAGAAGGCTTTCTTTGCCCTACGATTACATTTATACCATTATCTTTTTGGTTTAAAGCTTGTCCAGGACCCTGAACGCCATAACCAATAACTGCAATGGTTTCATCTTTCAACACTTCTTGTGCTTTACTAAGTGGGAACTCTTCACGTGTTACCACATTCTCTTCTACACCCCCGAAGTTTATCTTAGCCATAAAAATTTAAAATTGATGTTTCTGAAAATAATTAGTTGTTTAAAATTTGATTTCGGTTATCTGTTTTAACAGATTTATATTTTCCGTAAATTAATTGTCAAGTGAATAAGCCAAATCTTCTAATTCTTGAAGATAAGACATTACTTTTCGCATTGGTTTTGGAATAGCAACCCTACCAGATCTCACAAAGCCAAGTACACCAAACGGTTTAAGCGCTTCAAACAATTCTTGAGTCTCATGCTCATGGCCTGTTTTTTCAATCACTACAAACTCTTCTTCAACTGTAAGAATTCTCGCATAGTGGTTTCTAATGATATGTTCAATAGTTTCACCACCAAAAAGTGCTTTTGTAGGTATTTTATAAAGTGCTATTTCCTGAAAAATAACTTGTTCTTCTTCGTAGTAGAAAGCCTTAAGCACACCAATTTGCTTTTCTATTTGCTTAACAACCTTTGCTACCTGAGAAGCAGTGGTTTTAATAACCACTGTAAATCTATAAATATCTTTTAACTCTGACTCAGAAGTCGTTAAGCTCAGAATATTCATTTTTCTTCTGGTAAAAATAATCGTTATTCTATTTACCAGCCCAATCTTATTTTCGGTAAAAAGTGAAAGGGTAAATCTTTTTTCTTCTTCCTTGATTTCCATAATACACAAAATAATACTTTTCAAAAAATACTAAAAGCAAAGACTTAAATCCTACTCCAAACGGATATCTGTTACAGATGCTCCTGTTGGAACCATAGGGAATACATTGTTTTCTTTTTCCACGATCACTTCTAGTAAATAAGATTCTTCTGAAGCAAGCATATTCTTAAGACTAGTTTCTAAATCTTCTCGCTTATTTACTTGCTCTCCTTTTATACCAAAACTCTTAGCAAGCATAATAAAATCGGGGCTTTCAATGTCTACAAATGAATAGCGTCTATCGAAAAATAATTGCTGCCACTGGCGAACCATTCCCAAGTAGCTATTATTAAGAATAATAATTTTAACAGGAACTTTCTCTTGCATAATAGTTCCTAGCTCTTGTAAAGTCATTTGGAAACCACCATCACCAATAATTGCAACAACATCGCGATCTGGCTTAGCAACTTTAGCTCCGATAGCAGCAGGCAATGCAAAACCCATTGTACCAAGACCACCAGAAGTAACATTGCTGTCTGTTTCTAAATAATTATAATATCTAGATACTACCATTTGGTGTTGGCCAACATCACTAACAGTAATTGCTTTACCTTCGGTTAATTCTGAAAGTTTATTAACCACTTCGGCCATCTTTAACTTCTCAGTAGATGGAGCCAAATCTTTCTCAATTACTTTTCTTTTTTCTTCTGCATCACAAGCTGCAAACTCTGCTAACCACTCAGGATAAGACTTTTCTTTTACCCTTTCTATCAAAGATTTAAGCGCATCTTTAGCATCGCCTAGTAAAGCTACTTCTGTTTTCACATTTTTATCAATCTCAGAAGGATCAATTTCTACATGAATTACTTTTGCTTGCTTAGCATATCTGTTTAAATCGCCAGTTACACGGTCGTCAAACCTCATTCCTATAGCGATTAAAACATCACACTCATTGGTTTTAATATTCGGTCCATAATTTCCGTGCATGCCTACATAACCCACGTATTGATCGTGGTCATTAGGAAAAGCAGAAAGTCCTAAAAGTGTACTGGCAACTGGAATACCCGTTTTTTCGGCAAAAGCTTTTAATTCTTCTTGAGCTTGAGATATTAAAATACCATGACCAATAATCATGTATGGCCTTACAGCATTATTAATTATCTCAGCAGCTTCATCAAGCTTTGCTTCATCAAGTTTTCTATATGGATGGTAACTTCTTACTTTTTCACATTTCTGATATTCGAAGTCCATCAATTCATTCTGAGCATTTTTAGTAATATCAATTACTACTGGTCCAGGTCTTCCACTTTTAGCAATATAAAATGCTTTAGCAATGGCTTCAGGAATTTCATCTGCAGATGTTACCTGATAGTTCCACTTTGTTACAGGCATAGAAATACCTACTACATCAGTTTCTTGAAAAGCATCTGTACCCAATAACTCTTTAGTAACCTGACCGGTAATACATACCATTGGGGTTGAGTCTATCATAGCATCTGCAATACCGGTAATCAGGTTGGTTGCACCCGGACCTGAAGTAGCAAAACAAACTCCGACTTTATTAGTTACCCTTGCATACCCTTGTGCTGCGTGAGTTGCACCTTGCTCATGTCTGACCAGTAGGTGTCTCACTTGATCCATATAGTGATAAAGTGCATCATAAGTTGGCATGATTGCTCCTCCCGGGTAGCCAAAAATTGTGTCCACACCCTCAGCAATCAAAGATAGAATGACTGCCTCCGCTCCGCTGATATTTTTCTTGCTAATCAGAGTCTTCCCTGAAGGCTGATACATCGTGGTGGTGTTCAATAAAGTTGTCATCTCTGGTTTTGTTTTATCCATGATATTGCCATTAAGGCTATAAATAGGGGTTTTAGAAAAATTTTTACTCGTCAGTTACGCAACCTTCAGAAGCTGAAGATACTGACTTAATATATTTATATAAGATTCCTTTTTTTACTTTGTAATCAGGAGCTGTCCAGTTTGCCTTTCTAGCTGCCAATTCTTCGTCAGAAAGCTCGACCTTCAATGTATTAGCTACTGCATCGATGGTAATAATGTCATCATCTTTAATTAAAGCAATGTTACCACCTTCTTGTGCTTCTGGAGTTACGTGACCAATCACAAAACCGTGCGATCCTCCAGAAAATCTTCCATCAGTAATTAATGCAACAGACTTACCTAATCCTGCTCCCATTATCGCTGAAGTAATTTTCAACATTTCTGACATTCCCGGTCCGCCTTTAGGTCCAGAGAAGCGAATAACTACTACATCGCCTTCTTTTACTTTGCCAGCTTCTATACCTTTTATTGTCTCAAACTCATTATTAAAAACTCTTGCAGGTCCAGAAAAAAGCTCGCCTTCTTTACCAGTAATTTTGGCAACAGCTCCACCTGTAGCTAAGTTTCCATAAAGGATTCTTAAGTGCCCAGTTGGTTTTATAGGATTGCTTAGTGGTCTTACTACATCTTGACCTTCTTCTAATCCTGGTAAATCTTTTAGGTTTTCTGCAATAGTTTTACCTGTTACAGTTAAGCAATCACCGTTTAGTATACCTTCTTCCAACATCATTTTCATTACTGCTGGAATTCCACCTACTTGGTGAATATCTTCCATTAGGTATTTACCACTAGGTTTCATATCTCCCAATAGAGGTGTTTTATCGCTAATTCTTTGGAAGTCATCAATAGAAAGTGGAATATCAAATGCTTTTGCAATCGCGATTAAATGAAGTACTGCATTGGTTGAACCACCAAGTACGGTAATTAATTTAATAGCATTTTCAAATGACTCTCTAGTAACAATATCTCTCGGCTTAATATCATTTGCTAATAGATTATAAAAAGCTTTACCTGCTTCTACACATTCTGCTTTTTTCTGCGGACTTACAGCCGGATTAGAAGAACTATAAGGCAAACTCAAGCCTAATACTTCAATTGCTGACGCCATTGTATTAGCAGTATACATACCACCACAAGCACCTGCACCCGGACAAGCATTTTTAATTACACCTTTATAATCTTCGTCAGATATATCGCCTTTAAACCTCTCTCCTAATGCTTCAAAGGCAGAAACAATGTTAAGTTTTTTGTCTTTCCAGCATCCTGCCGCAATGGTTCCACCATAAATCATTATTGATGGTCTGTTAATTCTACCCATTGCCATTACAGCACCCGGCATATTTTTATCGCAACCTACAACTGCTGCTAGACCATCATAAAACTGTGCTCCTACTACTGTTTCGATTGAATCAGCAATAATATCACGAGAAGGAAGAGAATACATCATTCCGGTAGTTCCGTTAGAAATACCATCACTGACCCCAATAGTATTGAAAATTAGGCCGACCAGCCCTGCTTCAACTACACCTTTTTTGACGTCTACCGCCAAATCGTTTAGGTGCATGTTACAAGTATTGCCCTCGTAGCCAGTACTGACTATACCCACTTGCGCTTTTTTGAGGTCTTCTTCAGTTAAACCCACTCCGTACAGCATAGCTTGTGAAGCTGGTTGCTGAGGATCTTGAGTTATCGTTTTGCTGTGTTTGTTAAGCTCTCCCTTCATTGGTTTCTTCTGATGAAGTTGATTTTAGATTTATATAATAGAATAAGAGTCGTATTCACCATGAGTTACAATCTGCTTGTACTTCGTAAAGAGTTGATAACCCATTGTATCTTCCCATTTCTTTTTAAATGCTTGATGATTGAAAGACTTAATTCCTGCTACTTCAGTTGCTGTTCCAGTAAAGAAAGCACCATCTGCTGCTTCTAACTCTTGTACTGTAAACAGCCTTTCTACCACTTCAAAATCAAGTTCTTTCGCAAGCTGTTTTATTGTTTTTCTTGTAATACCTGGCAATATGTGGCCTTCTGGTGGAGTAAATAACACGCCATCTTTTTCCATAAAGAAGTTATCTCCTGGGCTTTGTGCTATAAACCCTCCTGAATCGAGTAGTAAAGCTTCGTCAAAACCTTTAAGTTTAGCTTCTTGAGTTGCCAGTATCGAATTGATATAGTTACCTGTAATTTTAGCATCTACATAAGATGCTTTTGGGTTAGGTCGCTGAAAAGAAGAAAGCATTACATCCAACTGATCATTTAACTGGTATCGTGGCCACTTCCATGCTGAGATAAAAATGTTTACTTCGTTGGTTTTTGTTAACCTCATATTAGGTCCCAAATAAACCAATGGTCTTATGTAAGCATTATCCAGCTTATTATCTTCCAGTAATCTATAAGTGATATTTACAAGTTCTTCTGCAGTGTAGGGTACTTTTATATGAATTCTGGCTGATGATTTAATCAATCTTTCATAATGCTCTCTAATTTTGAAAGCTTGTGTACCTGCTACTGTTTCGTAAGCTCTTATACCGTCAAAAACTCCACTTCCATAGTGCAGGGTTTGCGAGAATAGATCTGTTTTAGCCTCAGTAGCTTTTACAAAATTCCCATTATGAAATACTATTGTTTTCTTGGTATAATACATAATCAATTCAATTTTTTAATAATAAAAAAACCTTTCTCTGGCATAGAGAAAGGTTTAATTAAAATATATGCATAGTAGACCTTTCTCCTAACATTTTGCCAGGACGACCACGACTAGAATAATGAGGCCGATAAATGATGAAGAAAAGTTCATATCTGTCATTGTAAATTTTGATTACTTAATCAAAGTAAGTTACTCATCTAATATTATCCAAAAAAACAACCTATATAATTATTTTTAATTTACGGTTTCCAAAACCAAAACATATTAGAATAGCCTCTATATTACAGAAATAGCTAATATTTCCATTTTTAAAATTACTATTGCTACAGAAGCTATTTTCCTTCTAAGATGTTCATATACTTCATAGCATTGGCCTCATCCCCTATTTCCTTGTAGGCGTAAACCAGATTTTGATAAACATCGCGTTGGTTAGGGTTCATTTCCAATGCTCGGTGCATGTTTCTAATTGCCAGTTGAAATCGATTGTTTTTAATTTGTGGATTATCTAATCCTTGCTGTAATAAGGCGATTGACGCTTCCACAAATATTCTTGGATTTCTACCATTGTCATACTTTGCAGCTTCTTCAAAATTTTCTAGAGCCAGATTGTATTTCTTTAAAGCCATGTAAGATCGACCTCTATTTAAATAACCGCTTGAGTTATTAACCTTTAATTCTATCGATTTGTTAAATAGTCTTATAGCAGCTTCAAAATCTTTTTTTCTGTTATAGGCTATTCCGGCTAATGTGTAGGCTACAAAATCATCTGGGTTGAGTTGAATTACTTTACTTAAAGTTTTAATTGCATCATCATTGATATTTAAATCAATTTGCAACATACCTTTTATTCTCTGGCCTTCAACATTCTGAGGATCAAATGCTACCGCCTTTTCAGCAATTGCCAATGCTTCTTGTCTTTTGCCAGCATTTCTCAGGGCAAAAGCTTCTGCTATATAATCATGCTCTCGCTTTACAATAGCCAAAAGAGGTACTGTATCAGCCTTAATCATATGAATAGTACCTTTTGGTGGAAAACTAGCCTCTATGAGTGCTTGAGGCATTCCTCTGGTGCCAAAGAAAGCATAATCCCATTTTTCTTTATATTTTTCATTCTCGCGTGTCCACAAGATCTGCACTCTCTCCGGATATTTATTAGCGTAATACTGAGCTGAATTAATTTCGAAATTGGCTGCGACTCTCGTTTTTTCTTCTTCACTTAAATTGCCATTTTCTATGAGCCATTCAGTAGCTTGTTTCATAGAATTACACCAATATTCCGTTTCGTAGTTTTTGTAAGCTCCATTTATTCCTCCTACAAACTCATTGAAATACACATATTCGTTCGGATGATTTTTAACCATCCAATAAGCAGGTTTTATAAATAATACCACTACCAGTGCAGTTGCTGCCACAGGTACCCACTTTTGATTGAGGTTGAGTAAATAATTCCAACCAGTTGCAGCCAACACTATCATTGGTACATATACAAACATTAAGTGTCTCCAACCACTATAAAGTGTTGAGTTTTGAATGATGGTATAAATAATAGGAAAAAAGAAACCGAAAAACATCATAAGTAAAATGCCTTTCTGAGATATTTCTTTTTTAAAAAGAGTTGGCAAAAGAGACAGAACGAAACCCGCTAAAACAAATACTGGAACACTTATACCAATCCACTTAAAGGTATAATACCAAGGAGGCGAATCCATATTTATTCTCTCACCCTCAAAAAGCTCATAAGTGATTAGAAACCTAAAGTTTGTAAACTCTGTAAGTGAGATAATTGGGTTTTCAAATGGTTTTTCGTAGCCAAATGGCCAAAACCAGATACCTAAAAAGTAACTAAAGAATAAAATTACTGCAAGATACAACACATATTTTGGCAAATGACCAGTAGCCTGTTTCCAAGACTTTGCAATACCTTCGTATAACCAGTAAGCTCCGCTAAATACACCAAAAAGCCCGATTACTATAAGGCCCCCGATCTTAACACTAATCATAAATGCCATACTCAAGGTAAGCCATAATAATGTTGCAGGTGATGGAGATGGAAGTTGCTTAAAGAAGCGAATCATGTAAAGAAAACTGGCTGCATAACCTAAAAGAAAAGGAATATCTTTAGGGTTATTCATACTATGCCCGAAATACCTAGGAGACAAAATCATGAATAAGGCAGCAAAAAGCCCTATTCTCCATGAGCCTAATTCTTTACCTATTCGGGCAGTAAACATAATCGCCAAAACACCCATTAAAGCATTTAATAGATGACGTGTTTCATAAATGCCAAAAGGAGATATTTTTTCTAATAATGCAGCCATTACATCAAAAGAAGCGCTATAATGCATTGTTGCATTTCGGGCATGTTTGGTCATGTCAAACACTTCTTTATTCTCTCCCCCCGAACTGTAATACTTTAAAATATCATCAGCATATTCTACCAAAACTGGCTCATCCCAAGTTATTCCATAATCGAAGCTGAGTAAAGGAATGATTATAAATGCCAAAAATAGAATGAGATGATAAGCAAGATTATATATACCATGATTCCCATCCTTAAGACCAGACACACCAGATTTACCTTGCTTAATTTGTTTTATTGGTAATAAAAATTTTTCAAAAAAAAGCTTTTTAAAGTAGGCTAATTTTATTGAAACTATATTTGAGAATTTGATATCAGTTTGAGTATCTGACAATAATACTTCTACTGCTTCTGGATGACTACTTTTTAATTGAGAAATGTAATTGTAAGCTCCTGAAGGATAATTGTATAGATCAAATGCACTCAGTGCTTTACTATTTATAATAGTATATGGTATTGCAGCTCCTTTTAAGTTTAAACCATATAAAAAGTTTACAATCACCAAAAGCAACTTCTGCAAAAAGCCAGTTGGCAACTTCTCTACAAAGTATAATGCATCGGACTTTTGCTTGTGATGATGATACCATTTATTTATATGGTCAAACTGATCTTTATTAAACTCAGAATTGATTAACAAGCAATCCATATCACCTTGCTCTTTGCAAATTGCTTTAACTTCATCAATTGCAATTTCAGGGTTTTCTGAAACTGAATGTACATTTTCAGAATACTCAGCAGCCTCGCCTAAAACGAATACCTTTAATCCAGACTTACTAGCACTAGTATAAAAGTCTTGATTGAGCAATTCCTGACCATTTTTAACGATTAAAGCCAGACTTCCCACTTTTTTAGGAACTTGTATTGATTCTGCTCTTTTCGCTTTTTTTAACTTTTTTGCCATAAACATCAACCTTATGATACCAAAGCTAATAATTGTTAATGTAAAACCTAAAATTCTTGATTTGTCACTATTAAAAAACAACCATTAACAAGTACAACAACCAGATATTTTGCTTAAAAATAAAAAGTTAACTGAAGTGTGAATTAAGATGGGAAATTAAATATCAGATAAATTAAACCAGAGCAAAAAAATTCTTGAACATTCTGAAGAAATTTCAGCTAGCAACTAAGTACTTATAACATAAGTAATTGTTATCAAACAATGCTTTTCATATAATTTTAAATAGTTAAAATTATAATTTAGTCACATGTAAATACTTGAGTAATAAAATTCTTTAAATATAAACCACATAAAATTACTAAACCGTGATTAACAAAATATATAATTACAAATTCATTAAAAAACAAATCATTAATTCAAATATTATATTTAAATCAAAATATAATACTAAAACAAAAACTGTAATTATTATAAAACTATTTTAATCTTATGTAACATATTTAATTAAAAATTTAAAAATATAGTTATATGCAGCCGAAAGCATAATTACCTTATTAAATATTACAAGCCTGATTTTCAGCATTTTTAATTTATAATCTGATTTTTATTAACATAGTACAATAGTTGAATTACCGCAACTATAATTTTTTCAACTATTTGCATTTTTTTGCAAGACCTTAAAATTAAAAACACTAATAGGAAATTATCTACATGTTTACTTTTTAAATTCTTGTTGCATTTATTTTAAAAAAAGCCAGTTTGATTAACTGGCTTTTTTATCGAATAAACAACTATTAATTACAAATGCACGTTAACAATTAATGACAATGAAAGCAAAACTTTTAGCAATAAAGAGAATAATTTAAAAAAACCGGTTTTATAACCGGTTTTTTTATTTTAAGTGGTTTTGTAGAATTCTGAATTCCAGAAATGGTGAGATTTTATCGTAGAGCACATTATATACTGAATTTATGATGGGCAAATCCAGTTCTAACTTTTTGTTTATTTCATATATACATTTTACTGCATAATAACCTTCGGCAATCATTTCCATTTCTAGCTGAGCAGTTTTTACAGAATAACCTCGCCCAATCATATTACCAAAAGTTCTGTTTCTACTAAATTGAGAATAAGTAGTTACTAATAAATCACCTAAATAAGCAGAAGCACTTAATTGACGCTCCATCGCATTTATTTTTTCAACAAACTTTTCAATCTCCTGCAAAGCATTCGAAACCAAAACTGCTTGAAAGTTATCACCATAGTTTAAACCATGCGCAATTCCACAAGCGATGGCTATTATATTTTTTATTACAGCACTATACTCAACACCATATAAGTCTTTTATTGCATGTACTTTAATAAAATGGCAATCTAAAACCTCACATAAGTTTTCTGCAAATTCAATGTTTTCTGAGGCTATTGTGAGATAAGATTGCTTTTCCATTGCTACTTCTTCGGCATGGCATGGGCCAGCAATTACCGCAGTATCAGAAGAAGGTGTGCCATAATATTCTTCCATAAAATCAGAAATCAACAGATTCTCATCTGGTATCATCCCTTTAATTGCTGAGATTACTTTTTTACCTTTAAATAATTGTGGGTCAACTCCTTTTAAAGCATCTTTTACAAAAGCGGCTGGCACTACTAAGATCAGCCAATCAGAATTTTTGATTACCTCTTCTATATTAGATACTGGCGTTACCTTATTTAGATGTATTTCTACTGCACTCAAATAAGCTGGATTATGCTTGTACGAAATAATGTGTTTTACATCATCTTCTCTACGCACCCACCAGTTTACTTTATTATCATTTGAAGTGAGAATTTTAATTAATGCTGTGGCCCAGCTACCACTACCAAGTACACCTATTACAGGCTTCTTTTTTTCCATAAATTCCACAGTTTATTTTTATTATGTTATTTAGTTAAGCATCAACTGAAGTAAAAGAAAATTTATCGCCATCAAAAAGACCTTTGTCAGAAAGTTTTAAAGAAGGAATTACCAATAAAGCCATAAAAGACAAACTCATAAAAGGAGCCCGTAAAGTACTCCCTAGTTTTTTAGCAAAAGCATCAATTTCTGCATACTTTTTTGCTACAGTATGCCCTTCTTCTAAACTCATTAACCCAGCAACTGGCAATGGTAACACATTATCAGCCTCTCCATTACAAGCCGAAACACCCCCTTTACAATCTATCACCAAGTTAATCGCCTTCGTTATAGCTTCGTCACTCACACCTACTGCAACAATATTATGCGAATCATGCGCAACACTCGAAGCTATCGCTCCTTCTTTTAATCCAAAGTTTTTAATAAATGCAATCGCTGGTTTTGCCTCATTGTATCTGTTTACTACTACAATTTTAAGAATATCATTTTCTAAATCAGATACATACTTGCCATTTTCAACTTTTGCTTTAATAAGCTCCTTACCAGTTACAAGCTCACCGTCTTTTGGAACAATTACTTTTATCTTTTCAGCAGTAGCAGCTAATTGTAAAGATTCTGGTTGAATCGGGTTAATATTGAAATAATTAACTGCTTTCTCAGATACTGATGGAATAAAAGACTTTCCATTTTCTGCAACCAATTCACCATCAATATAAGTTTGCAGTACTTTAAAATCTTTTAAATCTTCTACCAATATAAAATCTGCTGCATCTCCTTGTTGTAGCAATCCAACCTTTAAACCATAATGCTTTACCGGATTGATACATGCCATCTGTAAAACCTTAAACACATCATGTCCCTTTTCCACTGCTCGTTTTACTAATAGGTTAATGTGTCCAATTTCCAACTCATCTGGATGTTTATCATCTGAACAAAACATCAATTCGCTGTAATGCTCATCGATTAATGGATGCAATGCCTCAAAATTTCTAGCTGCACTCCCCTCTCTTATAATAACCTTCATCCCATGTTTTAGTTTATGGGCTGCTTCTGCTTCTGTAAAGCACTCATGATCTGTAGAGATTCCAGCATTGATATATTTAATAGCATCTTCTCCCGAAAGTCCCGGTGCATGACCATCAACAGGTTTTCCAAGTTCTTTTGCTATTTCTATTTTTCTTAGGACTTCAGCATCTTCAAAGAGCACTCCTGGCCAGTTCATCATTTCTGCTAAATATCCTACTTCTTCTTTTTCAAGTAATATTTTTATCTCATCAGAGTCAATTTTTGCTCCTGCAGTTTCAAAATTGGTTGCAGGCACACACGAGGGTGCTCCAAAATTATAATGAAATGGTACTCTTTTCCCATTTTCTATCATGTACAACACACCATCAACTCCCAAAACATTAGCAATTTCATGAGGGTCAGAAACTGTCCCAATTGTGCCATGAGGTACAGCCATACGGGCAAATTCAGAGGGAATGAGCATTGAACTTTCAATATGGATGTGTGCGTCAACAAAGCCCGGCATCAGATATGGCAATGTTTCTTCATTTGAAATTTCTGTAATTTCCTCGATTTTATTACCTGAGACAGTTAGTGATACAGGATAAATTTTATGATTTACAATATCAACTAAATTTGCTTTTATACTTTTCAAATCCTTAAATTTTATTTCTAACAATTAAATCCTTAAAACAATGAAAAAGACAAACTTTACTCTAAAAACTTTCCTTTTCGGCCTTTTTGGTTTGTTCGGATAGTTGATTGCTCCTGAAATTATTACCAGTTTAAAATATTATTATCGCAAAGTGCAGCCAAACAGATAATTCTTTATGGTTTGCACTTTTCGTTTTTTTAAATTGTTTTGGCATTTAATTCGCCTAAAGATATTTTTTATAACCTGAAATAAGAATTCAGAAATTTTTTTCGATATGCAAAAAGTCTTTCGTTTTACCGCACTATTATTAGTTTTATTAATCAGTTTTTCTTCATGTTCAAGTAAAAGAAAAACAATAAAAAAAGGCAAACCAATTCCTTGTCCGATAAAAGATTGCTGATTTTTGTCTTTTTTAAAACTCAAATTTAAAAAGCTAATTAGCTTTACAGCATTAATTGAGTTTTAAATATCAAATTTGCCAGCAAACTATTATGAATAAATCTATTCTTTGGATTGCCTTTGTATTAATCAGTTTTTTAATTTCATGCAGTTCTGATGAAGGAGAAAGAAAAGACAGCACCATCAGATTTTTTAGAAGAGGAAAACTTGCATTAGAAAACGAAGATTATTCAGGGGCAATTCGTTACTTCGATTCTGCCATTCAAGAAGACAGCTCTTTTAGTGCTGCATGGAATAATCGGGGTGTTGCACACTTCGAACTAGATGACTTCGACCTTGCAATTAGCGATTACACTTCTGCTATTGATAATGATAGTATTTTTCTAGATGCATACTTTAACAGAGCAAATGCTTATTTCGAAATTAAGGAATACGAAAAAGCAGTTGCTGACTTAAACATTGTAGTCGAGCAGCAGAAAGATTCCGCAGTAGTTTTCACTAACAGAGGTACCATTTACCAAGCAATGGGGAAATACGACGAGGCTCTAAAAGACTTTGAGAAAGTAATTGAAATAGAGCCTGAAGATGCCACTGCCTATTTAAACAAAGGCACTGTTTACTACTATCAACAAAAGTACGATGAAGCCGAAGTCCTTTTCAACAAATCCTTGAAAATGGATGATCAACTTGATTTTGCTTACAATAATCTTGGCTTATTAAGTCTGCAAAAAAAAGATTATGAACAAGCAATGGAGTATTTCAATAAAGCTATAGAATTAAGACCTTCAGCGCCTTATTACCTCAATAACAGAGGTTATACCAACCTAATGCTCAATAACTTTGAAGAGGCCCAAAAAGACATAGACAAGTCTTTGCTATATGATGGAAAAAATCCTTGGGCATTAAGAAACATTGGTATCTATTTTTACAAAAGTGAGACTGATATAAGTAAAGGTATTTCGTATTTAAAAAAGGCTTTAGAATTAAAACCAGACCTTGAACTAATCCATTTCTACTTAGGTGATGCTTACCTAGCAGCAAATAACAAAAAACAAGCTTGCGAAGAATGGAATATATCTATAGAAAAAAGTGAAGTAGATTCTATTGAAGAAAAAACAAAAGCATGCCAGTAGCATTTATTATGCTTGCTGACATTTTATGAGCATTGTACTAGCATTTTAGTTTGCAAGCACGATGCTTTATAAATTTATATTAAATGAAAATTATTATTTGGCAAAAGCCCAAATAAACAAGCCAAGTATAGGACCTGAAGTAAATACTACTTCAACTTTAGCCTCAGCAGGCACGAATAAACCTGCAATAATTCCCATAATTAAAATGCCGAGAACGATATAAATTACAAGCGTTTTCATTTTCACATTATTTACTAATAGTATCAAATTAAGAGGGTTAAACCCTCTACTGTTAAAACAATTTTCAACTTGAGTTAGTTTGCATAGACCTCAATTTAACACACTGTAAATCAATAATTTAAAAATTATTTGCACATAAAAAAACAGGTTTATGCTCATTATGAACATAAACCTGTTTTACTTAGATTTTATCTGAAATTTTATTCGTCTGAAGGAATTTTTGCTTTACCAGTATACACTCTATATAAAAGATAGATACCGGCAATAACTAATGGAATACTCAAAATTTGTCCCATTTTTAAAGGCAAGTCGCTTTCAAAATCTTCTTGTACTTCTTTAAGGAATTCGTAGAAGAATCTAAGCCCAAATATTAACACTAAAAACAAACCTAGAAGAAGGCCTTCAGGCGTTTTAGCTTTCTTCCTACTCCACAATGCCAACAAAATAAAAAAGATTATTAAACAACTAATAGACTCATATAACTGTGCCGGATGTCTTGGTACATCTCCATATTTAGGATTTATGGTAAATACAAAACCCCAAGGTAAGTCTGTGGGCATACCCACAATCTCAGAGTTCATAAGATTACCTAAACGAATGAAGCAACCTGCTAAAGCAACAACAATCACAATTCTATCTACAATCCATAAATAACTTTGGCCTTTCCTTTTTACCTTTTTAGCAGAAAATGAATAAGGTATCAGACCTAACAAGGTTTTAGATCTTATATCATAATTTACATATAAATAGAGTGAAAACAGAATACCGAAAGCTGCTCCATGGCTCGCAAGACCTCCTTTCCAGATTCTCAAAATCTCCAATGGATTACTTAAATAATATTCTGGATCGTAAAACAAACAGTGCCCAAGTCTAGCTCCTAAAATAGTTGCCAATACCATATACAATGTTAGCGTTTCAACATCTTGTTCGGGTTTTCCTTCTGCTCTAAAAATTCTAATGAGGATGTATTGACCAGTTAAAAAACCTAGGGCGAACAATAATCCATACCAACGAATTGATAATGGTCCTAATGGAAAAATTTCTGGATCAGGTCCCCAGTTGATAAAATTTAAAAAGTCAATTGCTGATAGTGTAAATGGCATGTTTAATTATATGAAATTTGAGGGCGTAAATATATAATGCTTATATGTCTTATTTGAAGTAATCTCAAAAAAAAAGTGGCTATATCAAGAGATATATCCACTTAAGGTATCTTAATTATCAGAATAGTAAGTTGGTAATTTTTAATAGTTAGTAGATTTCCATTTTCATATTCAAAAGACTAAGGTTCGAAAACGAAGTAATAACTATGATAAATCATATCATTTATCTTTAAACATTGTCAAATATATAAATAATTAGACAAATTGCAATCTCTTAAAGAAATAAATTATATCATATTTCATATAAATTGCTATTTTAATTGGTAAAAATGCAATTTTTTGAATTGTTAATTTATAAATCAACCCAAACTCAAAATTATGATTTAATCAAGTTTTCTATAAAAATTATATAAATCAAATAATATTTATAGCGTATCATTAAATTTTCATCAACAATTGAAAAGAAATACTATGAAATAAATATAATTATCGAGCTTATTTTTAATAATTCTTTAATTAAAATATTTCTTTTTAGATTTTCGAAAAAAAATATGAAAACACAAGAAAAATTTAAGCGAAGACCAATAAATGATACATTTACCTCTCCAGACTTCTACGAGATAGATGACCTGCTCACCGAAGAGCATAAAATGATAAGAGATAGTGTAAGGCAATTTGTACAAAAAGAAATTTTACCAATTATAGAAGACTGTTGCGAACAAGCGGTTTTCCCTAAACATTTGGTAAAAGAGTTTGGGGAGTTGGGTGCATTTGGACCTAACATACCAGAGGAATATGGAGGTGGAGGATTAGATAATATTTCTTATGGCTTAATAATGCAGGAAATTGAGAGAGGAGACTCAGGAATGCGCTCTACAGTCTCAGTTCAGAGCTCTTTGGTAATGTACCCGATATACATGTTCGGTAGTGAAGAACAAAAACAAAAGTACTTACCCAAGCTTGCAAGTGGAGAAATGCTAGGTTGTTTTGGGTTAACAGAACCAGATTTTGGCTCGAATCCAAGTGGTATGCTCACTAATATTAAAGATGCGGGAGATCATTATATATTAAATGGCTCTAAAATGTGGATATCTAATTCGCCAGAAGCAGATATAGCAGTTGTTTGGGCCAAAAACGAAAATGGCAGAATTAAAGGGGTCATTGTAGAAAAAGGTATGGAAGGCTTTACAGCGCCTGAAATTCATGGGAAATGGTCTTTAAGAGCCAGCATTACTGGCGAGCTTGCTTTTGATAATGTAAAAATACCTAAAGAAAATATTCTACCTGGAAAAGATGGTCTTGGAGCCCCGCTTAAATGCCTTGACTCAGCCAGATATGGCATTGCTTGGGGTGCAGTTGGTGCTGCTATGTCTTGTTATGAGACTGCCAGAAAATATGCTTCTGAAAGAATTCAGTTTGGCAAACCCATAGCCGGATTCCAATTGGTACAAAAGAAACTTGCAGAAATGCTTACTGAAATTACAAAAGCTCAACTATTAACCTGGCGATTAGGTAAGCTCAAAAACGAAGGAAAGGCTACGACTACTCAAATCTCAATGGCTAAAAGAAACAATGTGGAAATCGCTTTAAATATAGCTAGAGAATCGCGACAGATTTTAGGAGGAATGGGTATTACCCAAGAATACCCGATTATGAGACACATGATGAATCTGGAATCTGTAATTACTTACGAAGGTACCCACGACATACACTTGCTAATTCTTGGAAATGAAATTACAGGAATTCCTGCATTTAGTTAAATAAAAAAGAAGCTAACTCTTGCCACTGGCTTAAGTTAGCTTCACAAAAACACCTAACTAACAAAACAATATTATTGGATCACAATCTTGATCAATTCGCTTTTAGTTTCATTACCCAATTTATCTACCGCTCTAACCTGTAACTCTCTTAAACCTTTTTTATCAGTTTTTAAAGGAGAAGTATAAAGTATTTCTTTCCCCCCATCTAAAGTATAATAGATTTTATCTGTACCTACTAACTCATCTGTAGCGGCTAAATAAAGTTGTGTATGAGATGCAAAAACTGGAATTGGCTTATCCTGATCTTTTAAAGTCATAGAGCCTATAGCATCCATACTTAAGTGATAAAATACTTCAGGACCTTTGTTATCAACCACTACATAAAATTTATCAGATCTCTTATTGGTCACATTGTCTTCTCCGCTATAATCAACATGCTGTAAACCTTCTGTATCTAGTGTAAATGGATTATCGTAAGTAGATCCGGTACCACTATTTACTTGGTAGCTAATTTTTTGAACACCAGACTCGTAATCAGAAGCTTTTAGAATAACCTCTGTTTCACTAGTGATAAACATAGTATCTCTATCGAAAAACTGTGCACCTTTGTAAGAGTAGCTTAATTTAGGAGCTGTTAAATCAAGGTATAAATTACCCACTTCATTGTCTGTAGAAGCTTTACCTTTATTTTTTACTTTATCTATTGCATAAAAACTAACTGTACCAGCACCTTGAGGCTTGTCTAATAAAAATGGAGAATCATACTTTGCATATGTATCACCACTAATAGAGTAATAAATATCTTCTAAACCAGCTTTGTTGTCAATCGCTGATAATTTAATTTTTGTTGAACCTGCAATAAATACTTTTCCACCTGCAGCGTGTCTTGCACCAATAATTTCTGATCTAACCTTTGGAGCAATTTTATCTAAGTAAAATGAATAAGTTTTCATTGACTCTTCATTCTCTACATTATCTTTTGCTTGGTAGCTTAATGTATGTTCACCATCTTGCAGATTGTACATTGTAAGAGATTTACCATAAACAGCCTGAGACGTTTCTTCATACTTGTAGAAAGTATATTTTACACCTGAAGAATTATCGTTGCTTGACAAGGCAATTACAGATCGTGGAGATAAGATTCCATCTAAGTGATCGCCTGTGATTTCATGGCTTGATACTGGAGGAGTAGTATCTACAGTAAATATTTTTGTATTTGGCTCCTCTGGGTTACCAACAGCATCCACTGCATAATAACTAAAAGTATAATCACCTTCTTTTCCGAAATCTACTGCAGAAGAATACTCAGTGTAAGCAGCAGTATTTGTTGAAAAATAAGTTTTCTCAACTCCAGATAAATAATCTTTAGAAGAAAGTGAAGCATTTAACCCCTTGCCATAAAATACTTTACCACTAGAAACAAACTTTGGTGCATCAGAAAAAGACAATGAAGTTGCAGGAGCGTACTTATCTCTTTCTACTTCAAACTCCACTTCTAACTGAGGTACAATTGCTTTTTTTGTTTCTGGGTCTACAGCATATCTAGTTCTGATAAAGTTGGTTCCTTCTGTATCAAAAAAGTAAGGATTCGTGTACTTATCAGCATTTCCTTTTGTAAGCTTTATTAGATCTGATTTTCCATCTGGATCTGTCGAGATGAAAAAATAAACAGGGAGATCTGCCTGCCAATAAATTGTTCCCTTATCGTTTTTAACAACCTTCTTTTCATGCTGCAACTGCTCTTGGGCATATAAACTAGTCGAAGCCAACATAGCTGTAATTGCAAAAATGATAGTAGTTTTTAATCTCATTATTATGTATGGGTTATAGCGGTAAATTTTATAGTATTCACGTACCTGTAGGTGCTATATTTCCCTTATATCTTTGTTTAAATACTGCATTAGTCATTTTGCTATATGACATTCTATACAAGAATTAACTTTTCCTTAGTAAAACCAATACTTTTTGCTTAAAAATGAAGCAAAGTACCTAACATTTAGGTGATGGCCCTACACTTAGAAAATCTTCTTAATACATGTTTAAAATTTCCTTATTTAGCTAGGAAGAAATAATGTGCACAAAACATTATTTTGATTTTTTTATCAAATACCTATATTGCTAACGCCCTGATAATGGTAGTTAACAAAGTAATTTATCTAGTTAAGTTCTTATTTTAAAAGATTATCTACTGATGTAATATTTAATGCAGAGACGAATAATGTTTTCGCTAAAAATTGAAGAAAACTATTGAAATATAGCCGATTTATTGAGAACCTCTATTAAACTAAGCATTTCATTTACTATACATTTTATCTAAAAAAAGGCTTCGTTAGCCTTATTAAGCATAATTTTCTAAATACCTGAAAGCAGGCAATCAATTTATAAATGATTATTGAAATTCATCTTGTTTAAGGTTACACTACTGTAAGAAAATATTTGAAATTTAAATCTAATCGTAAAACAGAGAAGTTATAAATTGCACACTTTTAAATACCATTATAGAGGCATAAAACCTATATTGGTTTTATTAGAAAAACATAAAATGCCATTTATTAATAAAGTTAAACACGTCGAGTTTTTAAAATTTCAACCAACGATAGGATACTAATTTATTGGCAATAACTTAACAACCTAAATCACTATTATCACTAAGCTTTAATTTCCTAAAAAAATTAATTTAGATTAAACAGGATTATACACCTCCGAATTAGGTTCCGAAATTATTATTTAGGGTTTAAAATCTTACATGCATATAATGTTATTCTATAAAAATGAGGGTGAAATGTAGAGTTGATATATTTTTTATTAGATTTTTTCAGTAAAACCATCTATATTTCAAGGAAAGATTCGATTATTTGATAAAAATTTAAAAAATATCCCTATTTTTTTAGAATAGACGAATTACATAAAATTCAGCACGAATGAACTGAATTTCACTGCATAATACATAAAATAGGCGTTTCAAAAGAGATAGAGGCGATTTTACTAGACAAACAACTTTTGTTTTATTCTATTAAAACTTTAATTTAGAGTCTAAATAACGATCGAATTAACAACTTCCTTACCTTAACCATACCAAAAGTTTAAAGACTTTACTGTACACTAACAATAAACAGAAGGCCTAAATATTGAGATCATTTTAGATTACCAATTTACTTCCTAGTAACAAGGGAGTGTCATATTTTTATTGAAGGTATTATTATTCATTTAAAATTGTTAAAAATGTCAACTACTTTATCTAGAAGAGAATGGTTAAGAAAAGGATTATTCGCTAGTGGCGCTCTTACTTTAGGTGCAGCCCTTCCAATGAATTCAATGGGAGCATCATTAAGAGAAGATTCTAAATATATATACTATAGCAATGGTTTTAAAGAACTTAAGCGTCCTAAACTTCCAGATTTATCTACGCTTAAAGCAAGATTGTTTTTAAATGAAAACCCTTACGGTCCTTCTCCAAAAGCACTAGAGGCTCTTGTAAATCAGGCTCCGGGTGGTAATCACTATTCTTGGAATATCTTAGGCGAATTAGTAGAAAAAATCGCTGATCAAGAAGGTGTTAAGCCAAGCAATATTATGATGGGTCCAGGTTCTTCTGACCTTCTTGAAAAAACTGCTTTAGTTTCTTTTATGAAAGGTGAAGGTAACATTGTATCTGGTGACCCAGCTTACATGTCTTTAGTAAATGTTTCTAAGTCTTGTGGTGGTGAGTGGAAAGCAGTTAAATTGCTAGATGACTACCAGCACGATTTAAAGAAAATGGAAGCTGCTATAGATGCTGATACTAAAATAGTATACATCACAAACCCTAATAACCCAACTGGTACTATTACAAACGACAAAGACCTTTACGATTTTGTAGATAGAGTTTCTGACAAGGTTATGGTATTTGTTGACGAAGCTTACCTTGAACTTTCAGACAAAGGTCTTAAGTCAAGTATGGTTCCATTAGTAGCTAAAGGTAAAAACGTAATTGTTTCTAGAACTTTCTCTAAAATCCACGGTATGGCTGGTATTAGAGTTGGTTACATAGTAGGTCTTGAAGAAACACTTAACGGAATCCAAAAAATCACTAGAGGTGGTATGGGTATCAGTGGTCCTTCTATAATGGCAGCTACTGCTAGTATGGATGACAAAGACTTCCTTGAAATGAGCAAAACTAAAATTGCTGAATCAAGAAAATTCACTTTCGACCTATTAGAGTCTAAAGGTATTACTTACATGCCTTCTCAAACCAACTTCGTAATGTTCCCGCTAGAAGTTGATGGCGATACTTATCTGCAAAAAATGTACGATGAGAAAGTTGCTGTAAAAGTTTACAAATTCTGGGATAAAACATGGTGCCGTGTAAGTATGGGTACTATGGACGAAATGAAAGTATTTGCTGGTGCTCTCGATAAAGCTATCGGATAAGCACTAGTTATAGAATATTGAAAATGCTCACTATCAATAGGCAGAGATAAGATTATTTATCTGTCTCTGCCTTTGTATTATATAAACACAACCCCTATAATGAATCTCGCACTTCAAAAAACAATCGCATTCCTATTTCTAATACTTTTAGGATTTTTGTTAAGAAAGAAGTTACCTGCCAAAGAGCAAATTGGAGGCATTAAAATGCTGATTCTAAGTGTTGCTTTGCCTGCTATGATTTTTGTGGCTTTATTAAATATTGAAATTGAACTAAGCCTCTTATATCTACCTGTACTTGCCATAGCTTTTAACTTTATAATGGCATTTGCAACTAACTATATGCTTCCGGTTTTTGGCATAGAAAAAAACTCTTCTACTAACAGAACACTCACTATGCTCTTGCCTTCTTTGGCTCCGGGACTTTCTTGCTTTCCTTATTTGCTAGAATATCTTGGCGAAGAAATGTTTGCTTGGGCAGCATTAGCAGATGTTGGAAATAAAATATTTGTTCTTATTGTTTTATACATGCTAGCGATGAGCTGGTTTTATAAAAGACAGTCAGGAACAGCCAAAGTTTCTAAAAATGAAAAACTTAAATCTTTAATGGTTTCATTGATAGAAGAACCTGTAAATATGGTAATTGTAACAGCCTTATTGTTATTAACATTTGGAATTAACTTAGATTCACTACCATATTTCTTACAAAATGCAGCTGGCAGACTAAGTGCTATGATGACGCCACTTATTCTATTATTTATTGGCTTAGCTGTAAAAGTTGATAAAAGCCAAATTAAAACAATCCTTGGACTTTTAGTATGGAGATCAGGTTTAGCATTTGTAATAAGCGCAGCTTTAATATATGCTTTACCAGAAGCTACTCCTGTAGCAGTTTTAATACTTGCTGTAGCATTTCCTCAAAGTTCAGCTAGCTTTTGGCCATTTGCACACATTTCGGCTATTAGCTCACTCGAAGAAAAAAATATGCCTGAAGATGGACATACTTTTGACAGAGACCTTGCTCTTGCAGTATTAGCATTTTCTCTACCATTTTCAACTATGATTATACTTGCAATATGCTCTATTGGTGGACCATTCTTCACCTCAGAGTTAAACTTACTAGCTACCGGATTTATCTTCTTAGCTTGTGGAGCTCTTCCGTTTATTATTACTAAACTGAGAGAGAAATCTAAAGAAGAAGAAGAAAACGAAGTTTCTGTTGTAGCTGAATAATTTGAATTATCCATTTATACAAACATAGAACAAACACCGTCCCCTGTAAATGCAGGGGACATTTTTTTTGTCAATGGCATAAATTTTCAAAAGCTTTAGCTAATAAGCCATAATCGAATACAAAGCCATTTTCGATTAACTTCTCAGGGTAAACCTTTCGACTTTTTAATAGCAATTCTGTTTCTGTACCTATAATAACTGAGCCTAACTCCAACAAAAACCTTGATTGTGAAAAGCCAATTGGCATATTAAGCGAGCGTCTAAGTCCCTCAGTAAATAAATCATTCTTAACAGGCTCAGGAGAAGTAATATTAATTTCCCCTTCCATATTTTCATTTTGTATAATAAAGTCTACTGCTTTACAAAAGTCTTTAATATGAATCCAGCTCATATACTGTTTGCCATTACCTTGCTTACCTCCCATTCCTAATTGGCTAAGCCACTTCATTTTTGGAAATGCACCTCCATTTTCACCTAAAACAATTGAAGTTCTCAATGCTACTTTTCTAACTTGACCAATTGATTTATTGAAAAACTCAGATTCCCAACGCTTACAAATATTCATAGAAAAATCATCACCAATAATTCCATTCTGCTCTGTCATAATCTCATTCTCTGAATGAATATAAATGGTAGCACTACTGGAATTTAACCAAACCTTTGGTGGATTTTTACATTGAGACATTGCGATGTTTAAAACCTTAGTACTTTCAATTCGGGAAGAAAGAATTTTGTCTCTGTTAGATTGATTATATCGGCAATCGACAGATTTACCAGATAAATTTATGAGTGCATCACTACCTTCTAAAACATCTACCCAATCACCTATGCTTTTTCCATCCCAATAAATTTGAGAAGCTTCAGGCTTTCGACTTAATACAATTGTTTCGATTCCTTTATCTCTAAAATATGCAACTAGTGCTTTACCCAAGAAACCAGATCCACCTGCTATTACTATCTTTCTCATAACTAAATAAAGATTGTTAGGATGAATACAAGTACTCCCATTCTATATAAAACCCATGATGCAGAAAGTAATGTAGGAAACTTTTTGAGTTTACATCTTCTTATATGCTCCAGTAACATTAAAGAAACTACAACAAAGAAATACCCTACAAGAACCAATACTGGTAAAACAACAAAGCTTTGAATAATCAAAACTGGACTTAATAGTAAACCGCCTATAAGTGAAACAGTAGACATGTTACCCAAATATTCTAGAGCCTCATTGTTTTTCTTCCTAAAAGCTTTTACAGCTACATATTGCCAAATAATTTGACCAACACAAACCACGATTTCTAAAAACCAAGAGCTCTCCCAACCGAAAAAGCTATAAATAGATACTGAATACTCATGTAAAACTACACCTGTAAATAGAGCAACTAAAATGATGTAGACCAATCTATATTTAAGATTAAAATCTGGCGTGCAATCTCTTCCAACTGCTGTATTAGCTGAAGGATAAATTACTTTTCTATTAAATGATATTAGTTTGTATAGCCTAAAGAGAAAAGGATACATAAACTCTGCTATGGCCTTAAACAACTGACTTTTGTGAGTAGTAATTTTAATGAGTGCATCTAGTCCATATAAAGTTTGATGAGTTTGTGTATCGTGTAATGCTATTTCATTTTTAGCTCTATCTAAATCAATATCATTTACAAAAGCTTCATTTGTCTTTTGGTAGGGACTAATTGTGTTATTATCTACAAGATTAAACCTAGTAAAACAAGCACCATAAGCTTTACACATAGGGCAATCATTATCAACGAGTAATTTGTTACTTACTAACATTTTTAAACTTTTAGAAATTATTGAAAGTTTGTAATAAAAAAAACAGGCACTAGCCTATTTTTTACTTCAGTTATTCTGAAACATCTGAATCACTTTTTTAAAGAACATATTATCATTCAGCCTTATCATAAGTTCTGAGAGCTGATCCATTTGAGAAATAAACTCATCTAGAGATTTTACCATTTCTTTAAAATGTAATACCTCTTCATCATCCCCTTCTAATGATTCATTTTTTAAAGAAATTAATAAATCTTGTACAGGTTGTAGCTCTCTCCTCTTGCGTTCTTGCATAATATTTTTTGATATCTCCCAAATATTATGGCTAGCAGCAAAAAACTCTTTTCTCTCACCCAACTTGTTTTGCTTACTTACTAGCTTCCAATTAATTAGCTCTCTCAAGTTTATATTTACATTCCCTCTCGATAATTGGATAGCTTCCATTATTTCCTCTGTACTTAATTCGTTCTTATTCGATAGAAGTAATGCATGAATCTGCGCCATCGATCTTGGTATTCCCCACGAAGAACCTAATGCTCCCCATGTTTGTACAAATTCCATTTTAGCTTTATCTAATTCCATAAACGTAAAGGTAGCAACAAAGTTTTTAAACTTTCAATAATTATTGAAAGTTTGTGAATTCACCCTAAAAAAAGTAATGCAAATAATTTATTTTTCTAACAATAATGTCTTTTTGGAGCGTTTGAAAACTGAAAATTCACCTAAGGTGAGAATAAACTAAATTACTTTTTGAGCTATTATTTTTTTTATAGCCACCTGATATAACTGACAAATCTAATTTCATCCTGAGAATTTATTTGAGTTTCAATTCTTCATGGATTTGGTTTAATGTGTGCATATTTTCTTACAGATGTAAGATTTATTGAGTTTGAAAAACAAATAAATGTTAGGGATTAAGCTTGATTAACAGCATATTTTAACGCAGAGCATTTATAGCTTATACATTTGAACAACACAGAAAAGAATAATGATGTAATATTTTTTATTCTTTTTTAACCAGAACAAATCAAAACAACGATTTAGTCAGTATTTATCACAAAAAAATTAAACACAAAATACTATGGAACAGAATACTCAAGTAAAAGAAAAAAACAAAAAGCAACTAGGTATTGAACCTGCTATTTCAAGAAAGTACGATACGCTTATCTCAGGAATGATTGTAGTAGGTGCATTATTATTAGTTGGTCTTGTATTGTTAAACACTGAATTTACTCTATGGTAAAATCTTTACTTATTTTTTAAACTAATCACCAGTATTTGAGATGGGAATCGCTATACTCAAATGAGTATAAAGGAATGTACTGGAATATAATTTTTTGAAAGACCTGCTTAAAAGCAGGTCTTACTTTTTTACACGACCTGGGTTCTCAGTTAAAAAAGCTTTCCAAGATTTAGATTTTCTTAGATTATTTCCATTTTGGTAAAAATGGCAGAGAGCTACTCCTAAAGCATCTGTAGCATCTAACATACTATTATCATCCGCTTTAAACTGAAGTATATTCATAATCATAGCAGCGACCTGCTCTTTTGTTGCATTTCCATTACCAGTTACAGATTGCTTCACTTTTTTAGGTGCATATTCTACTATAGGAATATCCAATGCCAAAGCAGCAGCCATAGCTACTCCTTGTGCCCTACCTAACTTAAGCATAGATTGAACATTTTTACCATAAAAAGGAGCTTCCAGTGCCATCTCATCAGGATGATATTCTTCTATAAGTTGCGTTATTTTTTCAAATATCTTTTTAAGTTTGAGTGGATGAGAATTGTAAGAAGAAAGATGAATTACTCCATATTGCAGCAAACTGGGTTTATTATTCCTGATAAACAAAAGGCCATACCCTGTTACATTTGTACCAGGATCGACTCCTAATATTATTTTTTCCTTGATCACTTTTTTATTCATGCATGAAATATTTATCAGGTGCGCTCAAATTTAATCAAATAAATATAAGCAGAAAGACAAGTCTGGTTTTAAAGGCTTCATTTCTAGTTATTGCTTTTTCATATATCACTTATGTAGCAATTAATCATAAAGGATTTAACCAAGACTTTGCACACTCACTAAAAAAAATTTCTCAAAACAATTTTTTCTTTCTTTTTTTTATTGTGATACTCATGCCTCTAAACTGGTTTGCTGAGGCTTTTAAATGGAAACTACTAGTAAACCCTCTACAAAAAATCTCTTATTTTCAGTCAATTAAAGGTATTATTTCGGGTATAAGTATGTCTTTTCTTACTATTGGAGGCGTTGGCGATTACCTTGGAAGAGCATTACATATCGACAAAATTAACAGAACTACACTCATCGGAATTACGCTAGTAAATGGCATCTACCAAAACCTAATAACATATGCTTGTGGAGGTGTTGGTTTAATTTTTTTATTCTCCAACAATCTTAACCAAATAGGTATTTATATAGCATGGGTCGCCCTCGCTCTTATTACTCTATTAATTATAATTCTACTATTTAACATCCACTTGCTATTACCTTTTAAACAAATAAGCAGGTACACAGAACCTTTTAAAGATTACTCAACACTCGATAAAATCAAGATTACAATTGCTTCCATATTCCGATATACAATCATTCTAATACAATACTTCTGTATTCTGTATGCATTACAAATTGAAATCGGTCTTGTAGATTTTTTTACTGGAATTTCTCTAATGCTGCTTCTAAAATCTGTAATCCCAAGATTTAGTTTTTTAAGTGATTTGGGTATAAGGGAGTTTTCAGCACTGTTATTTTTTAGTAACTTGGGTTTAAACCCAGCAGATATTATAAGTTCTACACTACTTTTATGGCTCTTAAATATTCTACTACCTGCAATTACAGGCTTATTTATGATTACGAAGAAAGACTTTACAAAAAAGCCAACATCTATTGATTAAAAATTAATCATTATTTCAAAAAATTTGTTAGCTTAGATAAGATAATGTCTAATTTTATGAAAAATATTTTTAATTAAAACCGTCGATTCTCTATTAGGAAGTAAACACTGTGCACTTCCTACAAAAGTAGTTTTCCATTAAACAAAAAATCATTTGGTAGAAAAAGTAATTAAATTAGAAAATGTCTCTTTAGTAGATTTCCTCGGAGTAGAGAACACTAATATTAAAGAAATTTCCAATGCTTTTCCCAAAAGCAAAATAATTTCAAGAGGTAACGAGATAAGGATTCAAGGGTCTAGCCCAGAAATATTAAAAATCAACGATACCTTTAATAATCTTCTTGAACACTATAGAAAGTTTGGCAAAGTAACCACAGAAAATGTAGTAAATTACATTGAACGCGATAGCCGCGACATACAGGTTCAATTAAAAGAAGACACTTTAATATATGGCGCTAAAGGTCTAGCTATTAGACCGAAAACCGAAAACCAGAGATTATTGGTAGATAGTGCCAGTAAAGATGATCTTACTTTTGCTGTTGGGCCTGCTGGTACTGGTAAAACTTATATTTCTGTAGCTTTAGCGGTAAAAGCATTAAAAAATAAACAGGTTAAAAAAATCATTATCACTAGACCTGCTGTAGAAGCTGGTGAAAATTTAGGATTCTTACCTGGAGACCTTAAAGAGAAGATAGATCCATATCTAAGGCCAATTTATGATGCTTTATATGATATGATACCGAGTGAAAAGTTAAAATACTATCTCGAAAATGGTATCATAGAAATAGCTCCTTTGGCTTATATGAGGGGTAGAACTTTAAATGGTGCATTCATTTTACTTGATGAAGCGCAGAACACCACGGTTATGCAGATGAAAATGTTCTTAACCAGAATGGGTCCAGAATCAAAAATGATTGTTACTGGAGATAAATCCCAAATTGATTTACCTAGAAATCAAAAATCTGGTTTATTAAATGCACTTACTGTATTACAAGGTATCAACGGCATTAGTATAGTTGAACTAAGCAATAAAGATGTAATTAGACACAGATTGGTTAAAAACATTATTAGTGCTTACAATAAATTTGATGATGCTGAAAAAGTACCAGACAAAAAAGTAAGCAAACAGGAAAGACAACCTGTTTCATAAATTATGATTTACTTATAAAACAAAAAGGCTATCTCTTAAGTGAGATAGCCTTTTATGTTAAATAAATATTGAATTAATATTTTTCTCTTCTTCTAGAAGATGATGGACAATCTGCAGATAAATCTAAAACACTCCATTTTGCAGCATTCGATCTTCTATGATTGTGTGTGTATAATTTCTTTTTGGCTTTACCTGGTATACCAGAAGAACTCAATGGCGCATAACAAGACGAAAGCATTGCTCCTAATAATAAAGGCATTAATAAAGTAATTACTTTTCTACCTCTAATTTTTCTGAAATTTCCTTTTAAAATAGGATTCAAATTACTCATAGCTGGAAGTTTGTATAAATTAGTTCTATAATCGTTAGTTTGTTCGCATAGAAAACGATGATAAAACGTATTATTATTTCCAGTAAAAAAGTTGTGAACCTATTATTAGGAATTATTCACAGTCTAAGATGTTACTTCTTATTAAAGACTATACCAGCAATTAGGGCAAATATAAACGACGGCAATAATTCAGCTACCAATTTGAAGTAAATTCCAATTTCTGGTAAGCTTGTAGCCCAAAACTTAAATATTGGCACACATAAAAACCCTGTAATCATAGAAGCCATCGCTCCTCTCTCCGAGTAGTTTTTCCAGAATAAAGAAAGTATCATAACAGGACAGAATGATGCAGCTAAACCAGACCAACCAAAAATAACAAACCAGAATATAGTTCTTCCTGGCACTAAGAAAGCAACAAGTAAAGCAACCGAAAGCGCGACACCAGCCATAATTAGTGTAACAAACTTAGACATGCCTACCAACTTGGCGTCACTCATATCTGGATGAAATATTTTCTGATAAAAATCTCTTGTAACTGCACTTGAAGCTAAAACCAACAAAGAGTCTACTGTAGACATAATTGCGGCCAAAACTGCTGCTATATAAAGCCCATGAAAAAACGGTAGAGCAAAATCTGAAAGCTTTATAAGTACATCTTGGCCTCCATTTCCTAATACACTGGTTAAGTCCTCGCCAGGCTCTGTAAGAAGTACTCTACCTAAAATACCAATACTAACGGCAGCAATATTCATTACTAATTGCAATATTACCGATACCCATTTCCCCTTTTTAATTTCTGACTCATCTTTAATAGATAAGAAGCGAACAAAAAGTTGTGGTGAACCCAAATAACCCAAACCAATCATTACAAAACCAACAATTCTAGCTACGTTTTCTCCTGTTAAGCCTCCTTTGCCCCAAGGATTTAGCAATGAGGGATCGATGGCTGCCATCGTTTCAGTGATCTCTCCAAACCCACCAATAGTTGAAATTGCTGCAATAGGCAATGCCACCAAACCAAATAACATAATACTACCCTGAAAAACATCTGACCAAGCAACTGCCACAAATCCTCCAGAAAAAGTATATAATACCACTATTATAAAACCAGCCAAAGCTCCAGTATAATAATCCCAACCCATAAATGTTTCGAAAGCTGTTCCTGTGGCATCAATCTGAGAACTCACATAAATCACTACAAATACCGAAAGTATTGTAGCCGCCATACCTCTAAAAAAACTTCCTTTAGAATTAAATCGAGAAACTAAAAAATCTGGAATGGTGATAGAATCATATTGATCGGCTAAGCGCTTAAACTTAGATGCCATAAAAAACCAAGAGACAACAACTCCCCCAGTTGTACCCAAAGCTACCCAATAGGCACTTATACCATAAACAGCACCCATACCAGTTAAACCTAATAGCACCCAAGCAGATGCTCCTGTCGCTCTTGACGAAAATGCAACTACCCAATAACCCAACTTTTTCCCTCCCACAAAGTAATCGCTAATGTTGTTAATTTTGCCTGATGCAAGCTTGCCAATGAGAAACAATCCTGCAAAATAGCAGATTAGAATGATGTATTTTGTTAGCATAGTCCGTGTTTTATTCAAAAAACCGAAAATAAAAAAGGTCGAGGTAATTCCCCGACCTTCTCTCTATTATTTTAAATACAGATTATAAATCTCCTAAAAGTGTATCTACTGCTTTTTGTAACTGCTCATCTACATTTTTAGCTCTGCTATCTGGAGCATTATCAATTATAATATCTGGAGTAGCCGGAATATTTTCCATACTCTTCTCTGTAGCATAAACATACCATGCTCTATATGGCAAACGAACGTAAGAACCGTCAATCAACCTTTGACCTCCAGTGGAAATTACAGCTCCAAATGTTGGGATACCAACCAGTTTACCAATGCCTAAAGTTTTATAAGCATGAGAGAAAATCTCTGCATTAGAATAACTATTTTGGTTACACAATGCAATTGAAGGTTTTGTCCAAGCTGCCAAAGGCAATCTTTCTCCATAAGGATAATAAGACTTAAATTTCTTGTGCTCTGCGTCCAAATGCTCAGCAGCACCTCTTGGAATAGTGTAAGCATGTTGTTTCACATTCAATACAGCCATTAAGTAATCGGTTGTCCAGCCACCACCATTGTAGCGAACATCAATTACGATTCCTTCTTTACCTAAACCAGCAGCGGTTAATTCTCTTTCAAACTGCTCGAAACTAGTCCAGTTCATTCCTCGAATGTGGATATAACCTAATTTACCATTTGAGTACTTTTCTGTAAGCTTTTGGCGATCTTTCACCCATTCTTCATACAATGCGGTACTAATTGAAGAAGCTGGTCTAATTACCACTTCCTTATTACCACTAAGAGTTAATAGCACTCTTTCATTTGCTGTGTTGATAAATGGCAAATAGAAGTTTTCTGTTGAAGAAACAGCTTCGCCATTTACTGCTGTAATTACATCTCCAACATTTAATTTACTTTTAGTTCTATCTGCAGGTGTGTTAGGTACAACTCTAACTACTTCAATCCCATTTTTTGTTGGTTTAATTTCAACGCCTAATAATCCTGTTCTTTCTCTTTGAGTTTCAGCTCTGTCTGAACCATACAAGCCCATGTGGCTGGCATTTAACTGGCCCAACATCGTATTAAAGATATCTGCAAAGTCTCTTTCAGTTGAAGCTTCTAGCGCCCAAACTTTATATTTCTTTTTTAAAGCATCGAAATCTTGACCATGAAAATCTGGATCGTAGAAACCTGCATCAAGTGTACGCCAAGCTTCTTCGAATATCTGGTTTCTTTCTTCTGGAAAGTTAATTGACATTTTAGCAGTAAAAGGTAATCCTTCTTGTTTGCCTTTATCTGCTTCGAAAGTAGCTATACTACCACCAGATTTTATAGCATATAACTTTTTACCACTATTTCCCAATTGCAATGCATAAGGATTAGTGTCTTTCGAAGTAAGTCTGTCCATTTCAGAACCATCCCATTTAATTTTATGTAGGTCGCTTTCTGCTTCAAAAGTTTGTCTACCACTTCTATTATTTACAAAGTAAAAGAATTCACCATCTTTAGAGATCACCATATTCGCTTCGTTACCCGGCATAGAAGTAACTTGCTGCAAACGATAATGAATGTCTTCGAAATCTATCTGAATTGGCTCAACTGTGTCTTCTTTCTTATCATCACCTTTCTTCTTATCTTTGTCTTTGTCATCTTCATCTGAAAATTCTTCCCAATCTTGTTTGGTTTTTTCCCAGTCTTCTTTCTTTAACCAAGCAAACCAAACATCTATATCACCATTATTTCTTGCAGAAAGGAAACCTAATTTAGAACCATCTGCACTCCAATATGGATTACCATCTGACTTTGGATGCATACTAATATTTACTGGCTCAGATTTACCATTTGCTTCATGGATATAAACCTCTTCGTTAAACTCAAGATCTTCTAAAGAATAAGCCAACCAACGAGAATCAGGACTCCAACTTACGCCACCAGGTGTTGACCAACCATCTTGTATAGTAACGGTATTAGATAAAGTACCATCAGTAGAGATATCAGCGGTATATAAAGCACCTCTCCCCTTTCTGTAAGCGATTTTCTTTTCGTCTGGCGATATTACAGGGTTACTCTCATCTTCTGGCGTATTGGTCAGTCTTTTTACCTCATGTTTTAGACTTTTGAAAATATTTGTTTCTTCCGGATCGCTAGATTTTACCATGTATAAATCATACTGACCTTCTCTGTCTGACACAAATAGTAAAGTAGAGTCGTTTAACCAAGTAACATCTTGGTCTCTGTAAGGACTTTTTGTAACTCTTACTGTTCTGCTTTTCTCTTTATCATTCTCTCCTACAAAAATTTCCCCTCTAACTACTACTGCAAAATATTTTTCACTAGGAGAAACAGTAAATTCAGATGCATCCCTAGTAAAAGTTTTATGTACTACCGGATCAAATCTGTAATCGGCACTTACATTTACTTTAATTGGAGTGATAGACATATCAGCCAGTTTTAAGCTAAAAATTCCATCTTGTCTTTCAAAAACGATAGTTGAGCCATCTTCACTCACATCAAAATGTCTTATACCATCATTAGTAAAGTTAGTAACAACATCAGCTCCACCGTCTGCACTTCCATCTGCTGTAACTTTTTGCTTTAATATATTGTATTTGCCATTTGCAGCACTCAATATATATAAGGTATTATCATCTCCCCACTCAGCTTTTACATCCTGACCTTCGAAAGTAGTTAGCTGCGTATATTTACTTGTACCTGTATTGTAAATCCAGGTATCTCTGTTTGCTGGGCCTGTGTAAGCTTCTCTTTCAATTCTACATGAGCCCATTACCATAGCGATTAATTTGCCATTTGGAGACGGTGCTGCTTGAAAACCTACTGCATCTATTATTCTATAAGGTGTACCTCCATTAACAGAAACTACATGAATTTCCCTTTCTCTCTCAATTTGAACAAAGTTTCTACGGGTTTCAAAAAGAATTTCATCATTTCCTCTCCATGCAGTTGGCTGGTCGCCAGAAGAATGATAAGTTAATCTCATTGGTAATCCGCCCTCTGCCTCAACTATATAAATGTCATCATTACCAAATCGATCGCTACTAAAGGCAATCTTAGAACCATCTGGACTCCAAATTGGCGATGCGTCATAAGCTTCGTGGATAGTAAGTCTTTTTGGCTGGCTACCATCTATATTTGCAGTCCAGATATCTCCTTGGTAGCTAAATGCTATTTTGGAACCATCTGGATTTAGTGCTGGAAAACGGATTAGTGGATTGTCTTGTGCATAAGCTTGCTGAAAGAACATGAGCAAAACACATGTTTTAAGTATTTGCTTTAGATACATTGTGTGTGATTGTTTAATATAAAAATTAGTATTTGATTTAAGCTCCGTAATTTTATCTCGTAAATATACAGAATAGAATTTTCTGTTAAATTTTATTGATAAAATAGCCAGCCTGTTAATTCTTAATATGTGATTTTTTAATTTTGCAGAATGGATAAATCAAATACCATATTTGAAGATAAACGGGACTCTGAAAACGAAGCCTTTGAAGAAAGAATCGTAAACCCTGAAGGCAACGGTATGGAACACCATACTTTTGTTGCCGCTTGCGAAACACCAGAAGAGAAAGTGTTTTGGGTTATTGCTCACGATCACAAACGTAGGCCTCACATTTTTGGGACGTCTAACAATTTTAAGGACGCAGAAAAAGCAGTACTTGAAACGTTAGACAATACTCGCGCTACTTGCAGAAGTTTTCAATTTGCTTTAGAAGAATATCTGGAGCAAAAAATTGAAGAAGCTTCTAAAATGGGTGATGAGATGAACTTTGCCCAAACTTCCAGACTGGAATTTGTATACGAAAAATACGGACCATGCAAATACCAGATCAAGAAGAAATCTAGTGCAGAGATTGAAGTGTATGGCACACGTTATCATGAGAAATTTAAACCTGATACAAGCACACCAGTTTTTAAACTCAACAAAAGAGAACTGGATAACAAAGGTGAAACCAAAGCAAGAGGTCAAATTTTTTGTACCGAATTAAGAAAAGCTCAGGTAGACAAATTCAGAAAGGCTCCAAGTTACCTGCAAATTTTTGGGCTAGACTGGACAGCCGAGATCGACGATGTAAAGTACTGGTATCGTAAACTCAGTAAAGAATATCATCCAGATCGCGGTGGATCAGTAAAAAAATTCAGAGAGTTAACAGAGAGTTACGAGAAAGCAGTAAAATACATTCACGCTCGAAACGAAAGAGATGGATTTATATAAGCCACACTCTCAAACCTGAATTTTGTAAAATATTCAATTCCTTTTTGGTATAAATCTGTTTATTACATTTTATCTGTAATTAAGCTGTTTAGCTGGCAGGTTTTATACTACCCAAAAGGAATTTCTTTAACTTAGTATCTAATTTAAGTAAAGCCTTTTATTTTTGCTGTTTAAGCAATAAAAATCGAGATGAACAAGACATATAATCCCCTTGAAGTAGAAGATAAATGGTATCAATACTGGATGGATAAGAAGTACTTTGCTTCAAAACCAAACCCAGACAAAGAGCCATATACCATTGTAATACCTCCGCCAAACGTAACAGGAGTCTTGCACATGGGCCATATGCTCAACAATACCATTCAGGATGTATTGATAAGAAGAGCAAGAATGCAGGGAAAAGAAGCCTGTTGGGTTCCGGGAACAGACCATGCTTCTATTGCTACAGAAGCAAAAGTGGTGAAGATGCTCGCAGAGATGGGGATTAGCAAAAAAGACCTCACTCGTGAAGAGTTCTTGAATTACGCTTGGGAATGGAAAGAAAAATATGGTGGAATAATACTAGAACAGCTCAAGAAACTAGGTGCTTCTTGTGACTGGGACCGTACACGTTTCACTATGGAAGAAGAGCTTTCTAAAGCTGTAATTAAGGTTTTTGTTGACTTATACAAAAAAGGCTACATCTATCGTGGGGCTCGTATGGTTAACTGGGACCCACAAGGAAAAACTGCGCTTTCAGACGAAGAAGTAATTCACAAAGAGGTACAGTCTAAACTGTATTATGTGAAATATAAAATTAAAGATACAGATGAGTGGCTAACTATTGCTACTACTCGTCCAGAAACAATTCTTGGTGATACGGCTGTTTGTGTTAACCCAAACGACGATAGATACAAGCATTTAGTAGGTAAACAGGTAATCGTACCTATTGCCGAAAGAGCTGTAAATATTATTGCAGATGAGTATGTTGATATGGAGTTTGGTACTGGTTGCTTAAAAATTACTCCAGCACACGATATAAATGACTACGAAATCGGGTTAAAACACAATCTGGAAACCATCGATACCTTAAATGACGACGGTACACTTTCAGAAGCTGCTGGCCACTACATTGGTGAAGACAGATTTGTTGTAAGAAAGAAAATTGCCAAAGAGCTTGAGGAGAAAGGACAGATTGAAAAAATTGATGAAATCACTAATAATGTTGGTTTCTCAGAAAGAACTGATGCTGTAATTGAGCCAAGAATTTCTACTCAGTGGTTTATTAAGATGAAAGAAATTTCGAAACCAGCTTACGAGAATGTAATGAACGATAACATTCAGTTGGTTCCACCGAAATTCAAAAATACTTATCGCCACTGGATGGAGAATGTAAAAGACTGGTGTATTTCTAGACAGCTATGGTGGGGACACCAAATTCCAGCTTTCTACTTGCCAGATGGCAGTTATGTAGTTGCTGAAACTGCCGAGGAAGCATTAGAATTGGCGAAAGAAAAACAAGCTGATATTACAGCAGATCAGTTGGTACAAGACGAAGACGTACTAGATACTTGGGCATCGTCTTGGTTGTGGCCAATTTCTGTTTTTGATGGTATTACCAAACCCGATAATGAGGATATTAACTACTACTATCCAACAAACGATTTGGTAACAGCACCAGAGATTTTATTCTTCTGGGTTGCCAGAATGATTATCGCTGGGTACGAGTATCGCGGCGAGATGCCATTTAAAAATGTTTATCTTACTGGTATTGTAAGAGATAAGCAACGCAGAAAAATGTCGAAGCAATTGGGTAACTCACCTGATCCACTCGATTTAATTAAGCAATATGGTGCCGATGGTATTAGAACAGGTATGTTGTTCTCATCTCCGGCTGGTAACGATTTGTTGTTTGATGAAAAACTTTGTCAGCAAGGAAGTCAATTTCTAAATAAAATATGGAATGCTTTAAGATTAGTAAAAGGCTGGGAAGTTAAAGATGAAGATGCTTCAGAGGCAAATAAAAAATCAATCGAATGGTTTGAGGCCAGATTTAATCAGGTTTTAGCAGAGATTGAAGATCATTACAGCAAATTCAGAATATCTGATGCCTTAATGGGTATTTACAAATTGTTCTGGAATGACTTCTGTGATTGGTATTTGGAGATGATAAAACCTGCGTACCAACAACCTGTTGACAAAGTTACACTAGAAGCTACACTTGCTTTCTTTGAGAAGTTAATGAAAGTGTTGCATCCATTTATGCCATTTATCTCAGAAGAACTATGGCACATAATTAAAGAAAGAGATGCAGATGATTGCCTAATTGTAGCTGCTTATCCAGAAGTTGTTGCTTATGACAAGCAAATTCTAGCAGAAGCAAATGCCGTTTTTGAAGCAGTTACTAAGATTAGAAGTATAAGAAGCGAAAAACAAATTGCGAAACATGCTCCACTTGAGTTGTTTATTAAAACAGCCGAGCCAAAAATTTACAATGAGTTTGGTGATGTATTAATAAAACTAGGCAGTCTGTCTCAGATTAATTTTACTGAAAATGTAGTAGAAGATGCCGCAAGTTTTGTTTATAAAGCAGATGAGTTTTATATTCCACTTGCAGATCAAATCGATCCAGAACAAGAAAGGGAAAAACTGCAAAAAGAACTGGAATACACCGAAGGGTTGTTGAAAATTGTTGATAAAAAGCTTAGTAACGAGCGATTTGTAAACAATGCACCAGAAGCGGTAGTTGGAAAAGAAAAACAAAAGAAGGCAGATGCTGAGAGTAAAATTACTTCTATAAAAGCGGCTCTTGCCAAACTTAATTGATACTATTTAACATGAAGCCGAACAATTTTACAGTTAAAATGCTTTCTAAAATGAGAACTTCAGGTATTTACCTGAAGTTTTCTTCACTTTCAAGAAAAGGGAATTTCAGCAACTTGCTTACACTTTCCTTTTTAGCACTCATTGTTGTATTTAGTTCCTGCCAGAGAAAAACTACTACTACTAGTTCAAGCATTTCGCGTAAGGCAAAAGCAAAAGAAGTTGACTATGAGTTTTTCCAAGCAAGAGGCCGAGTAACATATGAAAATGGAGACAATAGAGAGCGTTTTGTTGTAGATATTCGCATGCAAAAAGATAGTCTTATATGGCTGTCCCTTAGATCTGGAACAGGTATAGAAGGTGCAAGAGCTTTAATAAAAAATGACTCAATCTTTTTTATTAATAGACTAGACAAGCAGTACATGATGTATAGCTTTGATGAACTAGACGGAAAAGTAAACTTCCCATTTAGCTTAAAGATGCTACAAGCTATTATTGTTGGTAATCCTGTAGTGTTCGAAGGAGGTACTGCATTAGTAGATAAAGTTGATAACTACAAAGTACTTTCTCAGTTGCTAGATAATATTAAGGTTCAGTTCTGGGTGAGTAGAAACTCTTCAAAACTTGAAAAAATAACTGTTGAAGACATCAACAGCCGCAATGAATTAAACATTAATTATACCGATTTCCAAAGAGTTGACCGCACTGATTTGCCTTTCGAAATTAATTCTGTAATGTCTTATTATGATGAGACAGGTGTAAAAGACGCCAATATCGAATTAAAATACAGCAAAGCAGAAATGCCACAGGAACAGCTCAAATTCCCTTTTAAGATTTTACCAAGACACAAAAGGGTTTATATCAAATTTGATAATGACCAAGAATAACTTAAAAATAAGCCTGGTCGCATATTTACAACTCATGCGACCGGCCAATATAATTACTGCTATAGCAGACATACTCGCAGGATGTGCCATAGCAATTTCTTTTAAACACCAATCTGATAGTCTTGCCCTTATTCCACCCGAAATAATTTGGTTAGTTTTATCCACTATTGGTTTGTATGGTGGCGGTGTGGTTTTTAACGATGTATTTGATGCTAAATTAGATGCCATTGAACGCCCCGAAAGAGCCATTCCTAGCGGTAGAGCCAGTAAAAGTGGGGCTTCTTTATTAGGCTTTGTATTGCTTGCCTTTGGTATTTTAACCGCTTGGCAGGTTTCAGAAATGTCTGCAATTCTTGCTTTATTTGTAGCAGTACTTGCTCTAGCCTACGATTTCTGGGGAAAGCACCAAAATATGTTTGGCCCAATTAATATGGGTGTTTGCCGCGGTGGTAACCTTCTTCTAGGAGTTAGTATCGTGCCAGCAGCGCTCGACTACTTTTTCCCGCTGGCTATTATTCCTATCATATATATAGCAGCGGTAACCATGGTGAGCCGTGGAGAAGTAAATGGAGGAAACAAAATCGCGATAATCACAGGGGCATTATTTTATTTGATAGTTTTATCATTACTTGGTGGAGCTGGATATTTATATCAGAACTATTTTGCATTTCAAGCTTTACCTTTCATATTACTATTTGCTTATTTGGTTTATCCACCTTTAATAAAGGCATTTAAAACCTTACAACCTCAACATGTAGGAAAGGCTGTTAAAGCTGGTGTATTAGCACTTATTGTTTTAGACTCAGCCCTTGCAGCAGGTTTTTTTAATCTTTACTATGCTTTAGGAGTGCTACTTTTATTACCTATATCCATATTTATAGCTAAACTTTTTGCCGTAACTTAAGAATTGCATTTTTTTGCTTTCCAAAAAGAATAGTGATCTCTATTCAGGAGTCAATGTATACCATGTTATAATTCCTTTAAGTGAATTCCACTTTATGTTACTGGTATGCACTTTAAACTTTTGCGCGCAAAATAAATATTTATTTCTTCCTATTAAGTAGCCTCTCTAGCCATAGGAAACACTGTTTTAGTACCTCTGTAGCAATAATGTATAGAGGTATACTAATAAATAGTAAAAAAGCCAAAAGTAAGATATTAGCTATTAAGTCCATTTTAATTTTTCAGGCTAGCTGGTTAAAATGAATTAGTGGATTAAATAAAAAATTCTTTTTTTTTATTCTGACACCTTAAAATCTTACATATTTAAATAAGTAGATATATCACTGGAGAGATGAAAACAGCCTGAAATCAGGTACTACTAATTATATATATCTTGCATTTAATATTACTTCTCGTATTTATCAGGTTTTCCCTACTTTAAATCTATTTTTCGGACAAATTAGTTTTTTTAGTCGATAAAAAGTTAATTTATTAGAAAAACCTTACATCAAATATCCCTAAAAAAAAATCTTTTGAATAATTTTTTAGAGTTTAAATATCATTAACAACGAAATTATTATATTTATGAAACTTAGTGATAACTTACATCCGTATTTAAGTTAAAAAGATAAATTAAAGCTATATTGCTATGCTAACTTTTCAAAAATTCAGTAATCTTTCCACGGAAAATAAACTAAAGTACTTATCAGAAAACGGTGTGCTTTTGTGTAGCAGAACGTATGCTAAAACTAAAGTATCATTATACGCAGTGGGCAGATTTTACGCGGAAGTATGGTTTAACAGAAACACAGACGATATTAGTAATGTATTACCATTTACTACTACTAAATGCCTTAAAGTATATCTTGATATGATAGATATTTCTGATGTATACGCTAACTAATTATAATAACAAACAACAAACTTCAGGCTCGCCTCTCTTTTTAATAAATAGTCGAGACAGTTCTGGTCTTAATTCTCAGTCTTTGGGAATTTAAATTTTTTCAACTTTTCTCCCCCCTTTTTTACCTACACCCAAACATGAACGTCTCTTCAAAGCAGTTGATCTTGATCACTGTTTTTGCCAATGCTTTTATTATAATAGCACTTGGTCATGGAGTTATCGTATTAGGAATTGCAGAAATCTACTTTACATTTCAAGCAATTATAGATCTGCTTTTTGGGAAATATGTTGAAAATTTTCTGTTATGGTTAGCTAGTGTTATAGGTCTTTTAGGACAAATAAGCTTGCTTACTGGTTTATGCTGGAATAAAAACATGTTCCAATTTAAGAAATCATTAAAGCTTTTAGGAGTTGGATTATTACTCTTATCATTCGGGGTTTTATACACATTCCTATTAAACTACAGCGACACCTCCACTTTAACCCTTTTCTCTGGAATAACTTTTCTAATAGCTTCGATCGCTTTGGTTATTCATACTATATTGAATAAAGCCTGAGCCTAAATCAATCAATTTTCAATACCAACTCTGCAATTCTTTTTCCTAATTTCTCTCCTTTCTGTAAGTATAAACTTTCATATTCTTCATTATCAAAAGGAGCTTCTGAACTAAATGAAGATGCACCAAATGGTTGTGTCCACTCGGGGCCACCAGCTACTAGCATCCCAAAGATCATCATAGAATGTAGTATGTTTAGTTGCACCAATTCTTCTCCTGCCGAAGTTCCACCAGAAGTTACAAAAGCGGCTCCCAACTTATCTTTTAAAGGTTCATTTTCAAATGGCCATGAGTTGATAAAAGCTTGCATTTCGGGAGCTACATTGGCATTATAAACCGGACTACCTAAAATAATCGCATCAGCATTTAATAGTAATTCTGTGCTCACACTATCAATTGGTTTTATCAACACCTCTACTCCTTCAACTTCGCTAGCTCCTTTATAAACCGATTGTGCCATTTTAGCAGTGTGCCCATCTTTACTGTAATAAGCGATTAATACAGTTTTGCTTTGCCCAAATGCCATGCTCGCTAAATTGAACAACAAGAGTATAGAGATACTTATTCTGGTTAAAAAAATCATTCAGCAGGTTTTGTGTAGGAAAATTTAAAAACATCTGGTCGGTGATAATGCCCTGTTACATCAAAATCCATTTTGGCTTTAGTGCATTCATCCAAATCAATTTCTGTGAGAATAATTTTCTCCTCATTATACACTGGCTCTACCAAAACCTTTCCCAGTGGATGATAAATACTACTTCCACCTTTACACATAATTTCTGGTTGATTACTTAGCTCCACCAAATACTCAGTCGGGTACATGTCTTTCTTCACAAACTGATTACAACCTAATACAAAATACCTCCCCTCGCAGGCTATGTGTTGCATAGTTGCCTGCCATGTTTCTCTCGCATCGGCAGTTGGAGCGATGTAAACCTGCACACCTTGCTGGTAAAGTGCCATTCTTGATAAAGGCATATAATTCTCCCAACAGATAAGCCCGCCAATTTTGCCTAATTCAGTATCGTATACCTTTAAAGAACTGCCATCTCCCTCACCCCAAATAATTCTTTCTGCTCCGGTAGGTTTCAATTTTCTATGTACTCCCAACAATTTGCCACTAGCATCTATAAAAACCATAGAGCAATACAAAGTACCTCCACTTTGCATATCTTTTTCAGTTATGCCGACCACTAAAAAAATGCCTAGCTCTTTGGCTGCTTCTTGCAGTAAATGCATCTCATCACCATATGCATCTATAGAATTTTCAAAATAGCGCAACCATACATATCTGCCACTTTCTGTTCGACTACCTACTACTGTTCCAAAAGAAAGACCTCGCGGATAGGCTGGAATAAAAGACTCTGGAAACACCACCAGAGAAGCTCCTTGTGCCGCAGCCTCTTTACTTAGCTTAATTATTTTTTGCACACAAGCATCTTTATTAAATAACACTGGAGCCGCCTGCACTACCGCAGCTTTGTATTTTTTCTTAATTTTCAAGGGAATAAAGGATTAAGATTATCTTTGCCGTTGGCAAATTATTAAATACAACAAATTAATTACAATGAAGCCTATATTTTGTTTGATATTATTATTAATGACACAATCAGCTATATCACAGAAAAGAATTACGATAGACGATGTTTTTGGGAAGAATACATTTTCTCCTAAAAGAGTAAGTGGTGTTAACTGGATGAATGATGGAAAATACTACTCCGCTATTAATGACAACAATGTTGTAAAAGTAGATGTAACTACTGGGCAAGCTGTTGAAACCATTTTCGATGGAGATTTACTCCCATCTGGAACTAGATTAAGTGCTTACCAATTAAGTGCAGACGAAAAGAAAATTCTGATTCTCACCCAAAGAGAAATGATTTACAGAAGGTCTTTTACTGCAGACTATACAGTATTTGATCTCGAAACTAAAAAGATTAGTCCACTCTCAGAAGGTGGAAAACAATCTTATGCTACCTTCTCTCCAGATGGAACCAAAGTAGCTTTCGTAAGAGAAAACAACCTTTTCTATGTAAATCTAGATGATATGTCTGAAGTTCAAGTAACTGATGACGGCAAGTTTAACCACATTATTAATGGTAGTACCGACTGGGTTTACGAAGAAGAATTTGGCTTTGTAAAGGCTTTTTTCTGGTCGCCAGACAGTAAAAAGATTGCCTACTATAAGTTTGACGAAAGCGAAGTTCCTGAGTACAATATGCAACTTTGGAATCATGGCGCTTTATATCCGCAAGACTATCGCTTTAAATATCCAAAAGCTGGTGAGAAAAACTCTACCATTGCCATTAAAATTTATCATTTAAATAACAAGCAAATTGTAGATGTGCCTTTGGGTAGCGAAACTGATATATACATTCCAAGAGTAATGTGGACGAAGAATCCAGATTTACTTTCAGTAAGAAGAATGAATAGACTACAAAACCAAATCGAGATTTTGCATGCTGATGCTAAATCTGGTAAAAGTGAAGTAGTATATACTGAAAAAAGTGATACTTACATCGACATCAATTACTGTAATGATCTTACTTATTTGAGCGATGGAGAGCACTTTGTAAGAACCAGTGAAAAAGATGGTTATAAGCATATTTATGTACATAATATGGATGGCTCTGAGGCTTTGCAATTGACTAAAGGCGAATGGGAAGTAACCAAACTAGTTGGTATTAGCGATGGAAAAAAACCAATAGCTTACTATATTTCTACAGAAGTTTCTCCTCTTGAAAGACACCTTTATCGCATCGATTTAAAAGGAAAGAAAAAGGAAAAACTTTCTGCAAAATCAGGTATGTACTCAGTAGATATGAGCCCTGATTTCCAATACTTTATCGAAACTTACAATGCTGTTGATGCTCCGGGCACTTACACTTTGTATAAAGCGCCTAAAAACGAATCGATCAAAGTATTAGAAGATAACAGCGAGTTAAAAAGTACTCTCGAAGAATACGATATTGTTACTAAAGAATTTTTTACAATTAGCTTGGATAATGATGTTGAGTTAAATGCTTATATGCTAAAACCAACTGATTTCGATTCAACAAAACAATATCCTTTACTTGTTTACCAATACAGTGGCCCGGGTTCGCAAAATGTGAGCAAAGGCTGGTCTGGTGGACATTTCTTTATGCATCAGTATTTGGTTCAGCAAGGTTACATTGTGGCAGTAGTAGACCCAAGAGGAACAGGTTTTAAAGGCAAAGCTTTTAAACATATCACTTACAAACAATTAGGTAAATACGAAACAGAAGACCAGATTGCAGCCGCTAAATACATGAGTAGTTTAGATTATATAGATGCTAGTAGAATTGGTATTTGGGGATGGAGTTACGGTGGTTATATGTCGTCTCTTTGTATTATGAAAGGAGCTGATGTATTTAAAACTGCTGTTGCAATGGCTCCAGTTACTACTTGGCGTTTTTACGATTCAATCTATACAGAAAGATATTTACAGAGACCTCAAGACAATGCTTCTGGTTATGATGACAACTCGCCAATTAACCATGTAGATAAGTTAAAAGGGAACTTCTTGCTTGTACATGGCACTGGTGATGACAATGTGCATTTCCAAAACTCTGTTGCTTTGCAAGATGCGCTTATTCAATCAGGCAAGCAGTTTAGCTCTTTCTATTATCCAGATAAAAACCATGGATTAAGAGGAGGAAATGACAGAGGGCATTTCTACCAGTTGTTTGCAAATTATATTATGAATAACCTATAAAAGTAAAAAGCCTTCTGATTACTCAGAGGGCTTTTTTATTCTTATCAAATTCATTCAATTACTTAGGTTGTGTAAGACCCGGCCATTCATCTGTTCTAAATGGTTTTGCGGGTAAACCTTCTTTATTGTAAAGGTTTAAATCGTCTGGATTATCTGCCCAACCATATCTCACAGCTTCAGGGTTCTTTACTTCATCTGAGAAAAGTATTACCTTATTTCCTTCTAGTTTTGCTTTTGCCCAGTGGAATTTCTTATCAGCACCTGCTACAGCAAATCCATTTACATAACCATATTTGTCTTTTACGGTTAGTCCGCTACCTACATGATCAAAAGTGATCGTAACTTCTTTGCCATTGGTTGCCATTTCTTTGAATTCTGGACCACTGTAAACAACATCTTTTCCGTAAGCTACTTTTTCGGCTGCTAATGCTAACCTTAAACCAACATCTTGCTTATTTCTTGGGTGGATGTCGTTCGCTTCTCCAATATCAATAATTACTGCTTCACCAGTGTTTGGCAAAGATAAAGTCATTGATTGAGCTTCGCGTAACTCTGCCCAATTGCTCTCTGCTGGTTGCGAATTTGGCTGCATATAATTCGCAAGTTGTACCCATAAGAATGGAAAATCACCTGCTCCCCATTTTGCTCTCCAATCGTTAATAAGCATCGGGAACAAAGTTCTGTATTCATAAGCTCTGCCTGCATTCGATTCGCCTTGGTACCAGATAACTCCCTTCATCGCATAAGGGATTATTGGATTCACCATTGCATTGTATAATAGCGTTGGATAATCGTTTGGAGATTGATTTGTAGAAATTTTTCCTGCTCCAATTTTATATTTCCATGCTCCTGAAAGATCGATTAACTTATTAGCCGAAACCATCTTCATATTTTCAGCCAAGCCATAAATACCTCCACCTCCACCGGTGTCTTCTACTCTCACTGTAATTACATTTTTGCCGGGCTTCAAAATATCAGCACTCACATTATAAACTCTTGGTGTACTGTACTGACCATTCATTTTACCTACTTCTTGTCCGTTTACATAGGTAATATCTGAGTCGTCAACTTTAGCTAAATGTAATTTAAAATCGCTAGCGGCTTCACTCTCTGAAAGGGTAATGGTTTTTCTAAACCAAACAATACCATCCAATCCCGGAAGCTCTTTTAAATCCCATACTTCAGGTAAATCCATTGTTTCCCAATCGTTTTCGGCTAAATCATTAGCAGCCCAAAGTGGCTTACCGTCTTTCAAACCGGGATCAGTTTCAGGGAAATCGCCTAATCTCTCTTTTAGCTCAGCGATTTTCTTTTTGTTTGCTTCTTCCAGATTAAGCTCTCCAAGTGTGCTTACAGTCTTACTGTAAGTTGGCACTGTAGAGATAGCACCAGCACTAATCCAAGTTTCTACCACTGTTCCTCCCCAAGAAGTATTTAATAATCCGATAGGAACATTTAATTCTTTTCTAAGATTTTTAGCGAAAAAATACCCTACTGCTGTAAAGTCACCCACTGTCTCAGGAGATGTTACTTGCCACTCTCCACCGTGTAATTTATCTTTTACAGAAGTGCCAATCATTTTAGGTACTTTAAAGTGCCTAATCATCTTGTCAGATGCGGTAGCTATTTCATTATCAGCATCATTTGTGTTTCTCAAAATCCACTCCATATTAGACTGACCAGAGCAAACCCAAACCTCGCCAACTAATACATCTTCTATAGTGATGGCATCACTTTTATTTCCTTTAATAATTAACTTATAAGGACCTCCTGCAGCAACTGGAGCTAATTTAAGCATCCATTTACCAGATTTATCGGCTTTAGTTTGAACAGTTTGCCCATTGAACTCAACTGTAATTTTTTCTTTTTTTTCAGCCCATCCCCATACAGGTACTTCTGCATCTCTTTGGATGACCATATGATCTGAAAAAAGTAATGAAGGCGTAATTTCAGCTTGAGCACTAAAACTATAAAGGAATAAGGCTAACAAAACTCCCAAATGCCAGGGGAGTTTATCATACATGTGTCTCATATTTATCTATCTGATTTTTGTTAGGCTCAAATTAAAATGAACAATCCTTTTATACAAAAAGAAAGCACAAAAAGCATGATAGGACATGACAACTATTCTCTAAAGAAAATAGCAGTTTTCAGCTTTTACAGATGTATTACTTTAAAAAGATTGCCGTTAATTAATCATATTTTCTCAACCCCGATATTTTTCTAGTTATTGGATGTGATTTGTTTTTCAAGTAGTTGAGAATTGTTTGAGCCGCATAAATATGAATACTTAAAATAAACTTAAATCTTATGAAATTAAGAAAAGGAGACAACGCTGTTTCATTTAAAATGAAAGACATTTTCGATAAAGATGTAGACTTGTCGGCTTTAAAAGGACACAAAGTATATCTTTCATTTTTCAGAAATACTTCTTGTCCGTTTTGTAATTTGAGAGCATACCAGTTTATAAAGATGGTTCCTCGCTTGCAAGACAAAATTAAAATGATTTTCATCTTTGAGTCTAAAAAAGATTATCTATTAAACAGCACTTTTACAGACAACCTACAACACATCCATGTAATAAGCGATCCTGAGAAGCAATTATATCAAATATATGGAGTAGAAAGCTCGGCTATTAAGAGAATGAGCTCAGTACTTTCTGGTAAATACTCAGCTCAGTTAAAAGCTTTTAAAGATTTGAATATAGAAATTACGAAAGACGAAAAAGAGATAGATAACAACCTAATTCCTGCTGATTTTTTAATAAATGAAGAACAAAAAATAGTAGAGCTACACTATGGCAAAAATATTACAGACCGTATGGACGAAGAAGTAATTGTAAAATTTGCCGAAGCAAAGCAAGCAGTAATAAGCTAATAATTCGTATTAGTAAAACTATTTATTTGGATATGGAGGTTCGTCTACCTTAGCTCTCACTTTAAATAAAAGTACTGCCGTAATTAGAATTCCAATAAGAAAAATATCATGCTCAAAAGATATTTGATAAAATCTGGAAATTATAAAACCTACAAAGAATGGGATGAGATGTACAATTTGTTTTAGGAATTTTTTAATTCTGACAAAGTAAAGCTCTTTCCCTTCTTTTTCTGCTGTTACCTGACTAGACTTTTCCATATCACTCTTATTTAAAATTCTTTAATTATTTTCTTTTCAAGAAACTACTCTGTATAGTTTTTAGAACAATAACTCATAAATTTTTTAAGCTCATCTTGGTCTCCTAATACAATTGCCACAGCTCCTTGTTTAAAGACGGTATTTGGATGAGGATTAAAAACAAAGCCTTTTTCTGGGTCTTTATAACCCAAAATATTTACTCCAGTTTTTTCTCTAATATTCATCTCTTTCAAGGTTTTACCATGAAACTCGTCTTTCATGTCTTCGAAGCGAATTTCGTCGAGCTCTAGTTTTTCGTTACCCATACCATTCAACATACCTAAAAACTCTACTACTTCTGGTCGGGTAACAAGTGTAGCCATATGGTGGCCACCAATGGCATCTGGCATTACTACGTGGTGTGCTCCTGCTCTTTTCAGCTTACTTACCGAACTTTCTTCAGAAGCTCTTGCTACAATGGTAATTTTTGGATTGAGCTCTCTGGCTGTTAAAGAAACAAATACATTATCTGCATCTTTGGGTAAAGTGGTAATAATCGTTTTTGCCTTTTCGATGCCTGCTGCTAACAAAATATCGTCTGAGGTTGCATCACCCTGTAAAATAAAAACATTACGTGCATTTTCGTAGGTATCATCTACTACTTCTGCATCCATTTCTATCAATACAAAAGGCACTCTGCTTCGGTATAGTTCTTCGCAAGCTTTAGTACCATTTTTACCATAACCACAAACAATGGTATGGTTTTGCAATTTATCAGCTACTCTGCTAACCATATAACTTTTAAAAATTTCTCTAAGCTCACCTTCAAAAATATACTTGGTAATTACCGATACAAAGTAAGCAAATATGCTCAGATTAAAAATGATATAAAAAGATATAAAAATCCGACCTCCTTCACTCACTGTTCCCACCTCATTCATGCCTACAGTAGAAATGATAATTACACTTAGGTAGAAAGCTTTCCAAAAGCTAAGGTTTTCAATTATCATTAATCCTGAAATGCCTACAAATAGGCTCAAAAACAATAGTATAACAGCAATAAATAGCTGCCTTAGTCTTCGGCTGATTGGCTGGATTATATGAGTCTGAAGATAATCTCTTTTCGACATAGATCAGGAATAAACAATACCTAAAAATTTTGCCAGCTCATTTTCTTGCTGTTTTAATGCCTGGAAAATTTGAAGCGCTTCCATTTCTTCATCTACTGTTTTGGCATTACCTAACAGCTCCATACTCTCCTGACACATTTTTTTTAGCGTTCTGTACTTGAGCCTAAGTACGTTAGAATAGACTACCTGATGTAGCTTGGCATCTTTTTCAGGTACAATTATATGATGTTTTTTCCAGTTTTCACTAATCACATTCTTTTCTGTGATCATATCTACTACAAGTTGCTTAATTTGCTGGTCTGGATGGCGTGTAAAATAGGTAGAATCGAGTACTTCACCTTTTGCTAAGGCAATAGAAAACTCATTAATTATCTTCTTACTAATAGGATCGTTAAACTCAAGTTGCTCAATTTCTTCTAAAATATATCGATACAACAAAGAGCCTTCTTCTGTTTCTTGATTGCCATATTCGAGCAAAATCCGCACACATTCTCTCTCCTGAAAATTAACAGGATCGTTTAATGAAGTAGATGTTTTTGATGTGGTTTCTGGCTTATTTTCTACTACAACTCCACCACCATCTGTTCGCTGTGAATCTGACTTAAATTGTTGGTTTCTTCCTTCTTTAAACCTTTTGTTCTGATCTTCTTTAATAAGGATTTTGTTACCCTCATCAATCAGCAAATCTTCGTCGATTCCCATCAAGCTGCTACACTCTCTGTAGAAAACCGAGCGCTTAATCGCATCTGGTATTTTTACAATAGAAGTAACAATATCTCTAATTACATCTGCCTTTTTTATTGGATTTGCCTCACTCTCTTTAAGCCCCAAACTGGTTTTAAAAAGAATAAAATCTCGACTTTCATCTTCTATGTATTTAGCAAATTTTTCACCACCCACATTTCTTACAAAACTGTCTGGATCTTCTCCTTCAGGAAAGGTTACAATCTTTACATCGAGTCCTTTTTCCAAAATTAAATCTACCCCTCTTAAAGATGCTTTTATGCCTGCTTTATCGCCATCGTAAAGCACAGTTACATTCTTTGTAAAGCGACTAATGAGCTTTATTTGATCCTCTGTAAGTGAAGTTCCAGAAGAAGCAACCACATTCTCAATACCTGCTTGATGAAGTGAAATTACATCGGTATATCCTTCTACCAGATAGCAATTATCTTTATCTCTTATAGACTTTTTTGCTTGAAAAATACCATAGAGAATCTCACTTTTTTGATAGACTTCAGATTCTGGCGAATTGAGGTATTTGGGGCCAAATTTTTTGCCTGTTTTATCTTCTTTTTTAAGCGTACGTGCACCAAAACCAACCACTCTACCGGTTACATTATGTATGGGAAACATCACCCTTCCTCTAAACCTGTCGTAGAGCTTATCATTCTCATTTCTTACAATTAAGCCCGCTTGCTCAAGTAACTCAGTTTTATAACCTTTTTTCTCTGCTTCATCATTAAATGCCTGCCACTCATCTAAGCTATAACCTAAGCCAAAATCCTCTATTGTTTTACCTAGAAAACCCCTTTCTTTAAAATAACTTAAGCCAATACTTTTGCCAGTTTCATGGTTATGCAGCAGGTTTTTAAAATACTCAGCAGCAAAGTTGAGCACTATATAAAGACTTTCTCGGTGAGCAGCAGCCTCATTTTGTTCTTCTTTCTGTTCCTCCGAAAGTTCTAGTTCTTCTACAGAAATGCTATATTTTTTAGCTAAGATTTTAATAGCTTCAATAAAACCAATTCCTTCCATTTCCATCACAAAAGAAATAGCATCGCCTCCTTTGCCTGTACTGAAACATTTAAAAATGCCTTTTTGTGGGTTTACCGAAAAAGATGGTGTTTTTTCGTCGGTAAATGGAGACAAAGCCCACCAGTTCTGACCTTTCTTTTTTAAAGGCAGATAATCTTCAACTACTTCAAGTATATCAGCAGTTTGTTGTACAGCTTTTATGGTTTCATCTCTAATTGGCATATTCAAATTTAATCAAAAATCTTACACTGCTCACAAAACATTTTGCAACGTTACATTATAGAATTTTAAAAAAAAATTGGCAAAATAATTAGTTTTTTAGTACTTATCTGAGATTGAATTTCACAATTCTACTGAATATGTGAACGGGCACAGGAAAACTGAATTTTTGAAATTATATATTCTTTTTTATTATATACTTTTACAATTAAACTAACGAGATTACCATGTCAGTAACAAAAGAGGACATTTTAAAAGCTCTCTCTACTGTAGAAGAACCAGACTTGAAAAGAGACTTGGTGTCATTAAACATGATAAAAAACGTACAGGTAGAGGGACAAGTAGTGAGTTTTACGGTCTTATTAACTACACCGGCTTGCCCGTTAAAAGAACTCATTAAAAACAATTGTATTGAAGCTATACACAACCACGTTGGAAAACAATTTGAAGTAAATGTAAATCTACATGCACAGGTTACTTCTGTTAGAAATAATGCCCCAATTTTACCAGACGTAAAAAACATTATTGCTGTAGCTTCAGGAAAAGGTGGAGTTGGAAAATCAACAGTAACCTCCAATCTGGCAATTGCTTTATCAAAAAGCGGTGCTAAAGTAGGTATTATAGATGCCGATATTTTCGGTCCGTCTATTCCGGTTATGTTTAACACTGAAAGTGCAAAACCCGGAGTAGTAAAGATTGCTGGCAGAAATATGATTATTCCTGTGGAGCAATATAATGTTAAATTACTTTCAATCGGTTACCTTGCTCCTCCAGAAAATGCAGTAGTTTGGAGAGGCCCTATGGCCAGCTCTGCGCTAAGACAGTTTTTAAGCGATACAGATTGGGGAGAATTAGATTATTTATTAATAGACCTTCCTCCGGGAACTAGCGATATACATTTAACATTGGTACAAACTGTTCCTGTAACAGGTGCTGTGGTAGTTACAACTCCACAAAAAGTAGCACTAACTGATGCACAAAAAGGAATCTCCATGTTTAGGCAAAAGCAAATCAATGTACCTGTACTTGGTATTGTTGAAAACATGGCTTATTTTACACCTGAAGAGCTGCCTGAAAACAAATATTATTTATTTGGTAAAGATGGTGGAAAAGTACTATCCAGAAGATATGAAGTGCCTTTCTTAGGTGAAGTTCCTATCGTACAAAGCATTCGTGAAGCGGGTGACGAAGGAAAACCGATAACTATGCAAAACTCTGTGGCAACAGAAGCATTTGGCCATATTGCTGCTGAGTTAGCAAGAAGTGTTGCTATAAGAAATGCTAATTTTGACAAAACCAAAAAGGTAGAAATACAGCAGCTCTAAATGGAAGAAATTCCATAAACTTGCTAATTTTGCACTAAATTAACTTTGTTGAAATGAGTAACGATAATAAAGATTTCTCACTTAATGAGAAAGTCGAAGAGGCTTTAAAAAACATTAGACCTTATCTGGAAACAGATGGAGGCGATTTACGCGTACTCGAAATTACCCCAGAAAATGTGGTTAAAATTGAGTTACTCGGAGCCTGTGGAGCTTGCCCTATGTCTAGTATGACATTGAAAGCGGGTGTTGAACAAGCTATTTTAAGTGCTGTTCCTGAAATTGTAGGGGTTGAGGCTGTAAACATTACCCGTCCTGATGACCCTCATGCAAAATTACCTGAAAACATGCTCTAGGATTTAAGAGCTAATCTAGTTGATACCATCATTTAAGTTTGTTAAATAAAATTGCTGTATTGAGATTATTGGATTCAAAAAATCAAATAACTCAATACAGTAAATCTTACATTCAGTAAGATTACAAATAATTGGTATTTATTGATTAACTTATTAAAAATTAGTAATTAGCCACTCAAAGGCGATTTAGCTTTAAAAATATTGATATAAATTTTTTACTTAAATTAATTTTCAACAATGAATATATCCCAATTGAAGGATTATAAAGCCAGAGTAGAGGCTTTAAGGAGGTATCTTTGACTACGATCAGAAAGTCTTAGAATTAGAAAGAGAAGAAGCATTAACAGCAGAACCGAACTTTTGGGAAGATCCTAAAGCTGCAGAAAAAACGCTTAAAGAAATAAAAACAAAGAAAAATTGGGTTACCAGTTTTGAAGAGGTACATACCCTTCTAGGCGATCTCGAAACTCTACAAGAATTTTATGAGATGGAAGAAGCCACTGAAGAAGAGGTAGACCATACTGCCGAGAACCTTTCAGAAGCCATAGAAAATCTTGAAGTTAAAAAGATGCTTAGTGGCGAAGAGGATTCTTTGGATGCGATTATGGAAATTAACCCTGGCGCAGGTGGTACAGAGAGTATGGACTGGGCATCGATTTTACTCCGCATGTATGTAATGTGGGGAGAGAAACATGGGTATAAAGTTACTGAAGTAAACTACCAGCCAGGTGATGTTGCTGGTGTAAAAGCTGTAACTCTAGAGTTTTCTGGTGAGTATGCCTATGGATTTTTAAAATCTGAAATTGGTGTGCACCGCCTTGTAAGAATATCTCCATTCGATTCAGGTGGAAGAAGACATACTTCATTTGCATCTGTGTTTGTGTATCCGGTGGTAGACGATTCTATTGAGGTAGACATCAATCCTGCTGATATTACATGGGATACCTTCCGTTCAAGTGGTGCTGGTGGTCAGAATGTAAACAAAGTAGAAACAGCAGTACGACTTAAACACGCTCCTACTGGCATTGTAATCGAGTGTCAGGAATCTCGCTCTCAACTTATGAACAAGGAGAAAGCATTAAAAATGCTTCAATCCAGACTGTATCAACAAGAATTAGAGAAGAGAAACCAAGAAAGGCAAAAAGTAGAAAGCTCCAAAATGAAAATTGATTTTGGTTCGCAGATCAGAAACTATGTTTTGCATCCATATAAATTAATCAAAGATGTTAGAACCAGTGTAGAAAGTTCTAATGTACAAGATGTGCTGGATGGTGACCTAGATAAGTTCATTAAAGCCTTTTTACTCGGCAGTCAGTAAATTCTTTAAAAGCGATTTTTTTAACCATTTAATGCAATTAATCCAATGGCAACACTAGAAAAATTATCAGATATAGAAGAAGTACTTAGTGAGCTTAGAATTGAAGCAATTAACCCATCGTATTCAACGGGTGCTGAGTGGGGAAATGTAGATCAAGATCGTATAAAGGAAATTCTTTCTCCGGGTACTGGAAAAAAAATTGCTTCGGTTACAATGGCAAGCGCCAACGATTACGAAAAAGTAATTACTCAGGCTCAAAATGCTTTTGAAGTTTGGAGAAAAATTCCAGCTCCTAAAAGAGGTGAAGTAGTAAGGCAAATTGGTCTAGAACTAAGAAAATACAAAGAACCTTTGGGTAAGCTTGTTACATTAGAAATGGGCAAAATTTTACAAGAAGGTTTAGGAGAAGTACAGGAAATGATAGATATCTGTGATTTTTCTGTTGGCCTATCACGTCAGTTATATGGCTTAAGTATGCATTCAGAAAGGCATGAGCACCGCATGTATGAGCAATATCACCCACTTGGTATAGTAGGAGTAATTTCAGCTTTTAACTTTCCAGTTGCCGTATGGTCGTGGAATGCCATGCTTGCTGCGGTTTGTGGAGATGTTGTGATATGGAAACCTTCAGAAAAAACACCTTTGACAGCTATTGCCTGTCAAAAAATAATTAAAGATGTTCTAAAAAGAAATGAATTACCGGAAGGCATATTCAATTTAATAATTGGAGACGCTGAAATCGGTTCTCTCATGTCTGCTGATAAAAGAGTACCGCTAGTTTCTGCCACCGGTTCTACCAGAATGGGTAAAAAAGTTGGCGAAACTGTGGGTAAAAGATTAGGCAAATCATTACTTGAACTTGGTGGTAATAATGCTATAATAATTACGGCTCATGCCAATGTAGAAATGGCAATAAGAGCTGCTGTATTTGGTGCTGTAGGTACTGCCGGACAGCGTTGTACTTCTACTAGACGATTAATAGTTCATGAAAGCAAATACGAAGCTGTTAAAAACAGATTACTCGATATTTATCCAACTTTAAAGATTGGAAACCCTCTTGATGAAAATAATCTTGTTGGTCCTCTTATCGATTCAGATGCTGTAGAAAACTTTAAAGCAGCTCTTGAAAAAGTGAAAGAAGAAGGAGGCAATATTTTAACTGGTGGCGAAGTTTTATATGGTAAAGGTTATGAATCAGGCAATTTTGTTACGCCTGCAATAGTTGAAGCAAAAAATCATTATAATATTGTGCAGGAAGAAACATTTGCCCCAATTTTATATCTTATAAAGTACGAAGGGACAGTAAATAATGCAGTTGATATTCAAAATGATGTAAAGCAAGGTTTATCTTCTGCAATCTTTTCAGATAACTTACAGGAAACAGAATACTTCCTGTCTTATAGTGGTTCTGATTGCGGGATTGCAAATGTAAATATAGGTACTTCAGGCGCTGAGATTGGTGGAGCCTTTGGTGGTGAAAAAGAAACTGGTGGTGGTAGAGAATCTGGGTCTGATGCTTGGAAAGTTTACATGAGAAGACAAACAAATACTATAAATTACAGTAAAGAGTTACCTTTAGCACAAGGAATAAAATTTGAAATATGAAAATTTTAATTTATCAAATAAATTACTTATTTAACATATAATTTCTTTTTTTAACTATATACCAAATTTTTTAAAAAAAACATGTCAGAAAAGAGATACCAGTCAGTAATGTTGATTGATGATAACGAAATCGACAATCTCATTAATCAGAAAATGATTGAAGCTTCAAATATCTGTGAAAATATATTTGTCCATTCAGGAGCTAGAAGCGCTATTGAGTTTCTGAAAAACATCGAAAAAATTAAGCATATTGATGCAATGTCTATTTTACCAGAAGTAATTTTCCTTGACATTGATATGCCTTTAATGGATGGTTTTCAGTTCTTAGACTTGTTCGATAAACTGAATGACGAGACAAAAGAGAAATGTAAGATTGTGATGCTTACTTCGTCAATTAACCCACAAGATATCAACAAATCAAAAAATTATGATTATGTGAAGAAATATATCAATAAGCCATTAACCCAGCAAAATCTTGTTGGATTAGATATTTGATGAATAATCTTCATGTATTTATTGAACTACTCAGTAATTCTTATAAAATTATTGAGCACTAAATTTCTGTATCAGATAAATACAACACGAAGCTTTGCTGACAATCAAAGCAATTAAATTCGACAAAACTCTCTTTTTATAATAGAAGAAATTACATATTCTAAAAACAGCCGCCCAATTATATATGAGCGGCTGCTTTATTTTTTATTAAAAGAGATGTATAAAATGGGCATGTTTAATCGGCTGGATCTGTCCATTCACATTAATCAATCTTCAAGTTTCTATTACACTGAAATTGAGCATTTTATAAATGAAAATCTATGCAATTAGTGGATTAGGAGCTGATGAAAGAGTATTTAAATATCTCAAACTGGATTGCGAGCTTATACCACTACATTGGATAAAACCTCAAAAAAATGAAAGTATAGAAAGTTATGCGTTGAGACTTTCAAAAAATATTGATACAAAACAAGAAACTTTCGGAATATTGGGTGTGAGTTTTGGAGGTTTAATTGCCACAGAAATCACAAAAGTTCTCAATCCAAAATTCACTATTCTAATCTCCTCTGCTGAGACCAAAGGTGAATTACGAAGCATCTACAGAGTATTCGGCAAAACCCATTTGATCAGGTTAATTCCTCCAATTTTTTTTGGATTACCTACTTTTATCCAACCCTTTTTTATTTGGCACATCAAATTCAAAATTATTAAATCAGATAATAGCAGATACAGATTTAAAATTTACTAAATGGGCTATATCTCAATTAATTAGCTGGAAAAATAAAACAAGACTTAATAACTGTTTAAAAATCTGCGGCACAAAAGATTTACTACTCCCCCACTCTTCTAATGGCAATGTGAAATTAATAGAAAATGGCTCTCATTTTATGATAGTGGATAGAGCCGAAGAAATCAGTAAGCTAATAAACCAGTACATAATAAATTCACTCAAATCGTAGTGCTACAGCAATTAAAAGATTAATTCTACCTAACTTTGCACATTATAAAAAAAGATAAAGGTATGAAGATTAAATCGTTGGATGAGTTTATTCTTTTTGAAAATAAGGATTACATTATAATTAATAAGCCCTATGGTATTGCTTCTTTGCAAGAAAGAGACACTACTCGTGTAAGCATACAACAATTGGCAAAAGAGTATATAGAAACCACACAGCTTTGCCATAGATTAGATAAAGAGACATCTGGGGCTCTAGCACTGGCAAAAAATCCGGAGGCGTATAAGAACCTTTCTGAGCAGTTTGCAAAAAGGAAAGTAAGTAAAACCTATCATGCTTTTGTTGATGGCTTGGCAGAGTTTAACGAGTACGAGTGTGATTTACCTATAGCTATTAGTGGCAAAGGTAAAGTGAGGATTGATAAACAAGAAGGTAAAAAATCCAGTACAGTTTTTAACACATTAGAAACTTTCAGCAAACATTCTTTAGTAGAATGCAAACCAAAAACTGGAAGGATGCACCAAATCAGAATACATTTAGCAGCAAGCAAACATTCTATTATTTCTGATGAGCAATATGGTGGTAATATACTTTATCTTTCTCAAATAAAACCCAAATTTAGAAATGGAAAATACGAGGAAGAACAACCTCTAATAAAAAGGGTAGCATTACATGCTTTTAAACTCGGCTTTACAGGTTTAGAAGGAGAAGAAATTGTTGCAGAAGCTCCATATCCGAAAGATTTAAAAGCGCTAAAAAATCAACTGAAAAAAGTAACTAAACGATAAAAAGTGGGTAACAGAGTAATTACTCTGCTACCTTCTTTTCTTTATCTATGTCTTTTTCCTTTTCTCTAACATCTTTATTCACTCTTATACTACTCTCTACCTTATTCTCTCTTGCTTTTACAATATCACAAGCAAGATAAATAGCTTCTCGTATTGAGTTAGGATTTGCCTGATTTTTACCTGCAATGTTATAAGCCGTGCCATGATCTGGTGAAGTTCTCACTACTCTTAAACCAGCAGTGTAATTTACACCTTCATCAAAAGCAAGAATTTTAAATGGTAATAGTCCTTGATCGTGGTACATGGCTAATACAGCATCGTATTTTTTAAAGCTTAATGCACCAAAAAAGCCATCTGCAGAGAAGGGTCCATAAACTAGGTTTCCACGGTTTTTAAAATCTGAGATTACAGGTGTAATTACTTGATTTTCATGGTCACCCAATAAACCATTTTCACCAGCATGTGGGTTTAAACCCAAAACAGCAATCTTCGGTTTTTGAATACCAAAGTCTGTTTTTAAGGTTTGTAGCAAAATTTTAAGTGTTTGCTTTAGCTTATCTTTACTAATTAATGATTTTACTTTTGATAAGGGCACATGACCAGTAACCATCGCTACTTTCAAGTTTTCAGAAACCATCATCATAAGTGATTTGTTGCCATCATCGCCAAATTTACTTTCGTAATATTCTGTATGACCTGGAAACTTAAACTCATCACTTTGGATATTTTCTTTACTAATAGGCGCTGTTACCACTGCATCAATAAAGCCACTTTCTAAATCTTCTGTAGACTTTTCTAAAGCTTTTAGCGCAGAAATACCTGCTGTCTGAGTAATTCTACCCGGCTCGATTTCAATATTATCGTGCCAGCAGTTAATTACGTTAGGCTTTTTCTCGTTGAGATAACTATTAGGATTATACTGATGATAATTAAAGTTCTCAAGTTCTAAAAGCCTTTTATATTTAGTGAGTATCTTCCCCGATCCATACACAATAGGAGTGCAGAGGTTAGTTATCCTGTTATCAGATAATACTTTTATGATTACCTCAGGACCTATACCATTAAAATCTCCTATAGTGATACCGATTTTTGGCTTATTTTCTTTTTTCGCCGCTGTTTTTTCCATCGTAAGCCTTTATTATAAAATAATAAAAAATTTACAGTCTGAATTGTTATCCGAAACAATTATCAATATTTCAAAGGCATAAAAAATTAAATACCTTAATTTGCCAAATATATTAATTAATAGTTTAAAGTTTTACCAGATGAGGTATGTGAAACCCAAAAAACATTTGGGACAGCACTTTTTAAAGGATAAAAGTATAGCAGAAAGGATAGTAAAGACACTTATTGAGACAGAATCGAGTTTGCCTGTACTAGAAATTGGTCCTGGCACAGGAGTACTTACATCCATACTTGTTGAAAAATTAACAGCTCCTTTTAAAGTGGTTGAGATTGACTCAGAGTCTGTGGTTTACCTAAAAGAAGAGTTAGGTATGAAAGAAGAACAGATAATTGAAGCTGATTTTCTAAGAAGCGATTTTTCTGTTTTTTTCTCAGATAAGTTTAATATTATTGGTAACTTTCCTTACAATATCTCCTCGCAGATATTTTTTAAAATGCTTGAAAACAAAAATAAAATAGATCAGGTAACTTGTATGCTTCAAAAAGAAGTGGCTGATAGAATTACGGCTACTTCAGGAGGTAGAGTTTCAGGAATACTAACAATACTTATTCAGGCATTTTACGATACTGAATTTAATTTTATAGTACCACCAAATGTTTTCTTACCACCACCAAAGGTGGACTCGGCTGTAATTACACTTAAAAGGAACAACACGAAAGAGTTAGATTGTAATGAGAAATTTTTCTTTAGAGTAGTTAAGCAAGCTTTTTCTACAAGAAGAAAAACCCTTAGAAATGCGCTCAAGCTTTTTCAACTTCCGACTGAAATTACCAGTGACGAAGTTTTCTCGAAAAGAGCCGAACAATTATCAGTAAGTGACTTTGTTGAACTAACAAAAATAATTGAAGAACACAGTAAGCATTAGTTACTAACATGCAGCATTATTTACAGCTTTTTAAGTCATTATATAAAGCAAGAGTTGAATACCTTGTTTGTGGTGGACTTGCTGTGAATATCTACGGAATTCCCAGAATGACAGCCGACATAGATTTAATGCTGCGGTTTTCGCCTAATAACTTAAAAAAATTTAAAGAGGTAACTACCAAACTTTCTTATAATGCCTGTATCCCTGTAGATATAGAAAAACTTGTGGATGAAACGGTGAGAAAAGATATGGTTGAGAAAAAAAATTTAATCGCCTATTCTTACTATAATTCCATAGCCAGTTTCATGAATTTAGACATTTTGGTAAAAACACCTAAAGACTTTGAGTACTTTTGGTCAAACAAAGAAACTCGTGATATAGAAGATTTTGAGGTTTATCTCGTTTCTCTTCAGAATCTTATTGAAATGAAAAAGTATGCAGGACGAGGCCAAGATGAGCAAGATATTCAACTGCTATACAGACTTGGCAACCTGAATAATTAATTCAACTATATAATGAAAAAAAACGAGAAATCTACTGCTACAATTAGCAGTGGAGCTACAACAACAGAAAACGCTTTTCAAATTCACATTAGCGACGAACAAATAAAAGCGCACAAAAAAAGAGATATAAAAGAAATTTTTCATTGGTTAGAATCAACCAATCATTTTATATCTGTTCTCCAAAACCCTTCTGACAAACAACGAAATAAAGCATTTAAAAAGCTGGTTAAGGATAATTAACTCTACCTGTAACAGGTGGCATTTTTTTAATATTTCAACCTCAATTAGATGGAGGAAGAAAATCTTTTTGAAATAGCTTTAGGACTTGTTCCGGGCATTGGTAATGTTTTGGCAAAACATCTTATCAGTTACAGAGGGTCTGCCAAAAATGTTTTCCAGACACCTAAGGGAAAATTATTAAAAATACCGGGCATAGGTCCGAAGATAGCAGAAGCTATACTAAGTACAGAAGTTTTAAAGAAAGCAGAAAACGAATTAAAGCAAGCTCAAGAAAAAGAAGTTTCAATTCTGTTTTACACCTCACCTACTTATCCTAAAAGGCTTAAAAACATTCTGAATGCTCCTATTCTATTATACTATAAAGGTGCTGCCGACTTAAACAGCAAAAAAATACTAAGTATTGTTGGCACCAGAAAGGCTACCGAATATGGTAAAAACTTTATAGAAAGCCTGCTCAAACAATTGCAATCTTACCCTGATCTACTAGTGGTAAGTGGCTTGGCATACGGAATTGATATTTGTACTCATAAAGTTTGCCTCAAAAATCAAATACCTACCGTAGGGGTAATGGCAAATGGTTTAGATATGGTTTATCCTTATGAGCATAAAGATGTAGCCAAACAGATGATTTTAAATGGAGGAATACTCACAGAGAACCGATTTGGAAGCAAACCAGATGCACCTAAGTTTCCTGAAAGAAATAGAATTATTGCTGGTATGAGTGACGCTGTACTTGTTGTTGAGGCAGCAGAAAGTGGTGGAGCACTAATTACAGCAGAAATTGCCAATTCATACGATATTGAAGTTTTTGCTTTACCGGGAAACGTGAATCAGCAATATTCTAAAGGCTGCAATAAATTAATAAAAGAGCACAAAGCTCATATGATTACATCAGCAGAAGATATTATAGAGTTATTAAACTGGAATAAGGAAGCATCAAGTACAAATAAAAAATTAACTATAATGCTAAACCAAAATGAACAAATAGTTTACGATCTATTAAAGAATAATCACCTGCAAATTGATGAGCTAAGTTATAGAAGTCAGATTTCTATGAGCCAGATACCATCGGTATTATTAGAAATGGAACTAAAAGGGATAATTAAAGTATTACCTGGACAGAAATATTGCATACTCTAAACATCAGAATATGCTGCTATTTTCATATATTTATATAAGCCAATAAATAAAAACCACTCCTCTTTAAATAAGTATAATCACTAATTATTCATGGCCAGTAAAGAACAAGTATACGAAGCTTTTGGTGAACTACTTTATGCAGTAGCCCGCTCAGAAGGTAAAGTAAAACAAAAAACAATTGAACATCTTGAAACACTCCTAAAAAAATTTCCATGGGGAGAGGCCGCAACTTGGTCGCTTAAGTATGAGAAAGAGCACAAAAAAACATTTGAAGAAACCTACGATCGAGCGATAGACATTTTTGTAGAATATGGCCCATTCGAAGAATATGAAAGTTTTTTTAATTTGATTGAAGAAATAAATGAAGCAGAACCTTCCTTTATAGGTAGCCGAGGAAAAAAAATTCTCATCAACTTTAAAAAGAAACTTCATCGATCTTTTATGGAAAATGAAGATATAACTTACGATGATAATGAAATAGAAGAAGATGAATAGTTAAATTTGTTTTTTGTAAAAAACACTTGCTAAATACCCATGTCAGCAGAAAACCCTTGGAAAACCCTCAAAGTAAAAAAAGTTTATCAAAACCCCTGGATAAGCCTCTCAGAAGCAGAAGTAATCAATCCTAATGGAGGAAGAGGTATATATGGCAAAGTAAAATTTAATAGTAAAGCATTAGCCATTATTCCCATAGATGAGCACCAAAACACATGGTTAGTTGGCCAATATCGATACACATTGAATGAATACAGCTGGGAAATTCCTATGGGTGGTGGTAAATTAAACCATGATCTTTTGGATTCTGCAAAAAGGGAATTAAAAGAAGAAACAGGCCTAATTGCTGCAAAATGGGAGCAAATTATGCGTATCCATACATCTAATTCGGTAACAGACGAAGAAGGTTTTGTATACCTTGCTCAAAGCCTCACACAAAGTAATACTGAAAACGATCCAACCGAAAAACTCGAAATTTTAAAGTTGCCCTTCTCTCAAGCAATAGACATGGTAATGGAAGGAAAAATAACTGATGCAATAAGTATCGCTGGTTTATTAAAAGCAGGGAAAATACTTGGCATTTAATAAGGTTTTCAAACATTCTCATAATAATCAAAAAACACAATAGCATTCGCATGGGAACTTTTTATGCGAATGAAAGTAATTACCATACTAATTTATTGGCATATTATCCTTTTGCCTTTTTGCTTAAAAGCTCAGGTAAACGGAAGTTATTTTGGTGCCGAGTCTACCAGTTTAGGCGGGGCAACCTCAGCCTTCTATAGTAATAGTGCTGTTTTTAACAATACTGCTGGTACTACAAAAGTCACTAACCTTACTGCCATCTCCTCCTTCCAAACAAAATATGCAGGACAGTTTAATACTAGTGGACTTGGTGTAATCTTGCCTGTACAGCATGGAAACCTTGCATTTTCTGCGCTCAGGTTTGGAGACAAGTTATATAATGAACATAAAATCTCTGCTGCTTATGCTTTTGATCTTGATGGTATTAGTTTGGGATTTAAAACCAATCTACTTCAAATAAACACCAGTGGCTATGGCAGTTACTTTACACCAGTTTTCGATTTTAGCATAATAACACAATTGAGTAAAAATTTATGGCTCGGTGGTGGTGCACATAATTTCACTCAATCTGGTATCCGCACAGCAGAAAGTGAAGAGAAACTGGCTTCTGAATTAATACTTGGCATTAGTTATAAGCCAATAACAAAGGTAAGCTTAAATGTAGATGCTGTAAAATCTGTAGAATTTCCATTAAGTGTGAGAGTCGGCTTGCAATATGCGCTTACTAAAACCTTCCTTGTTAGAACTGGAATTACAGGTTTGGAAGAAAATTACCACTTCGGCACTTCACTCAAACTCAAAAAAATCACTTGCGATTATGCTTTGAGCAGTCATCCATTTCTTGGCTTATCTCATCAGCTCTCTATTTCTTTAACTTTCCCGAACAAGCATATTAAACCAAATAATAATGAGGAATAGTAAAATCTCACTTCTTTGTTTATGCTTTTGTTTGTTAAGCCAGGTTTATGTGCTTGCACAAGATGATGCTCAAACGGAAGAGTTTATAGACAGACTCATTTTAGATACAGATGAGGATACGGATTATGAAGCTTTATTAGATCAACTTTATCAGTTTTACCAACATCCGATTAACCTAAACAAATGTGATAGAGAAGAACTATCTAGCTTGCAATTACTTTCTGAATCCCAACTAAATCAGTTTTTCAAATACAGAAACAACTTTGGTAAACTAATCAGCATAAACGAATTACAGGCAATTCCTGAGTTTACCCCCAATGATATTAGGCAACTTAAACCTTTTGTAATAATTACTGAGAGGAAAAGTAACAGCAACCTCTTTAAAAGAATAAAAGATGAGAAAAATAAATATATGTTTTTCAGGTATCAGTTTGTTCCTGAAACTAAAGAAGGTTTTATTGAACCTGAAGACTCTAGCAAACAGCATTATTTTGGTGACGAAGCTAAATTATTATACAGGATAAAAATTAGCCACAGTAGAGATTTTAGCTTTGGAATTACACTTGAAAAAGATGCAGGAGAAAGGCTAAGTTGGTCTTCTAAAAACAAAACATATTTGGCAGATTTCTTCTCATGGCACTTTACGCTCTATAATCAAGGGAAGCTTAAAGCACTCAGTATCGGAGATTACCAAATGCAATTTGGGCAAGGTTTGCTTCTTTCGGGAGGATTTCAAATGGGTAAAGGTTCCGAATCTGTACAAGGGATGCGAAGAAGCTCAAGAGGCATTCTCCCATACACTTCTACTGCTGAGTTTGGTTACTTTAGAGGCATTGCAGCCAGTTACGAATTCATCAAAAACACAGAGTTTACAACATTTGTATCTCGAAAAAATATTGATGCGACCATTAAAAGCACAGATGAAGGAGAACAATACGCCTCTTCAATCTCACAAACAGGTTTACATAGAACCGAGAATGAACTGGCAAGAAAACATCAAATCGAAGAAACTGTTACAGGTTACCATTTTAGATACAAATTACCTTTTCTAGAATTAGGTAATACTACCACTTTTACCAAGTATAATTTACCCATACAAAGAGAAACTTCAGATTACAATCAATTTGCTTTCAATGACAATAAGCTACTTAATACAGGAATCAATTATAGTCTTTACTGGAATAATCTTTCATTTTTTGGAGAAGCAGCAATATCTGGACACAAAGGAAAAGGTATTATTAGTGGTGTTTTAGCTGGTTTTGGCAGAAATATGGAAATGGCTCTGGTAATTAGAAACTACAATAGATATTTCCACAGTTTTTACGGAAATGCTATAAGTGAGGCTAGCACTGCCCACAATGAAAAGGGTATTTATTGGGGCATTAAATTAAAACCTATAAAAAAATGGACAGTTTCTGCTTATTATGACACTTTCAAATTTCCTTGGTTACGCTATCAAGCAGATGCACCCTCTGGTGGATATGAGTACTTGGGTAAAATTGCTTATAAACCCAGTAAACAACTAGAGCTATATGCTCAATATCGCTTTGAAAACAGGAGCAGAAATATGAGTAATGAAGCCAATAAATTTGATCAGGTAATACCTGTAAAAAAAGGTGATACTAGGTTTAATATCAAATATCAGGTTAATAAACAGGTGTCCATTCAGTCACGGATTCAATTTAGCGATAGAAACCAAGAACAACTCAATAGTAAAGGTCTAGTGTTGATACAAGATATTGTTTGGGATTTAAAAAAGGTAAAACTGGCTGCAAGAGTAGCTTCTTTTGATACTGACGACTACAACACCAGACAATACGCTTACGAAAAAGATATTTTGTATGCATTTTCTATACCTGCCTATTATGGCGAAGGCATTAGAAATTACATTATGCTTAAATGGAAACTGATGAAACAATTAGATTGCTGGGCAAGGTATGCTGCTACCAGATGGTATGATAGAGAGATTGTTGGCTCAGGTACAGAAGAAATTCAGGGAAGAAAAAGGTCTGAACTTAAATTTCAAATGAGGTATAAGTTCTAAATTCTTAGATAAACTCGGCAGTATATTTTTTTGGCACAACAGTCCTTCTTAAATTGCGTTTTTCGGAGCTACATCAATAGTTTATTTTTTAATACTGTCCTTAAAAATGAATAAGAAACTTTTCTTATATCTTTTTTGCTCGCAAATTTGCTTGCAGTTCTTCTTGCAATTTCTCATCAATTTTGAATTATCTGCACAAAGAAGAAATCTTCCTCCTTATAAAAATAACAAAAACGACATATCTACCAGAGTTAATGACTTGTTGGGCAGAATGACACTCGAAGAAAAAGTGGCGCAGTTGCAATGTATCTGGAAACAAAAAAATGAATTAATCCTAGATATGGATGGCAACTTTGACCCAACTAAAACAGCTCAAAACTTGCCAGATGGAATAGGTCAAATAGCTAGGCCTAGCGAATCTTCTAACCTCAACCAAAGCTCGAATCGCTCACCGAGAAGCATGGCAAACTTTACCAATGCCATACAAAAATATTTTATAGAACAATCTCGATTAGGTATTCCTGTAATATTTCACGAAGAATGTTTGCATGGCCACATGGCAAAAAATGCGACTAATTTTCCTGTTCCTATTGCTTTGGCAAGTACTTGGAACACAGAGTTAATCGAAAGTATTTATGGCCTCATTGCAGAAGAAGCACGCTCAAGAGGTGGACATCAGGCCTTAAGTCCAGTAGTAGATGTAGCAAGAGACCCACGTTGGGGCAGGTTTGAAGAAACTTATGGAGAAGACCCTTATTTAGTTTCGCAACTAGGCATAGCAGCAGTTAATGGCTTGCAAGGCAGAGGAAGAGGTTCAGAGATTGATGATAAGCATATGCTAGCAACTTTAAAACATATGACGGGTCATGGTCAACCTGAATCGGGAATTAACATAGCACCTGCAAATATTTCTGAAAGAGAGTTGAGAGAAATCTTTTTCCCTCCATTTAAAGCGGCTATACAATTAGCCAATGTAAGAAGTATTATGGCATCTTATAATGAAATTGATGGAGTGCCTTCTCATGCCAACAAGTGGCTTTTTAGAGATATTTTACGAAATGAATGGGGCTACAAGGGCTCAGTAGTTTCTGACTATAGTGGTATCAGTGATTTATACAATATTCATCATGTGGCAGAAGGCAGTAAAGATGCAGCAACAATGGCCTTAACAGCTGGGATAGATATTGAACTACCAGATAAAATGGATTATAATACCTTAACCGAAGCCTTTAGAAACAAAGAAATACCAATATCTTTTTTAGATAGTGCAGTTTACAGACAGCTAGAAGCCAAGTTTTTATTAGGTCTTTTTGATAAACCCTATGTGAATCCAGACTATGCAGAAAGATTTGTTGGCTCAGATAAAAACTCAAAACTGGCACTGGAAGCTGCTCAAAAATCCATCATCCTTCTAAAAAACGATTATAAATTACTTCCTCTTAATGCTGATGATTATAAAACAATTGCTGTAATTGGCCCTAATGCAAACAAGCAATTACTAGGAGGTTATAGCGACGAACCTCCTTATGTTGTTACAGCATTAAAAGGTATACAGAATTACCTGCAAAACGAAGACATTGAAATTGTTTACAGCGAGGGTTGTAAAATTACAGAAGATGGTAAATGGGCTGATGATGCTATTCTATTTCCAGATCAGGTGGAAGAACAGCGTAGAATTGAACATGCGGTAACCATCGCAGAAAGAAGCGATATAGTTATTCTGGTTTTGGGTGGGAATGAATTGACCTCTAGAGAAGCTTGGTCTGATACACATTTAGGTGATAGATCTTCCCTCAAATTACTTGGCAATCAAGAAAGGTTATTTAAAAGACTTAAAGAAACTGGAAAACAGATTATTACGGTTTTGTATAATGGCAGACCTTTGGCAGTTGATAATGTAGCTAAAAACTCGCACGCACTTTTAGAATGCTGGTATCTTGGCCAAGAAAGTGGCAATGCGCTTGCCTCTGTCCTTTTTGGCGAGGTAAACCCATCTGGTAAATTGCCTTGTACTATTCCACGATCTGTGGGGCAGTTGCCTATCTGGTATAATGAAAAGCCAAGTGCAAGAAGGAATTATATAGATGAAGAAAATACACCGCTGTTTCCATTCGGCTATGGACTCTCCTACACCAATTTTAGATATGGAGGCTTTACACTTTATGAAAATACCATCAAAAAAAATGAAGCTACGATTTTAGATGTAGAAGTAACCAATGTAGGTGAATACAGAGGTGATGAAATAATACAATTATACATTCGAGATCAGGTAAGCTCTGTAACAAGACCAGTTAAAGAATTAAAAGCTTTCCAAACTGTAAATCTTAGACCCGGCCAAAGTAAAACTATAACTTTTTCGATTACACCAGAAATGCTAAAATTCTGGAATATCGATATGGAATATGTAGTTGAACCTGGCAAGTTTGATATTATGGTGGGCACATCTTCTACCGATTACCAAACAGTAGAGCTCACTGTAACCGATATAGAATAATATGTTGTTACTTTTATAGGAGCTAGTCTCTTTATTTTTTAATCATACATTTACTTCATTTTTAAAACAAAAAATTGATTAGCCGATTTTATTAAAAGAGAGCCTACAAATCCGTTTTTATACATTTTTTCAAAATAAAATACTGCTTTAAGCACTATTTATAATAAAGAAAACACTTTATAATACAAATGCCTGAAAAAGCAATCAATCATGCCATAAATGAGGATAGAGATGCTTTGGTTACAAAAGCCAGTCGCCTCATAAAAAAGATGTCTCTCGAAGAAAAAGTGGGACAAATGACCCAAATTACCATCACCTCTTTGATCGAAACTGATGATGATGGCAATATACAGAGACCATTAAAACTAAAAGACGAAGAAGCATTTTTAAATAAATATATCGGCTCAGTACTAAATGTTCCCGATAAGAATGTAAAACCCGAAGAGTGGCGAAGTTTATTGCAGCAAATACACGATGCTACATCTAAAACAAGAAATAATATTCCAGTAATATATGGAATAGACTCACTACATGGAGCAAACTTTATCTATGGAGCTACACTTTTTCCTCAACAAATAGGACTTGCAGCAACATGGAATAAGAAACTTGCAGAGAAACAAGCAAGCATTACTGCTCTTGAAACTCGTGCAGCTGGTATTCCTTGGAATTTCTCGCCTGTGTTAGATGTTGCCCGTAACCCGCTATGGCCGAGAATTTGGGAAACTTTTGGTGAAGATGTACACTTAACAACAGAGTTGGGTAAAGCCCTGATGAAAGGCTACCAAAAAGACACTTTAGCAAGTGCAGAAAGTATTGCTACTTGTCTCAAGCATTTTATTGGTTATGGAAACTCAATAAGTGGTAAAGACCGCAGCCCAGCATGGATACCAGAAAGATTCTTACGTGAATATTTCCTTCCTCCTTTTGAGTCAGCTATTAAAGCGGGAGCACCATCTATCATGATAAACTCTAGTGAAATAAATGGTATTCCAGTTCATGCTGATAAATATTTGCTTACTGATCTTTTAAGACAGGAGCTTGGTTTCAATGGTGTATTGCTTTCAGACTGGCAAGATATTACTTACCTCCACACAACTCATAGAATCACAAAAGATAATCGTGGGTCTGTAAAAGTAGCTGTTAATGCTGGAGTTGATATGTGCATGGCTCCATTTGAATATTCTTTTACAGAAGATTTAATTTCGTTGGTAGAAGATGGAGAAGTTAATGAAGAAAGAATTGATGAGGCAGTAACAAGAATCTTAGTTTTGAAATACAAATTGGGATTGTTTGACAACCCAATGCCAGAAAGTAAAGTATACGAAAGCTTTGGTTCGAAAGAAAGTGCAGACGTAGCATTAGAAACAGCTAGAGAATCAATTACCCTTCTCAATAACAAAAGAAAAACATTGCCTTTGCCTAAAGATGCAAAGATTTTAATAACAGGCCCGGCAGCTAACTCATTAAATGCACTTAACGGTGGTTGGACACACACTTGGCAAGGCAAAGATGAAAGTGTATCAACCGCTGGTAAACAGACGGTCGCAGAAGCTTTAATCGAAAAAGGATATGATGGTTGTGTGACCTTTGTAAAAGGATGTAGCTTTAAAAAAGAAGAAAGCTTTGATGAAGCTCTACAGAAAGCAGAAGAAGTAGATTACATTGTGGTGTGTGTGGGTGAAGAACCTTATGCAGAGCATTTTGGTAATATACATGATTTAAAGTTGGATAGAGCACAAAACGAATATGTGCATGCGCTCTCTAAAACAGGTAAACCTGTAATTCTGGTAGTAGTTTCTGGCAGACCACGCAGAATCCACTATTTGGTACCTCATGTTTCGGCAGTCTTAATGGCTTACCTACCCGGAGATGAAGGCGGCAAAGCCATAGCAGAAATTCTTTTTGGTGATGCAAATCCTTGTGGTAAATTGCCATTTACCTATCCTAAATATGCAAATAACTTGCTTACCTACGAGCATAAAACCAGTGACGAAGGCCACTTAGATAGTGTAGCAGAAGAGTTTCAACCTCAGTTTGAGTTTGGGCATGGGCTTAGCTATACCCGATTCGAATATTTCGATCTGTCTTTAAATGCAGAAAAGATTGCTTTAGGTGAAACTATTGAAGTTTCTGTGATGGTAACCAATGTTGGAAAAAGAACAGGAAAAGAAGTTGTTCAACTTTATGTAAGAGACGAAGTTGCCAGCATAACTCCTCCTGTAAAAAAACTGAAGGCATTTAAAAAACTTCTGCTAGAACCCGGACAAAGCTATATGGCAGTTTTCGAGTTACATACAGATGATCTGGCCTTTGTCGGAAGAGATAATAAATGGATTACCGAACCCGGAACTTTTAAAGTGATGGTAGGTGGACAAGAAGCCTCTTTCGAAGTAGAGTGAATGTGTTATAGGGAAGCAACTAGAAAATTAATAAAGTCAGTATTTTTTATTATTTTAAATGATTATCCGTATTCTTACCACAAGCTCAAGTGAGCGTACAAGCAATTAATATTCTGTCAAAAATATCATTTTCAAAGTATCTTCTATTGAGTTTGTAACAGAACTCATCTAGATAATTCTGTAGATACCCTGGCCTTGTATGCTGATATATCCCTTGTAGGACTTTCTTTGCATTCCCAATGGCTGTATGTACCCAAGGTAGTTTGATATGGGCCTGTTTTGAGGGCACTTTTTCCACATCCATCTCGAACTCTCCTGTCAGTGACTGATAGGTTGAATAGCCATCTGTAATCATCTTGGCATTCTGGGCAACATGCCGGGTAATCGTATTTCTAGCAGTTTCTACTGTAAAATCAGCGCATACAGCCATTTTGAAATACTTGCACCTTTTAGAAGGGCGGTGTTTTTTAGGCTGTAGCACCACCTCTGTCTGTGCAAAGACCATCGCCATGGTCTGCTTCTGGCTCCCCCTTCCCCGCTTTCTCTCCTCTTCCTTCTGCCCCTCGGGTACTAGTGTTTCAAAGAACCCTTCGTCTACCTCAATATTGCCTCCCAGCAAGTAGTGGTTGTCCCGTTGGCCCATCGCAGAGCGTATTTTGTGCATCATTGCCCAGATAGGTTCATAGCGCTTATGATTGAGCTGCCTCTGCACATTACAGGCAGAAGAACCTTTCTTGCTACAGCCCATCAGCCAGATAGCAACGAACCAGTAGCGAAACGGAAGTTTGGAAGCTTCCATGATGGTGCCACTGCGGAGGCCTGTCCTAAAACTGCATGACTTGCATTGGTACATCTGCTTGCTATTTAGCCAGTAATGCTCTTGGCTACCGCATTTCTTGCAACAAACACCTGCTTTATCCCTGATTTCCTTGAAACACTCACGGCATACCTGCTCATTGCGGTACGCTTACATGAATTCAATAATACTATCCATAATGACCTGTTTTTGAGCTAATTTCGAAGCGCAGACCATACCCTATTTACTTTGTGGTAGCTTTACGGATAATCATTTTATTTTATAACTATGGATAGAATAACAAAAGATACCGACATTAGAGAATACAGGAGAAAGTTAGTAGTTGGTCTATCGAAGAGAGGACTCAAACAACAAAGTATTACAGAGGTACTTGACTGTAGTCAAGGCTTAGTTAGTCAAGTTCTTTCCGCTTATGAGCAAACTGGTATTTCTGGCATCAAAAAGAAAAAATACCTAGGAGCTAGCCCAAAACTTACCATAGCTCAGCAGCAAGAACTCCAAGCTCATTTAGTCAGAGGGGGCTACTAAAGCTGGTTTTCCTAGCCAAGGCTGAACAAGAAAAAGAGTTTTTTGTCAGATAAAACAACTCTTTAATGCTGAGTATAGCCTGCAACATATTGGTACATGGTACACTATTACATCAATGGGGCTTTAGCTACTGCAAGCCTCCAAAGAAGGAACCCAGAAAAAATCCTGAACTCGTAAAAAAGTGGAAAAAAGAGAGATTGCCTAATTTGCTGAAAACAGCTAAAAAAGAAGGCAGGAAGGTCTATTATGGAGATGAAGCATCTTTTTTCGTTACACCAAAATTGCAAAAATGTTTTTTACCTCAAGCCAATCCCTTTCCCGTTGAGATATGGTCAAAATCTTTTGAGCATATCTTTGTTTGTGCAGCCATCAGTAGTGAGGGGGATTTTACTTATACAACCAGTAAACATCCTTACAAAGGGGACGATATTGTCTCATACTTAGAACAATTATTAGCAGCTGAACCAGATCCCATTACTTTAATTTGAGATCAAGCAAGTGTCCATGATTGCAAAACAGTACATCAGTTATTAGAAAAGTTACCAAAAGGAAGACTTAAATTGGTGAAACAACCTGCATATAGCCCAGAAGTAAATCCAGATGAACATGTATGGGCTTATATCAAAAATATCGATTTGAAAAATCTTGCCTTCAAATCACTGACTGATTTGAAGGACAAATTGATGGATATTTTAGAGGATTTCTCAGATAGGAAACAACTCATTAGAAATTTCTTTCTTAACCAAAATGTAGCCTTTTATTAATTTTCTTGTTGCTTCCCTATAACACATTCACTTTTTTGTTTCTTTAAATTAAGATAGCCTATTTCTATAATCTTCGTACCCGAATTTTCTCACCAACTTAAACTCTCCTTCTTCAGTCCAAATACCGATGGAAGGCAAGTTCACACCATTAAAAGTATGGTTTTTTACCATCGTATAATGAATCATATCATCAAAGATTAATTGCTGACCGATTTCCAATGGTTTTTCAAAAGCGTAGTTACCCATTACATCACCTGCTAAACAAGTTAAACCACCCATTTTGTACACATATTCCCCTTCAGAAGACTTCTCAGATCCCCAAATCTTTGGCTGGTAAGGCATCTCAATCGTATCTGGCATGTGTGCAGAAAATGAAGTGTCTAGCATAGCACTTTTCACTCCTTGGTTTTCTACAATATCAACTACAGTAGATAATAAATAGCCAGTTTCCCAACCTACAGCACTACCCGGTTCCAAAATAATTTCCAGATCGTAGTTTTCTTTCAGATTTGTAATGAGCGTAATTAGCAAGTCTAGGTCGTAGCCTTTTCTGGTAATGGCATGCCCACCACCCATATTTAACCACTTTGCTTGGTGTAGTAAGTGTCCAAATTTTTCTTCTACGGCTTCTAATGTTTTTTCTAAAGACTCTGCACTACTTTCACAAAGTGTATGGAAATGCAAGCCATCTATTCCTTCTGGTAACTCATCGCCAAACTTGTCGGCAGTTAAACCTAACCTTGACCCAGGAATACAAGGGTTATACAAATCGGTAGTTACTTCTGAATATTCTGGGTTAATTCTGAGCGCACAAGAAATCTTACGATCAGCTTTTGCAACAACAGACTTATATTTCTCCCACTGATTCATAGAGTTAAAAGTAATATGCCCGCAATAGCTCATTAGCTCTTCAAACTCATGCTCCAAATAAACTGGACTATAAGCATGAACCTCTTTGCCAAATTCTTCATAACCCAATCTGGCTTCGTGCAACGAGCTGGCAGTAGTTCCTGGTAAATATTTACTCACCAAAGGGAAAGTACTAAACATGGCAAAACCTTTAAGTGCACAAATAATTTTCGCACCAGAAGCTTTCTGCACCATATCCATTGTTTTTAGGTTATCATGCAATCTCTTCTCTTCTAGGACATAACACGGACTCGGTATTTTTGAAAAATCTATTTCTGAGGTCATTTTATTTTAAATTGTTGAGTTGGTTTAAACAATGCAAAAATAAACAGCTGTAACTTTTTTCAAGCACCTGATTATATTTTTAAAAATTCCTTCGATAAAGAAACTTTTAATATCCTACAAACTTAATTATGAATAAATTGAAAACCTTTATCATGTCGCTATTACTACTTCCTGCATGTACTTTCATTAATAAGAATGAGAGCCAAATTGATGTAATAATAAACAGATACAGATATTTAAATAGCTTTGAAAGTGATACAAATACATATAAAATCAGATATCACAATAGTATTGAATCCCATTTTTTTGGTTCCAATGAACTTGATGGTGAAGAGTACTTTACTGATTTTTTTATTGAGATGGATACAACAGATAAATCTCAAATAATAATAAATGGATTTGAAGCTTATTACGATTCTTATAAAAAATATTTAATCAACAACAAACCTGCTTTTGTTAGCCGATATAACTACAATTTAGAAAATCCTGTAGACAACATTGGTCTATTTTTCTTCTACAAAAACAGACTAATTTATTATAATGGCGGACCTATTAAATGCACTTACCACTATCAAGATTTTGATTATAATGTGCCCGACTTGGTAAAAAGCGATACTTCAGATTTTATCAGGTTTTATAAGTAAACATGATTGTAAAAAACAAAATTTCACTTCTCAATCTCATCTTTCTTTTTAAGCATTTCTACTGTTGCACTTCTGCAAATACCTCCAATGGGTGGGTCAAACTTTTTTATACTAATATGTACATCTTCAATATTGTTAAAAGCAAGAAGAATGTTGTTGCAAATCTTGTCTGCCAGAAACTCAAGTAATTTTACTGGAGTTGCCATCTCTTCTTTTACAATATTATAAACATGTTCGTAATTGATGGTATCGTTGAGGGTATCGTCTATAGCGGCTTTAGAAAAATCAACCGTAACTTCTATATCCACACCAAATTTGCGGCCTACTTCCCTTTCGGTTTTGTAAAATCCATGATAGGCAAAAAACTCCAGACCTTCCAGTTTAATTTTTCCCATGCTACTTTAGTTTAATATTAACACCTTCTTTACCGGCGAAAATAGATAAAAAGGTAAGCAAAAAAAATTAATCTTTTATTAGTGGCTAAGCTTAAAATAGAAGGTCTGTTTTATTTATAAAGTATAAGTTCTAATCTTCATCCTCGTCGCTTGCTTTTCCTTTAAAGCGCTCATGAATACTCGGTATTTTTTTATTAAAACCCTCGTTTATCGATCTTTTAGCCTTTTCTGTTGCATACCTGTCTGCAATTGACCTTGGCTTCTCGTCTTTTTCGGTATTACCAGAGTTAGATGGCTTTGTTTGCTGAGATGTAACTGTGGGAGCAGGCTTTTTGGTGGTCTGCGATTTTAGCATTTCATCAAAATGCTGGTTATAATCCCAATCTATCTTAGACGGTATATTGTCTGGTTGCTGGCTAGTTTTATAAGATGTTTTTTCTGCTAAAACTTTAATCTTATCCATCGTTTTAGCCATAAAATGATTTAGCTCGGCAATAATTCTTTTTCTGCCGTTCTCCATCAATTCAATTTCATCTTTCTTAACACGCACCTTTTCATCTGTAGCTTTGAGGCGCTCACGGCAGTAGTTTTCAGTTTTTTCCAGAATTTTTTGAGCCCTATTTCTGGCTTCTTTCATAATCTGGTTTGCCTGAAATTTACTCTTATTAATAATTAATCGACCTTCTTCCTCTGCATTTTGCTTTGTTTTTACATTGATCGATTTAGCATCTTCTAATGCCTGAAATAGCTTGTTTTCAATATCTCGGTAACGATTTAACTCATTATTACTTTGAATTAGCTGGTTAGAAAGTGAACGGTTTTGCTGTTTAAGGTTTTCAAATTCAACAGATAGTTCATATAGAAAATGAGAAACCTCTTCATTTGAAACACCTCCTATGGTCTTTTTGCTAAATACCTTCTGCCTAATATCCTGAGGAAGAATATCCATAAAAAAATGATTATTTGGTCTAATTTGATCTCCTTTTAAGATTTAAACTGAAATCTAAAATTAATTCTTGAAAAAATACAGTATTTTCCTAAGAAAATTCTGCTGTTAATTATATTACTTACTAATAAGCCGATTTATCCTATCGATATTCATAGATAGGCTCCAAACTGAGATTGTATTATCGTCGCTGCCAGAAATGAGCGTATTTTCATTTTCTGGCCATAGTAATTTATTAACTGATGTTCCATGACCAGCGTGTCTTGCTTTATCGATTACTTTTAATAATCTAAAAGCCTTGCCATGCCATACCTTAAGTGACTTGTCTTTACTACAAGTTGCAAAATAAGAACCATCTTCTTTAAATACAATATCGTTAATGGTGTACATGTGCCCAACTATATCTTCGTACAACTCATAAGCTTGCGGTACATCCCAGATTTTTATATGCGCATCGCGCCCACCGCTAATTAAAAACTTTCCATCTGGTGAGTAAGACAAGCAAAACACCGAATTATCATGAGCTAATTTTTTCTCATGTACAAGTTTATATGAAGCAGTAGAAAAAATTCTGATGCTGTTATCGCTATAACCCGCAGCTATTTCTCTTCCCAACGGATGAACAGCTATTTTTCTAAGTGATTGATCAGAGAGCTTTAACCGGTTTTCTATGGTTAAACTTGTTAGGTTAATTACAATTAATTCACCATCGCCAGTGGCTACCAGCACCTTGCCATTTATGTATTTAATATCAAATATGGCAGAGTTAGTAAGCTTTAAAGAAGCCTCTTCTTTTCTGGTATACAAGTCAATGATGTTGATGCCGTCTAGGTTTTGCCCCACTACAAGTTTGTGAATATCTGCAAGATAACAGAGTGCATAAACTGTGCTTTGTACTCTGGCTATTAATGTGCCTTTATCAGGCACATTTAAATCCCATTGTACAACCATTCCATCAGAACCTGCTGAATAGAACTCAGAACCCTGCCCTTCTGCCATTGCAAACACACTATTCTTGTGTCCGGTAAACATTCCAGCCTTATTTACATCAATTGCACTCATCACTAAACTTAATAGAAATACTTAATGTTTTACTTTATTGAATTTTTACTAGCACCTTCTGTACTTTGCTAAATTGCACAGAAACTTTCAGAATTACTTAAGCTTTACATTTATATTCGCTACATAAAAAAACATTTTAATTTCATGCCTACAGAAAATAAAATCAAAACACTTGAGGAGTTAAAAAGCCTACGTAATACTTGGGCTAATAATAACAATAAAGTTGTATTTACCAACGGCTGTTTCGATATATTGCACTTAGGCCACATAGACTATTTAGAGAAATCTGCTGCATTAGGTAATAAGCTTATTATAGGTTTAAATACTGATGCTTCGGTATCAAAACTAAAAGGTCCTAGCCGACCTGTAAATAATGAATATGCCCGCGCCAGATTACTGGCAGCACTTGCTTTTGTAGATGCAGTGGTGTTATTTGGCGAGCCAACTCCATTAAATCTTATTGAAACTATTAGCCCAGATATATTGGTTAAAGGAGATGATTATGCCATAGAAGATATTGTTGGAGGAAGACATGTACTGGAAAATGGTGGAGAAGTAAAAACTGTGTCTTTGGTACAAGGTTTCTCAACTACAGATATTATTAAAAAAATAAAGCATGAAGATTAATTTTTATGCACTTTTTTAAGAAATTCAATCATTTTACCAATATCATTTTTATATTTGTTCGTACACTTAAAGGTGTATAGAAGTTACTAACTCACAAAGCCAAGACTACCTGCTATAAATAATTAGAGATTTTTTTGATAGAAAAAACTCATATTTTATGTATCACACAAGCTGTTAAAGCAAGGTATGTATCATTTAATCACAATTTTATTTTTAGAATCAGTATGCTATAATATTAAAGCATATTGCCTTATTAATGATTAGCTATTATTTTTGATCCCATTAACATTAATTTTTATTAACGTTCAGATTTAAGTTCTGAAAATTTTAATTCATGGAAGCATCAAATTTTCAACCAAAGAATACTGGCAAAAAACAGTTGTTTGACAACCCAGTTCTAGAAAAGCTTACTCGTACTCATATTTCTGTTCCGCTTTTTGTTTTTTATGGAATATCGGCCTTTTTATTATTTAGAGGCTTTGTTTATACAGAATTATCTCCATTTACTATTATAGGTGTATTTATATCAGCTATATTATTTTTTACACTTGTAGAGTATATTATGCACAGACATGTGTTCCACATGTTGCCTACTAATAAATTGAAGAAGGATATTGCATATAACTTTCATGGTGTACACCACGAATACCCAAAAGATAAATCTAGGCTAGTTATGCCTCCAGTAGTAAGTATAACTCTTGCAGCCATCTTATTTTTCGGAATTAGGTTTGTAATTGGAGATTATGTTTATGCATTTCTACCAGGTTTCCTTACAGGATATGCAAGCTATTTAGCAGTTCACTATATCGTACACGCATACAGACCTCCAAAAAATATATTTAAAGTACTTTGGGTTCACCATGGTATTCACCACTATAAAGAAAACGATAGAGCTTTTGGTGTTTCTTCTCCTTTGTGGGATTACATTTTTAGAACAATGCCAAGAACTCAATAAAAGAAATTTCCATCTTTTATATATAAAGCCACTTTTTTAAGTGGCTTTTCTTTTTTTAAATAATTTGAAGGATGGTATATTCACCCTACAATTAATTAACAGTCTGTTTATCAGGCACAAAACAATTTACCATGTTACAATATATAGAATCAAATAAAGAAAGGTTTCTAAGCGAACTGTTTGACTTACTAAGAATCCCTTCTATTAGCACCGACAAAAAATACAAGGATGATGTAATTAAGGCTGCGGAGTTCTTAAAAAATAAACTTAGCGAAGCAGGAGCCGACAATGCAGAACTTTGTGCCACTCCGGGCTATCCGATAGTATTTGCAGAAAAAATAATAGACGAAAAACTTCCTACCGTATTGGTTTACGGCCACTACGATGTTCAACCTGCCGATCCTTTAAGTTTATGGACAACCCCTCCTTTTGAGCCAGAAATAAGAGAGGGTAAAATATACGCCAGAGGTGCTTGCGACGATAAAGGACAAACCTATATGCATGTAAAAGCATTCGAAACCATGATGAAAAATGGCACGCTACCATGTAATATAAAATTTATGTTGGAAGGTGAAGAAGAAAGCGGCTCAGAGCACTTAGAAGGTTTCGTTACTGAAAATAAAGATAAAATTGCAGCAGATGTAATTCTGATTTCTGATACAGGAATAATCGCTAACGATGTACCTGCCATTACTGTTGGCTTAAGAGGTATGAGCTATATGGAAGTTGAGGTTACAGGCCCTAATCGCGATTTACACTCAGGCTTATATGGTGGTGGAGTTCCAAACCCGATTAATGTACTTACCAAGATGATCGCCTCACTTACAGACGATGAAGGCAAAATTACTATACCAGGATTTTACGAAAAAGTTGAAGTACTAAGTGATGCGCAAAGAGCAGAATTAGCAAAAGCTCCATTCGATCAGGCATTCTTCAAAAGTGAGATTGGATTAAAAGATGTCCAAGGAGAGAAAGGATATTCTACACCAGAAAGAGTTTCTATAAGACCAACTTTAGATGTAAATGGTATTTGGGGTGGCTATATGGAAGAAGGTGCTAAAACAGTAATTCCTTCTAAAGCGCATGCAAAAATATCTATGCGTTTGGTGCCATTTCAAGAGCCGGAAGAGATAACAGAAATATTTACCAAGCATTTTGAGTCTATCGCTCCAGAAAGTGTAAGTGTTAAAGTGATTCCTCACCATGGTGGAGATCCGGCTGTAATTCCAACAGATTCGGTAGCTTATAAAGCAGCAAGCAAAGCCATGGAAACAACTTTTGGCAAAACTCCTGTTCCTGTAAGAAGTGGAGGAAGTATTCCAATTGTTGCCATGTTTAAAGAACAATTAGGTTTAGATTCTATCTTAATGGGATTCGGGCTTGACTCCGATGCTATTCACTCACCTAACGAACACTACGGAGTATTTAACTTTATGAAAGGGATTGAAACGATTCCGTACTTCTATCAGTACTATGCTGAAATGATGAAAAGTTAATATCTTGCTTTATTAGTGAAACATCGCCAAAGCCAATTAAAGCTTTGGCGATAAATATTAGTTAGTTAACATGATTTAGTCTTTTCCACTTACATAATCAGATAAATACTGATAATACTGTGTAAGCTTCCCTTCGGATGTAATGTTCGCTCTTTCAATCATACCCGTGTTTACCTCCTCAAACAACTCTGGAAGCACATGCTCTATAAGCATATTTCCAAAAGCATTAGAAGCATCACGTGGTAATTCATTTGGCAAGTTATCTACTGCCATTACCGAAATATTTTTTTCAGAAGTAAAAGGAGGTACCACCTGTTCGGTTTCTACATTATAATCGTAAAATGGATTATCTATAGAAGAAGGCTTACGAGTCGAAGGTATTGAACCATCTATATCGCAAGTGATATCTGCAATTACCTTAATTTTAAAATCATCTTTTTTGGCATCTTCTCTTTTAAAGAGCACAGGTGCTTTCGGATCCCAATAAGCACCAGCAATTAAAACATCGGCGGTTTTTGTGTATCTCTCAAAAGTAGACTCATACTCGTTTGGATTCTCAAAGAAGTCTTGTATTTTAAACCTCTTACCGTCTTTTCGCTTATTATAATCAGCCATATCTAACTGAGCATAAACCGGATAGTCGAAATCTTTTGTTGCTAAATCATTTGGGCTCACTTTTTTAATGCCCATGCCTTCTAGTACTTCCATACCTCCGTTTGCTACTCTTCCACTACCAGTAAGCACTATTTTAATGTTTGCCAGCTTTACATTGGCAAACTCCTTTTTCATTTCTTCTAAATCAAAACACTTGTGAGCTGGTTTTAAATCGAAAGCATTGTATCTAAGCCCCCAAACTCTTATACCATTATATGCACCAACAAGTCCAGCATATCTGCCAAAAGCAATAACTCTTTCTTTTTTACTATTAGTAAGCGTTTCGTAATCGATAAGCTTAATTTTATTATTAAGAATAGAGATAAGTAAGTCTCTGTTATAAGCTTGCTTTTTAATTGTATGAGAAAAGAACAGATATGTTTTTTTGGCTAACAAATCTGAAATAGGCACTTCTTTAATACCCATTAAAATATCACAATCCGATACTTCTTCTACTACATCAAAACCCAATGCAGCATACTCAGAATCTTTGTAACATCTAAGCGGACTTTTTTGAATGAAAATCTCTACAGAAGGGAATTTCTCACTTACCATAACACATTGCTCCGGCGTAAGCGCTACTCTCTTATCCACCGGAATTTTTCCTTCACGTATAATTCCTAATTTCATGGGTTGTTATAAAAAAATTTAAATAAGCTCTAAAGCTGTTTGAAAAACTAATAATCATTACGAGATTTTAGTCTGATAGTAAATTTTGCTGCTAAGTTGATGAAAATAACCAATTTTTAAAACCCAAACATCAAGAATTATTGAATATTTATCCTAGTTTTGCTGCCTAACTGGTATACAATAAAATCAAAAAAAGATATGGCAAGTAACAGAACATTTACAATGGTTAAGCCTGATGCATTTGGTGAAGGCAATTGTGGCGCAATTACTAAAATGATTGAAGAAGCAGGATTTAGAATCGTAGCTGCTAAAGTTACTAAATTAAGTGCCGAAAGAGCTGGTCAATTTTACGAAGTACACAAAGAGCGTCCTTTCTACAACGACCTTTGTAACTATATGAGCTCAGGTGCTATTATGGCAATGATCTTAGAAAAAGACAATGCTGTAGCTGATTTCCGTAAACTAATCGGTGCTACAAATCCAGCAGATGCAGAAGAAGGAACAATTAGAAAATTATATGCTAAATCTATTGAAGCTAATGCAATTCACGGATCTGACTCTGATGAAAATGCTGCAATAGAAGGTTCATTCTTCTTCTCTAAAACTGAAGAATTTTAATTTCTATTTAATTATATAAAAAAAGGCTTTTCTGCAGAAAAGCCTTTTTTTATTTCCATTGCACATTCATAAGTTGTGCATTAATACCAACCTCGTTAAACAACTCCAACCAATGTAATTGTTGAGCAGAAAGTGTATCGTTTGGAGACTTTACTTCCACAAACAAATAAGTGTTTGCATCCCAAATAAATAAATCTGGAAAACCTCGCGAATTATCCCTCAAGTTTTCGCACATACTTATCAATACTTCTCTCAAAGCCATTGTATCTACCTTACTAATAAATATCTGCAACATGGGTAGCAAATCTTCGAACCAGCTAATTACCGGGCTTGCCATGCCGTACTTTTCATTATAGGTATTGGTAAGCTGTTCAAAAAGCTGCTTTTTATTTTTTAACAAACTCAGTTTTTCTTCAATAGCTTCTTTTCTTCCTATTAAAAAATCTGAGGTAAATAAATCGTCTGGGCTACGTTGAAATGGATTGTGAAAACCCGTGGCTGCTTCATCAAAAATAATATCCCAGAAAAAAAGCCCGAATAAAGCTCGCCAAAGAAAATTCTCAGAGAAGAAACCTTGCATTTTCTTTTCGGTCATATAATAATCGAGCACACCCATTTCTACCTGATACTGCCAACTACTACTAATCGTAATGGTATCTGACTGCTTTTGAAACCGCCGAGTACTTTTAATAAACTTCTTGCCTTCTAGCTTTGTCAAAAAGTCTTTAGCAAAGTATTTCTCATCTGCATTTTCGGGGCAATCCATTATAACATTACATAGATTTAATGCTGCCTCTACCTCTCCTCTTTTATGCAAAATTCTAATTCTTCTTTCTCTCGAAGGTGCCTTGTTTGTATACTCATAAATTTGAAGGGCTTCGTCAAAAAGACGTTGTTGTTCTAAGAATCGGGCACTTCTTAAAACCAGTCTATCATACAAAGGTTGGGCAGCCAAACTTATCTCAGGTGTATTTTCGAGCCAGCAACTAATTAAGTTATAAAAATCTTCTCCATCGCCTTCTTGCCTAACTTCTCTCAAAAATTTATACGCTAAAGAAAGCATCAGTTTGTCTTCTGCTTCTTTTCTGGTTTCGAAACCTGCACTTAACAATTCCTCATTAATTGCCTCAAAACGCATATTACCCAAGTCTCTAATTACAAATTGAGACATATCCAGATTAGTAGTGCCGAAATACAGAAACTGAATCATTTGGGCTTCTTCTGCATATTTCTGCACAATTACAGGATCATCTTGAAAACAAGCAATGAGCTCTTCTAGAGGAATTTGTTTTAGTAAAAAATTAACCAATTCCAGTTTCTTTAGCTTACTAAAACCAGCTTTGGGTATTTCAAAAAACTGAGCCAACTCTACTAGCTCACCCCGATTGTATAGATTGAGCACATGAGCAATCTCCTCGTAAATTTCTAAATCTACTACTGTACTAAAACCTTTCTTTATAAGTATTTGAAGGCTTTTTCTAATATCCGAAATTTCTGGATAGCTAAATTTGCTAAACCGAAAAAACTTGCCCTTTCGGTTTTGAAGCCTTAAATAAAGACATTGGCTATCTGTATCGAGTTTCTTAAACTCAACAATAAACTTTTTTTCGGCTGTAGATAAGAGATGCTGATACTTACTCTCAATAAAAGCTAGTAAGTCGTGATAATAGGTATGATAATATTTTTCAGGAAGTACTTTTTTATCTTCGTCCACAACAGTAAAAAATTCTACCTCTGCTAAAGTACTTAAAAAAAGAGGTAGTTGTAAAGCTACCTCATATAAAATTAGTCGACGTTTTTAACCATATATCCCTCTGCAAAAAATCTGTACTGATCGTAAATTGACCTAACTGCACGTTTTAAATAACGATCGTTATTGAATTCTTTATTTCCAAATACTCCTGAAGCATATCCCTGCCATATTACTCTTCTTTTCTTTCTGTCGTGCAACAAGATAAGCAAAGTACCTTTTCTAAGTGCATATTTTACTGGATCGTAATCTTCGTCTATGTTTTCTCTTTTCGCCCATGCTTCTATATCAGGTTGTTGATAACCCATAAAGTCAAAGTCTTCGAAGAACATTCTGTAAGAAACCAGAAGATTGGGTTTATTATCAGTATGCTTATATCCTTGTAGTTTCATCCTGTATTTAATAGCATCTTCTATTATCGGATTAAATACTTCTGGATTTTCATTCTCATCTGTTTGATCTACAAAGGTGAATGTTTTATATTTTCTAAATTTACCGTGGTAACTGTAATCAGACTCAATTAGGTAATCTTTAGAACTGCTGCAACTGGCGAAAAAACCAATCACCAAAATCAATAAAATACTGGGATTTCTCATGGTAGTTGTGTCAATTTAATCTGAACGTATAGATTTATAAATTAAAAAAAAACATTGCTGATTCAGTTAGTGGATCCTAAGAATGATTGACGAATTTTGAAAAAATTACAATCGGATAGTCATTGAATATAATAAATTATATATCAATTTTTAAATCTCTTGTAAAAAGATATTGTTAGCCGTGATGTTTGATTTCTTAAGTTGTTACATGAAAAATAATACAAGACAGCTAATTTTCAAAGAAATTGCAGATGCTAATTTTATCACATTTTTGTGATTAATGCTTTTGTACACTCCTATTTAATACATATTTACAGTGTGTACTTCGAGTATGAATTATCTTCTTTTAGCCAATATTATTTTAAGAATATTAATAATTGCACTAATTTTTTTTAATATTTCAAATTGATAGATAATTTATCTCCAAAATATAGAGACTTGTTAAACTATCTCTCAAATTCAATTTATAGCACATTGTTATTAGATGTATTAATTATGCCGAAAAAAAAAACTGCGACTTACTGGATTGATCAATTAAACATGGAAAGACATCCGGAAGGAGGTTATTATAAAGAGACATATCGATGTAATGAATTGTACAAAGAAGCACATTTACCGCTAAAATATAAAAGCGATCGTGTATTCTCAACTGGCATTTATTTCTTACTCGAAAGCAACGATTTTTCTTCTTTGCACAGAATTACTTCTGACGAAATGTGGCATTTTTATGCGGGCAGTTCATTAACAGTTTATGCATTCAACCAACACGATTACTTTGAAATTAAACTTGGTAGTGACTTCGAAAAAGGGCAAGTTTTTCAAGCAGTAGTTCCGGGTGGATATTGGTTTGGAGCCAAAGTAAATGAAGCAAATAGTTATGCATTAGTTGGTTGCACAGTAGCTCCCGGTTTCGATTTCGAAGATTTCGAATTAGCCAAACAGGCCGATTTATTACAAGAATACCCTCAATACAAAAAGGTTATTACCAAATTAACAAGAACTTAAATTAGCAACATCAAAACAAATACCTAAATATGAATCAATACAAACCATCAGAATCTAGATACGAAGAAATTCCATACAACCGATGTGGAACTAGCGGCTTGTTATTGCCAGCCGTTTCATTAGGCTTATGGCATAACTTCGGGGGTGTAGATAGTTATGAAAATGGAAGAGCTATGGCTCTTAGAGCTTTTGACTTAGGAGTTACACACTTTGACCTAGCTAACAATTACGGGCCTCCTCCCGGCTCTGCCGAAGAGAACTTTGGTAAAATACTTAAGCAAGATTTAGGCGCTTACAGAGATGAGTTAATCATTTCTAGTAAAGCTGGATATAGAATGTGGCCAGGGCCATATGGCGAATGGGGATCAAGAAAATACTTAATTAGCAGTCTCGATCAAAGCTTAAAAAGAATGGGGCTAGACTATGTTGATATTTTCTATTCGCACAGACCAGACCCTAATACTCCTTTAGAAGAAACAATGGGTGCTTTAACCAGCATTGTAAAACAAGGGAAAGCATTGTATGTAGGTCTATCTAATTATAGAGCCGACCAAACTGCAAAGGCAATTGAAATCTTAAATGATTTGGGAACTCCATGCCTTATTCACCAACCGAGATACTCTATGTTTGATCGCTGGGTAGAAGAAGATGGCTTGTTGGATGTACTTGAAAAGAATGGTGTAGGTTGTATTCCATTTTCGCCACTTGAGCAAGGCTTGCTAACCAACAAGTATCTTAAAGGTATTCCTAAAGATTCTAGAGCAGCCAAGTCTTGGGGATTCTTGCAAGAAGATTCTATTACGCTAGAAAAAATAGAAAAGGTTAAAAAGTTAAACGAAATCGCTGAATCGAGAGACCAAACAATGGCTCAAATGGCACTTGCATGGATTCTTAAAGACAAAAGAATTACTACGGTATTAATCGGAACCAGTTCGGTAAATCAATTGGAAAACAGTTTACATTGTCTTAAAAATCAAGATTTTTCTAAAGAGGAACTGAGTAATATTGAAAACATACTCAATTCATAATTAATATTTATGCATACTACAACAATTACTAAATCTAACAAATTAACTAGGCTTGTATTTATCTTATGCAGTCTGGCAACCTGTTTCACTACATCACAAGTTTATTCACAAAAAGCCTACTTTCCTGCAGCTACTGGTGAATGGGAATCCATTACGGTTAAAGATGCAGGGGCAAATCAAAAACTGCTCGACGAAGCCATCAACTTTGCCAATGAGAATGAGTACTCAGAATCGAAAGATTTAAAACAGGCAATTTTAAAAGGCTTCGAAAGAGAACCATTCCATTATTTGGCAGGGCCAGTAAGAGAAAGAGGTGGGCCAGCAGGACTTATTTTAAAGGGTGGTAAAATCGTAGCTTCTTGGGGAGATGTAAATCGAGTAGATATGACTTTTAGTGTCACCAAAAGTTATCTCTCAACAGTAGCAGGTTTGGCATTTGATGCAGGTCTAATCACTTCTCCTGAAGCAAAAGTTGCCGACTACGTTTGGGATGGTACTTTTCAAGGTAGACATAACAGTAAAATTAATTGGCACCATCTACTCACGCAATCTTCTGATTGGAGTGGTGAACTGTTTGGTATGAAAGACTGGGCAGACAGACCCCCAAGAGAAGGTGACATAGACGACTGGAAAAACCGCCAGCTCAATGAGCCAGGAACTGTTTTCGAATACAATGATGTGAGAGTTAACTTACTAGCTTATTCGTTATTGAATGTTTGGCGCAAACCTTTACCAATGGTTTTAAAAGAAAAAATTATGGACCCAATTGGCGCTTCAACAACTTGGCGCTGGTATGGCTATGAGCATTCTTTTGTAACTATTGATGGGCTCAAAATGCAGTCTGTTAGTGGTGGTGGGCATTCTGGTGGTGGTGTGTTTATTAACACCTACGATCATGCAAGGTTTGGTTTACTATTCTTGAGAAATGGAAACTGGAATGGCAAACAATTAATTTCTGAAAACTGGATTTCTAAAGCAGTTACCTCCTCTGAAGCCAATGCAAGCTACGGCTATATGTGGTGGCTTAACAAAGGTGACAGAAAGTGGGAAGGAGTTAACGATGAATCTATCTTTTATGCTGCCGGTTTCGGTGGTAACTTTATTGTAGTGGATAAAAGCAATGATTTAGTAATTGTAACCAGATGGCTAGAACCTTCTAAAATAGGCGAAATGGTTGCTAAAGTAAGAGCGGCCTTTTAATCATTAAAGTCATCACAAAAAACAGCCCTTCATGATGTATCATGAAGGGCTGTTTACTTATTTCTTAAATCTTACCTTCTCAAAGGTTTCAAAAGATACTCTAAGCCATTTAGTTTTATTTCGTGCATAGTTTCTAATAAAACTCCCAGCTTACCTTTGGGAAAACCTTTGTTTGCAAACCAGTTTAAATAGTTGGCTGGTAAGTCACAAATTACTCTGCCTTCGTACTTTCCATAGGGCATTTTCATTCGTGTAAGTTGCAATAAAATTTCTCTCTGCTCTTCCATTACGCTCCAAAATCTGTTTAAACTATTACGAGCAATATTTTTTTATAGCACCAGAAGCTTTGTCTTCGCCCAATGCTTTTGCTTTCTGTAAATCTTCGCATGCTCCACCTTTTTTAGAAAGTGCTTTTAAAACACCTCTCTGAAAATATGCAGCACCATAATTTTTATCGTAACGAAGTGCATTATTGTAACTTTCCATAGCCCCTTGCACATCGCCATTTTTAATAAGGGCAACACCTTTTATATAAAATGCTTGAGCTGATTGAGGATTAATTTTCAACACCTCATTCATATCTATAATTGCCTGATTATAATTACCTAATTGGAAATTGCACATTCCAGAACCCATTCTATAAGATGGATCATAAGTATCTAATTGAGCAGCTTTTTGATAGTCTGAAAGTGCATCTTCATTTTTGCCTTGTTCTTCTAATGCACGCGCACGGTTAAAATAGCTTCTTGCATCTTTTGGATGACTATCTATATAACTAGAATAAGAAGCGATAGCTGCATCGAATTTTTTGCTCGCGTATAATTCATTCCCTTTTTCGAATTCGTCTTTAGAGCATGAACTGAATGTAAGTGCCAAAAATGATAGTGATAATACCAATAAAGAATTAAAATGTGATTTCATAAAATTAATTATATACCTAAAAATACCTATTAGCTTATTACCCCAATTGAGGAATAAGTAAACCTTTAACCTTTGTAAAATTTTTGCAAATGTAGAATTTAATCAGGTTGGGAAATGTAACAGATAAGGCAAATAAACTCCGGATAACCGATTGAAGTTGTTTTGATAGTTTGTTAGTGTTAGTTTTTATTCTTCGATAAGATAGATATCTTCTCCTTTCTTTTTAAACATATATTTTTCTCTTGCGAATTTCTCAAGTTGTTTGGCACTACTCGAAAGCTCATTCATGTTTTCTTCAATTTCTAATATCTGATTCTGGTAGTAAGCTTCTTCCAACTTTAAATCTTCAATTTTTTGATTCTTTTTATAGTTACTCATAACACTGTTGCTATCAAAAAACAGCATCCAGATAAGAAAAGTAACTCCTGTTAAGAAGTAAATATTAGTTACTATTTTCAGAATTTTTTGAAGAAAAGGCTGCTCTTGCATTGGGAATATATTTAATAAAAAGCCCCGACAAACTTAATCAGGTTTTTAAAAAGTCACATTATTTTACTAAAATACTTATTGATTAATTAATAATCAATACAAAATTAAATAAGAGATTTGCAAAAAACTCATTTTCATAAATAACTTTATCTTGTAACTCTTTGTTTGCTTAAACGGTTTCACTCTGGCTGAATTGCATCTTAAAAAATCGAAAGCCTGAACACTACCAATTATTAGTAATATAGAATTTCCATTACCAATTTCGCAATAGAAATTTGAAGCAAATAGCTTAAATGAATCAAAAAACAGGGAAAAAAGTAACTGTAATAGGAAGCGGAATAGCCGGCCTCGCCACTTCAGTTAGACTAGCAATTAAAGGATATCAGGTTTCAGTTTACGAAGCCAATAGCTATGCAGGTGGTAAACTTTCTGAGATCGTTCAAGATGGTTATCGATTCGATGCTGGCCCATCTTTGTTTACCATGCCCCATTTTGTTACAGAACTTTTTGAACTAGCAGGCAAAAACCCACAAGCATATTTCCAATACGAAAAGCTACCCATTGTTTGTAAATACTTGTATGAAGATGGCTCCTCTTTTACTTCTTATACAAATAGAAATGCCTTAATAAAGGAGTTTACAAACAAGTTTAATGAAGATGAGCAAAGTGTTGAGAAGTATCTAAAAAAAAGCAAAGAGATTTATCAGATTACAGAAGATGTATTTTTGAATAAATCTCTCCATTTGCTTTCTACCTATATTAATAAAGGCACACTTAAATCAATGATGCAGCTTTACAAAATTCAGATTTTTGAAAGCATGCATCAGGCAAATAGCAGATATTTTACAAATGAAAAAAGCATCCAGTTTTTCGATCGCTTTGCCACATACAATGGCTCAAATCCTTATAAAGCCCCTGCTACACTTAATGTAATTCCCTATCTGGAAAATGATATTGGTGCATTTTTCCCTAAAGGTGGTATGCATAGCATTACCCTAAGTATTTATAAGTTAGCAAAGTCGCTTGGTGTTGAGTTTCATTTTAATTGCCGAGTAGATGAAATACTAATGCAAGGGAATAAGGCAAATGGTATCTTGGTAGATGGAGAAAAAATCGCTGCTGATCTGGTAATAAGTAATATGGATATGGTGAATACCTACCGCAAATTACTTACTAAGCACAAAGCACCAGAAACGCTGCTAAAACAACAAAAATCTAGCTCTGCACTTATTTTTTATTGGGGTATTAAAAAGACTTTTCCAGAATTAGACTTACATAATATTTTCTTTAGTAAAAATTACAAAAAGGAATTTGAGCTGATTGAAGAAGGTAAAGAGATTTACCACGACCCAACAGTTTATGTAAACATCAGCTCTAAATACAAAGCAGACGATGCGCCTGCTAACTCAGAAAATTGGTTTACCATGATTAATGTACCCAATAACCAAGGGCAAAACTGGAATCAATTAATAGATAAGGCAAAAGCTGCTATTTTAGAAAAGATTTCCAAAACACTACAAACTGATATAGCTCAATACATAGAAACAGAAGCAATTCTAGACCCAGTGCTCATAGAAGAGAAAACATCATCAGCGCAGGGAGCTTTGTATGGAAATAGCAGCAATACCACAATGGCTGCATTTTTAAGGCATCCAAACTTTTCGAGAAGGTATAAGCATTTGTATTTCTGTGGAGGGAGTGTGCATCCTGGAGGAGGAATTCCCCTTTGTCTGCTATCGGCAAAGATTACTGCCGATGTGATAGAAAAGTTTGAGTGATGGCAAAACCATCACTCAATATAATTTTATTGATCACCAATTTCTTCTTCTAAAGTCTCAATCTTTTCTGCTAGCTCGTCCCATTCTGTATTTTTAGTTGCAAGCGAAGCTTTCTTTTTCTCATAAGCAGCATTTATCTCAGACAATTTAAATGGATCTCCATAAACTGATGGTTTCGCCATTTCATCTTCTGCCGACTTAATCTCTACCTCAAGTTTCTCAATCTCTTCTTCTGCTTTTGACAACTGTCTTTGTGTACTTTTAAGCTCTTTTTTCTTCGCATTTAGCTCTTCGTGCGGTAATATTTTAGTAGAAACCTCTTTCTTTTTAGGTTTCTCTGTATTTACTTGTTTTGGTTTTTCTGGCTGTTTTTCAAGTTGGCGTTTTTCAAACCATTTATTAAACTCATAAAAATCGCCCGGATATTCCTTTACCACCTGATCTTCTATATACCATATTTTATTAGCAGTATTAGCTATAAAGTGCCTATCGTGAGAAACTATTAAGTAAGACCCTGTATAATTCTGTAATGCTTGTATAAGAATATTTACAGAAAGAATATCTAGGTGGTTGGTAGGCTCATCGAGTAATAAGAAGTTTGCCTGAGAAATTAATGTTTTCGCCAGTGCCACACGAGACTTTTCACCACCAGAAAGTACTTTAATCTTTTTGAAAACATCATCTCCTGTAAATAAAAAGCATCCTAAAATACCTCTTAGCTCCATTTCTGTTTTCTCTGAACCTGCTTCTTTTAATTCTTGTAGAATTTCATTTTCTACATTAAGCGATTCAAGTTGGTGCTGAGCGTAAAAACTTTTAATTACATTATAACCCGGTTCACGAACTCCTTCATGATCTTCTGTTCCAGCTATTATTCGTAAAATCGTAGATTTACCCTTTCCGTTTGCACCTACAAAGCCGATTTTATCTCCCCTTTCTAAAGTAATGTGGGTATCTTTTATCACCTCTTTATCGCCATAAGATTTAGCAACATCTTTTAACGAAATAATGAATTTTCCCGGTTGCTGACTAAATGTAAATCGAATATTCATATCGACTTTCTCGTCCACAACATCACCAATCTTATCGATTTTGTCAAGCATTTTCACCTTAGACTGTACTTGCCTCGCCTTGGTAGCCTTCGATCTGAATCGCTCAATAAACCTCTCTGTCTGCTTTATTTTTTGCTGTTGATTTTTAAAAGCGTTTCGCTGAATCTCATTACGAAGCTCTTTTTCTTCCAAATAGAAAGTATAGTTGCCACTGTAAACATTCAGGTTTGCATCAGAAACTTCTACAATCATATTTACTGCTCTATCAAGAAATTCACGGTCGTGAGATACAATGATTACAGCACCTTCATAATTGAATAGATAAGACTCTAACCATTGGATAGATGGTAAATCGAGGTGGTTAGTAGGCTCATCGAGCATTAATACTGATGGCTTTTGTAAAAGTAGTTTTGCCAACATTACCCGCATTCTCCAACCTCCAGAAAATGTTCTTAGTGGTTGATTGAGCTCTTCTGTTTTAAAACCAAGACCTTCTAAAATTTCTTCTGCTTTAGAGTGGATACTGTATCCATCAAGCACAGCAAAACGCTCTTGTAAGTGAGCAAGCTTATCTACCAGTTTCTCTTCATATGCAGTTTCCATCTTATGCAACACTTTGTCTATCTGCTTTTGAATAGCCAATTGCTGCTCAAAACCTTGCAAAGCTACATTTAAGATGCTATCGTCAGACTGGTAAGAAAGCTGATCTTGATTAAGAAAGCCAATGGTGCATTCATTACTTTTTGAGATTGACCCACCATCTGGTGTTAAATCACCATTAATCAGTTTGAGCAAAGTAGTTTTACCAGTTCCGTTTAAGCCAATAAGCCCGATACGATTTTTTGGTTTGATGTGTAATGAAGCTTCATCGTACAGAGCACGACTTCCATAATGAAAAGAAAGGTTTTGTATATCAAGCATGAATTAAACGTCAGATAGTTCTACTAAAATTTGCTGCAAATTTCACAAAAAAAACAGTGAATGAAAAACGGGATGATAATACTACATTTAATTTCTGTGTGATTGAGTAAATAAATCCAATTTAAAGTAATTATGAGCTGATTATTCTGATATATATTACCTAATTACAATCCAATCTGAAAAGATCTCTAAATTATGTGGCATAGAAGGTTCTTCTAATTGCGGATAAAAGCCAACTGTCTTTTCTTCTTCTGTTTTAAAATTAAATGTCCAATTGTTCTTCTCATCCTTAAAATATTCCCAAGAGTTCATGATATCCTGATTTATAGTCATTTCTGGATAAACAGTTATTAATTCATCCACTTTTGATTTTGGACTCAGGTTATTGTATGTGTTTAACTCTCTAGCAATAGCCACAATAAAAATTACTTTTTCGGAACCTAACTCAGGTATTAATGCAAAAAGACGTTTATCGTTATGAAGAAACAGATAAGCAGGACTTCCACCACTAAAACCAAACTCATATGCACTACATTCTGCTACCTCTAATTGTTTTAACTTACTCTTAGCTTCTGTAATGCTCATTCCGATTTCAATTTCACCTATTTTTCCTTTTGAAATAATAAATTTAGAATAATCAATATCAACTACACTCTGCTGAGTATTTAGTTTACTTTCAACAATTGCTTTATCTACATATTCAAATTTCTCTTTAACCAGAAACATAATATATACTCCAAAGCTCAAACCCAATACAAGTAAAATGAATAGTACCTTTTTCAAAATTATTATAAGCGTTTATGTCCTATTATTAGCAACTCTAAAAATTTTGAAAATTGTGTATAAAAAAAGCCCGGGGCAACTTTCCACCGGGCCTTTAGTGATCTGTCAGAATCACAATATTATAACACTTTTTTTAGCGCTTCGTTCAATCTTGGTATCACATCAAATGCATCCCCAACTACACCATAATCAGCCGCTTTAAAAAACGGAGCTTCTGGGTCTTTGTTTACTACTACAATTACCTTAGATGAGTTTACACCAGCCAAATGTTGGATGGCTCCCGAGATACCTACAGCGATATATAAAGTTGGGCTAATTTTGATACCGGTTTGGCCTACGTGCTCGTGGTGAGGTCTCCATTCCATATCAGATACTGGCTTAGAGCATGCTGTAGCAGCACCTAAAGTTTTTGCCAAATCTTCTATCATTCCCCAGTTTTCAGGACCTTTTAAACCTCTACCAGCAGAAACTACGCGATCTGCTTCTGGTAATAAAATATCACCTTCGGCTTTTTTCACATCTTTTCTTGAAGTTGCAAAATCTTTCTCACCAAAATCAGCAGAAAATGCTTCTACTGTTGCTGTTCCTTCTGCTGGCTCAACCGATACTGTATTCTTTGCAATTGTAATTACTTTCTTATCACTTGGTAATGATACATTTGCGAAAGCTTTACCAGTATAAACCCCTCTTTTTACTACAAAACCTGCACTTGTATCTGGTAGTGCTACTACGTTTGTTGCTACGCTAGCACCAGTTTTAATTGCTACTCTTGCAGCTACTGCATCAACTAGTGACGAGCGAGCCATAACAACAATAGAAGCATCTGCTTGAGAAGCTGCTGCCGCAATAATTGTTGCAGTCGCCATTATAACATTGTCATTCAGTTTTTCATCAGCAGCATGAAGCACTTTTGCAGCGCCATATTTACCTAAGTCTGCTAATTCGTCGGCACTAATGCTCCCTACAGCTACTGCTGTAACCTCACCTGCTCCAAGTTCTTTTGCATATACTACAGCCTCGTGAGAAGAGCTTTTTATACTGCCATTGTCCGATTCTACAAATACTAATACTGACATATTTTTAATTTCTTTTTCAGATTGAATAATTAGTTAAGGAATAAGTAAAAGCCAATTACAGCACTTTAGCTTCGTTTTTCAACAAAGAAACCAACTCATCTAAATTATCAGCATCTACTAGTTTACATCCTGCTTTTTCAGCTGGCAGTTCAAAAGACTTGTATTCTGTCACATCATCCACTCCTACTGGTTGAACTACATTTAAAGGCTTTTTTCTTGCCATCATAATACCACGCATGTTAGGTATTTTCCATTCGGCAATTGGCTCTTGGCAACCAGCCACAAATGGAAGGCTTACTTCCAAAGTTTCTTTACCACCTTCAATCTCTCTTGCCAAAGTAGCTGTTGTTCCATCTAATTCTAATTTCATACATGGTGCTATTGATGGCCAACCTAGCATTTCTCCTACCATACCATGAACAAGTCCACCATTAAAATCGCTAGACTCTCTACCCATCAATATCAAATCATAGCCATTTTCTTTGGCTATAGCTGTAATTTGCTCAGCTACAAACAAAGCATCAGTTGGCTCTGCATCCACTCTAATTGCATCGTCTGCACCAATTGCCAATGCTTTTCTTAAAGTAGGTTCAGTAACTGCTGTTCCAACATTTAAAACTGTTACTGTACCATTGGTATCATTCTTTATTTCGATTGCTCTTGCCAATGCATAATCATCATAAGGGCCAATAATGAATGACACACCATCCTCATCTAATTTATTCTCTTTAAATTTAATTTTGGTGGTTGTGTCTGGCACGTGGCTAATACAAACTAAGATTTTCATATTGTTTATTTTTATTTTAAGGTAATTTTTGAGAACTGTCTAAAAGACAGGAGTTTTTATAGTAATACTACTTACACTATAGATGTAAAAATAACAAAAAAAGTATGCATGCATAACAAATTCAGTAAAAAATAATTCACAAATTTTACTTAAATCCGGTGAATATGCCTCTATTTAAACCATAAGAAATGGCAGCAGTTATATTTTACCAAAGCATATTTTGCAATTAATGTTAATCACAAATTGGAAATAATATCATTACATACAGTCATTTCTTATGAAAAGTTTATTAACCTACTTATTAATTTCATTCTCGATATATTCATGTAACCAGAAAGAAACTGCTATGTTAAACCCTGTTCCAGAAAATATTCCAGAAGAACAAACACCTGAAACTACCGACACCACTAAATTGAGTTACCTTGCTTTAGGAGATTCTTATACAATTGGTGAAAGTGTGAAGGTGAAGGAGCGCTGGCCGGTGATTCTGGCAGATAGTCTTATAAACAGAGCTTATGATTTGGGTGAACCTAAAATAATTGCCCGAACAGGATGGACAACAGATGAACTACAAGTAGCAATAAAAGGTGAAAAGATTACTGATACATTTTCTATTGCATCACTCCTAATCGGTGTAAATAATCAATATAGAGGTTATGCCATCGCTCAATATGAAAAGGAGTTTAAAGAACTCTTACAAACGGCTATTGAGTTTGCTGGAAATGATGCAAGCAAAGTATTTGTGGTTTCTATTCCAGATTATAGTGCAACTCCTTTTGCAGCTTCTTCAGACAAAGAGAAAATTGCCAAAGAAATTGATGAGTACAACCAAATAGCGGAAACTATTTGCAATAAGTACCAGATAAAATATTTTAACATTACTCCAATTTCCAGAGAAGCAGATTACGACACTTCTCTGGTTGCAGATGATGGTTTACACCCTTCTGGTGCTATGTATAATAAGTGGGTGAAATTGTTTTTAGATGATGTGGTCGATATAATTGAATCGAACTAATCTAACTTAATTCTAAGCCCGATACCAATTACAGACTGATCTCCTAAAAAGTACTTAAGCTCAGCAAATGGAATAATCTTTTCAGTAATTGGGTAGTCAACTCCACCACCCAGATTTAGGCCAAAGCTAGTACTTCTTTTATCATCTGGAATTGAAGTAGTAGTTTCTTCTGTATTAGCTTCTGTAAAGCTAAAACTTGCTCTATTCCTCATTAGGTTTAAACCTGCAAAAGCATAAAAATTGATTGGTAAAGTAGTGTTAAATGTATAAACGCCATTTAATTCTAACTCCCAACCACTCTCTTCGGAAGATATATTATTAGCATGATCATCTTTTGTGGGCAAAAAATAATTTAACCCAGCTTGCACACCTAAGTTCTCTAAAAACATATATCGCCCTTTTGCTCCAATAGTTAATCCAATGTTTGAAGCTACCCCTAAGAAAGGAGCCACTTGAACATTTGAAAGAGAATTATTTTTTTCAGCATCTTCATTTACTGTAATTGTAGGAATAACCTTAATGCTATTATTCTCTTCATTAGTTTTTGCATTTTCGTCCTCTTTTTTCTTGAGCACTTCTGCTCTTGCTTCTTCTACAAATGGATGCTCTTTTGCATTGTAATAAACAATACTGGCAATTTTCATTTCCCAGCTATCGCTTTTTTTCGTGGCAATAATAGTAGCTACTCTTTCTGTTGTTTTATATGGTTTGCTCGAGATTGTATGTGAACCTGTAAACCTGCTTTTAAAATAAACTTCTACGTAGATATAAGCTTTCTGCTTAACTGGTGAAGCCATTGCATTAGAAAAATGGATAGTAGCAGAATCACTCTTTGAGTAAAACAAATCGAGGTCTTTCAGGTATCTTTCAACTGCTAAATCCTGCTCTTTAGTTTTATATAAGTTTTCAGGATTAATATCGTCTTCAATCACCACTTGGGCATTTTGAAAAATCTGGTTTACAGAACCCGAAAAACTATTTTTGATAATTTCGTCTCTTTCGAATCTGCTGAGTGTAGGTGAGCTTAAAGTATTGAGCAATACTTCTAGTTCATTAATAAAAATAGTTGCATCATATTGAATGATGTTTTTATCTTTCTCAGTTAATTCGGTTTGCCCATAGCTTTGAAACCCACTAATAAGCAATAGCAAAGCGATAATATTTTTAAGTTGGTGCATATCTGGTTAATTATCAGCTAAAAAAGGATAATAAAAATAGATTGATGAAATAGGAGTAGACGAAGAACTATAAACAGAAGTTCTGTAGCTCCCAGTTCCCACCAATACTCTATCATCTAATACGGCAATTGCTGGAGAATGTCTGGCATCTCCCGGATATTGTGCTATTTCTTCCCAACTATCTTCAACCGGATCATATTTAAGTAAATCGTTAAACTCATTAATTGTTGAGCTTACTGTATTATATCCTCCTATAATATATCCATTATCTGCTACACTAAATCCACCTGCATCAGCTCTTCTTAGCTCATTAGACAAATCTGTAAGCTGCGCCCAAGAATCGCTTTCCGTATCGTATTCATAAAAATCGGAGTAGTAAGTATATCCTTCACCTATAAATGGTCCCTCAATTTCACTTCTTCCAAAACCATAGTATACTTTATTCCCTATAGCAAAAGTTACTCCTCCTTCTCTCAAATCGTATGGAAAATCTGCTTTTTGGCTCCATGAATTACTACTAGGATCAAACTCGTAAAATTCATTTATCAATTCTGAATTTCCATCAGTATCATATTTTTTACCTAAACCCAAATAAGCTTTTCCATTTGTAACTGCTACTACTAAATCTGCAGTAGACTCTCCTTGGTAAGGGGTTAGTTCAGACCAACTGTTACTCGATGGTGTAAACTTCCATAAATCATTTAAACTGCTTACACTGCTAAGATTTGTCGTATAACCTGAAGAACTAATTCCTAGACCTATATAAGCGTCGTTTTCAATAGAAAATGCTGTTGCCTGATGTCTACCTGAGAAGTTTTCGGGAACACTATTTACTTCAGACCAGCTTCCTGTTCCTGTATTATATTGCCAAAAATCTTTGTAATTGGTACTGCTAAAAAAACTCGCTGTGTAACCTGTACCTACAAATGCCAAATCGCCAAGACCAAAACCCACAACATTTACCCTTGCTTGTCCTTCAAAAGATATACTTTGACTGTCCCAATAGTTTACTTTGGTTTCATTACTTGGGGTAAAAGAAGCTTCATTACTAAAGTTAAAGCCTCCATCTATTGTCTCAATATATGTTCTTACATAATAGGTTGTATTACTACTGAGACTTTCGAAAGTGCTTATAAAAGTTTTATCACTGGTTGTTGTATATTCTGTAGTGGCTAGCGTATTTTCTAGCGAAGTAGGAAGTTCTTCTTCTGTAGAACTTTCGAAAATAGCATGGCCAAACTTTTCGATATCTATATCTTGTACTTTCACTTTGGAGCCTTCTATACTATAAAGAGTTGCTGCAGAAATATCTCCTTCAATCAAAACTTCATTCTTAAACTCATCATAAAAGACATCTCCTAATTGAGCATCTATAATTAATTCTTCCTGTTTCTCATTACAGGAATATAATAGCAATATAGCGATAAGCAATCTGGCGTAATTCATATGCAAAGTAAACCACGCTTTAATAATATTGTTGGTTTTTAGATAAGATTTCAGAATTTATCTTTTATCAATTTTAATTTGAAAAAACTAAAACGTGGCATTGTGGTTTGCTGCAAAATTAAACACAAAATCAATAAAAAAAGGGCTTGCGCCCCTTAAAACATTGGTTAATATTTCATTATCACTCATATTTAAGCGCATCTACCGGGTTGGCTGTTGCTGCTCTTATAGTCTGATAACTCACTGTGATGATTGATATTAACAATACTAAAATACCTGCTAATGGAAACACCCACCACGATATTGAAATTCTATTTGGAAATAATGTAAGCCATTGCTCCATTACCAACCAACAAAGTGGCCATGCAATGAGGTTAGCTACTAAAACTAGTTTCATAAAACTACCAGATAACAACACAAAAATCCCTTTTACAGAAGACCCCAAAACCTTTCTTACACCTATTTCTTTAGTGCGCTGTCTGGCTGTAAAAGATGAAAGCCCAAACAAACCTAGTCCTGCTATAAAGATTGCTAATCCAGAAAAAATTGTAAATACCCTTCCAAACCTTTGTTCTGATTGATATTGCCTGTTAAAAAACTCATCTAGAAAAAAGTATTCGTATGGATTACCCGGAAATACCTGATTCCATCTTTCCTGTATTCTACCTAGTGTAGAAGAAATACCAGCCGTTTGTACTTTTATGGAGTAATAAGAATCGTTGGTAGGTGTCAACCTAAACACCATAGGCTGTTGTATATTTTTTAATGACATTTGATGGTAATCGTCTAACACACCAACGACTTTCATGGTATCACCGGCAAAAACTACTTCTTCGTTAATTGCTGCTTCTGGCGATTCAAACTCCAATACTTTACTTGCCGACTTATTTATAATTACAGCAGCTTCTCTGTCGCTAGTAAAATCTCTAGAAAAGTTTCTCCCTGCAAGCACTTTAATTTCATAGGCATCTACATAGTCGTAATCCATTCCTACAACATAAGAAGTTGTATAAGACTCAGGGCCACCATGCAAGCGCTTAATACCTCTCGTCCAGAAAATTTCATCTCCCGGCACATTAGACGAAGATGTTACTTGGCTAATGGAAGCTTCGCTGAGCAGTTCATTTTTAAAACTTTCGAAGTTATTAGAATACAGAGAATCTTCGTAAACACCAGGTCCTCTTAGTACAAGTGTTTGCTCCATATTAAACCCTAAATCTTGATTGAGCATATGGTTAATCTGTTGGTACACCACCATAGTGCCAGCGATTAGTAAAACAGAAGCCACAAACTGAAAAACAACTAAACCTTTTCTTAACAGTATACCTCTGGTTGTATTTCTCAACTTACCTTTAAGCACTGTAACAGGTTGAAATGATGAAAGCACCAAAGAAGGATAAATACCAGAAAGCAAACTTCCTGTAACCATTAATCCGAGTAGTGTTAGCCAAAACCACATTTGATCTGTAAGCGATAATGCTAATGGTCTGCCTGTGAGATCACTAAAATATGGAAGACTTATAAAGACTAATAAAAGTGCTATAAAGGATGCAAAGCCATTGAGTATAAAAGACTCCAACATAAACTGTTTCATTAGTTGAGGTCGCCTCGCCCCTAGTGCTTTTCTAACCCCTACCTCGTTGGCTCTGTCTACAGCTCTAGCTGTAGATAAGTTGATATAATTTACCCACGCAATTATGAGAATAAATACTGCTATCAACGAAAGGAAATAAACCATGTCTCCGTCGCCCTGTTCGTCTGGTTCAGACTCTTGCAACAGATTAGAATATAGATGTATATCTGCAATTGGCTCGAGAATAAAAGCTTGCTTGCTATTGTATTTTTCCCATTCTGCTTTCCTTTCGTTAGCTAACCAATCGTCCCATTTTTCTTGTACAGCATTTAGTTTAGATTGATCGTCTAGCAGTACATAAGTATTGTAATCATACCAACCCCACGAGGTTTCTAAATCTTCTCCCCATTGTTTTAGAATTGTAGAAAATGAGATTAAAAAATCGAATTTGATGTGAGAGTTATCTGGCACATCTTTCATTACTCCGGTTACTTCTAAATCCCAAGTGCCCCAAAAAGTAATAGTTTCACCAATGGGGTCTGTATCTTTGAAATATTTTTTGGCAGCAGATTCACTAATTACAACTTGGTTTGCTCCTTCTAACACTTTATCTTCATCGCCTCTTACAAGTGGTAAAGTAAAAATTTTAAATACTGATGGATCGGCGATTTGTAGCTTCTCTTCTCTAAAAGAAATTAAATCTCCTTTTGGTGTTTTTCTTTGCATTACCCCACTCACCGGAAACAGACGCGCAAACGCTTGAACTTCTGGGAAGTTATTTTTTAATGCTGGTCCGGCTGCTGGCACAGCAGCAGCACATTCAAAGGTTTTTCTGCCATTTTGCCAGTTGTCGTATCGCACGCGGTAAATGCGATCAACTTTATCGTTGTATTTATCATAAGACAACTCATAATGCACATATTGTAAAATTAACAGACAACAAGCCAAACCAGTGGCTAAGCCCAACACATTAATTGTTGAAAATGATTTATGCCTTAACAGATTCCTAAGAGAGATTAGTAAATAGTTTTTTATCATGGGAGGAGTAATTATAATTCAATATAAATTATCCACTTAACCCACAATAAGCAACCATAAAAACATAAGCAGTAAATAATTTATTTGGATGGTGCTTAAGCCTTTACTAAAGAGGTAATGAGGAATTAAAACTACTTATACAATTCAAACTCCATGGCGATTTTTACTAAACCCGCTGTGTTACGCGTACCAGTTTTTATAAGCATATTTCTTCGATGGGTTTCTACAGTTCCAAAGCTAATAAAGAGCTTATCTGCAATTTCCTGAGTGGTACATTCATCTAAAATAAGCTTTAGCACTTCTTTTTCTCTACGCGAAAGTTTAGGAAATAAACCATTAGACTTTTTTACCTTATTACCATCTGCCATTGCTTTAATTACAATCTCGTTGGTTAGATCATCCAAATACATTTTGCCACTACTTACTGTATGGATGGCTTGGGTTAATTCATCTTTACCAGCATTTTTTAAAATATATCCTTTAGCACCATTCCCTAACATCATCTTAATCAAGCTACTTTCTTTATGCATGGTTAAAGCAAGTATTTTTAGCTCAGGCCATTTTTTAATAAACTTTTTACAGGCATCTATGCCATTTATACCCGGCATATTAATATCTAAAATCACCACATCTGGGTTCGATTGTGCAATACCTTCTTCTCCATCTTCTGCACACATTGCATTGCCAACTACAGTAATTTGCGCTTCGTCTTGTAATAACAGTTTTAACCCTTCTATAACCATTTGATGGTCGTCGACAATAAATACTTTAATCATAAATTTGCAATGGTAATGGTGATAGTTGTTCCTCTTTCTGGGCTTGTATCCCAGTCTATTTCTCCATCTAAAAACTCCACTCGACTATTAATACTTTGTAAACCTAATCCTCCTGATGCAATGGCCTTTTCGTAATCGAAGCCGATACCATCGTCTTCAATAATTAGCCCTAAACCTTTGCCTGTGTTAAACAGTTGGATAAAGATTGTTTTTGCCAGTGCATACTTTCTTATGTTAGAAATAGCTTCTTGTACCAAGCGGTAAATCATGGCTTGCTTGGTCACATTGATGTTATCTGGAAAATCTAAAATATCCAGATCAACCTTATAGCCTTCTGTTACAAGACTTTCTGCAATATCTTCCAATGCACTTGGAAGACCAGAAATTGAAAGCGCATGGGGAATCATATTATGAGAAATACGCCTTACTTCCACACAGGCTACATCTATTAAATCGTTGGTTTTCTCTGTAATGGTGAGTGTTTCAAGCTCTTTTACCTCATCCCGAATACTTGTAAAATGTGCCTTTACTGTGCTTAGCAAACCTCCTAAACTGTCGTGTAGATCTTTGGCTATTCGCAAACGTTCTGCTTCTTGCCCTTCAATCATGCTATTGAGTGCTAAAAGCTTGTTTTGTTGTTGCAATTCTATTATGGTTTGCGATTGTATCTTTTCTGTCTGTAATGCTATCTTTTTATTAGATCGAATCCTATTTCTAAGAAAAAAGAACATGGTGAACGCAAAAATTGCGAAGGCTGCTGCTCCTAATAAAAATATGTCTCTTTCGAGTGTTCGCTCACTCAATTTAAGTTCACTAATTTCTAATTCATTTTCCTTTTCTTTAACATCAAACTTAGCCTGCATTTCTTCCATCGCTTCGAGGCGGGCAGATTCATTTAATGTATCATTTAAGGCATATGCTCTTTTTAAAAAACTGTAAGCCTCCTCTTCTTTACCTAGGTGATTTTTAATATCACCTAAAGCATATAAAATTTCTTTCTGATTCTTTTTTTGCCCAAACCTTGTAACTAACTCTAAAGCTTTTACGAGATAGTCTTCCGCTAAGACATAGTCATTTTCTTTTGTGGCAATATCAGCTAACTGGCTTAAAGTGGCTGCAGAATACTCTTCACTCACATTTTCTTCATAAAAAGCCCATGCCTTTTTAAGCTCTTCTTTTGCTTTGGGAATATTATCTTGATCTAGATAAACAACCGCCAAGGAGGTGTTACAACTTGCTACTTCGTCTGGTCGATTCAATTCTCTATACAGTTGCTTACTTTGCTCGATATAGTCGATCGCCTTATCTTGCTTTTCTTCCATCCTATAGTAAACCAAACCAATATTCATCAGACTAGTAGCCATTCCGAGACTGTCTTTGAGCCCTTGTTTTAGTTCATAAGATTTAGCGTATATCTCTACTGCTCGATCATACTTCTCTTGTATTCTGTAAACAACTCCTATATTATTAAGGAGTCTTGAAAGGTAACTTTTCCCGAGGTGTTCGCTGAGGTCATATGCGAGGAGGTAGTGTTTAAGCGACAAATCTAAATCACCTGCAAAATAGTAGCTTACACCCATATCTAGATAGAACCTTGCCTCAAGTGCTTTATCATTTTCTTTTTTGGCAAGTTTTAATCCTTTATTATAGAGTGCAATTGCCTTGTCGGGGTTACCTGAAATATCCAATGCTAAGGCGTTGGACAAGGTCATTTTGATGATGCCATGAGGATATTCTAATTTTTGGGACAATGCCAAACCCTCCTCAGCCATCTTCAGCATGTCTGATTGCTTGTTAGCTTTTAGTAGTAATTTTATTAAGTCATGGTACAGCCCGATCTTACTTGTATCATCTGGATGATTGGCAATTACATTTTTAAGGCTATCGATGTTATCCTGGGCCTGTATTCTTTTATAATTACCAAAGAACAAAGCGCAAAAAACTACTACTAATACAATAGTATTAGGTCTATTCACATGTAGAATTATTTGTACATGTGCTAAATTAACATTTTAATCGAATTTTTTGCCTTCGTGGGGGAAGAAGAGGAAATCTAATAGAGATATAGCCCAATAATTCATAATTATTTGATTTTAACCATAAATATGGGCTTAGTTATGAAGGCTTTTTTGAGGTTAAAAATCAATAAAACAGTATCATAATTATAACTACGCTAAGTTTTGTACAAATAATTCTATTAAAGAAATATACTTAGACCAGCTTATTATGACACTGCTTAATCTTTGTTGTCCTATTATGGATGTTCTATTCTAAATTATAACCCATTATGTAATCTTCGCTTGGTTGCTTAGAAGCTGTTAAGAAATAAGACTTAACAAAACCATCACGAAACTTGAGGTGACCTGAATAATGAAATAGACTACCACCATTAGAAATACCAAATCCAACTCTCTTGTAGTCAATTACTTCACCATGTTGATTACTTAAATTGGCCATAAAATTAGATAAGTTGTTAGCCAGTTGTGGTGACTTATATTCGGGCTTTAAATTATTTACAATGGCTTCGTAATTTTTAGTTAAAAGATTATCTGAAAAATTAGAGAAAATTACCGCTTGGTCTAAGCCATCTGCAAGTAGAGCAGGTTCATAAAAAGAGCCATCTTCTTTTGCACTATCTTTATCAAATTTCACTTCCAAATAACTATATTCTGACCTCTCCTCTGGCGTAAAACTTTCGTAAAGCATTAATGCAATGTTTGATGACACCAAAGCATGTTGCATAGTATCTATCATTTCGCTATCTCCCACTTTAATAGTGAAAATAGTATTTTTCTCACCAGCATTGGTTTTAAAACCTTTAGTGTAAGAAGTTTTTACATTATAATGATTTGCAATTTTGTCTAAGCCTTTTTGTTCGTTTTCTGAAACGCAAGAGAACAAAGCTCCTACCATTGCAATTAAAAGTAGTATTCTTTTCATGATGATTTGTTATTTTGAATAATTAAGCGGATTAAAACAAATTCTTTTATTGTATTAATTATTAGAGAGTTACTTGACTTGTAGATATGTGAAGATCAGTGTTAGATGCCTCTTTAAGAGGCATCAATTAAGACGTTACTCAGTCATTGTATAATGAATGGTACCAGTTTCCATATCGATAGTGGTTACACCACATTTTTTACCTAGATTACCTTGAGAACAGTTACCATCGCAAGATTTATTAGTATCATTCCACTGGCAACCATCTCCTGAAGAAGCCATTACATTACTTCCACAAGAACACACCATCCACAAATTACCTGCAACACCAATTTTAGCCCATTGAGGTTCATAAACTTCCATTGAATCACCTACCTCAGCAGCTACTACTTTATCTGCAATAAAGATTAAACCATTTCTCTCATTAACCTTACTAAAGTAAAATGTATAGCCATTTGGTGGTAAGGCCATGTCTCCTTCCATTTTAAGATTTGGGAAGTATTTTTTTAATACTCTACCTCCTTTTGCTCCTAACTTTAGTTTCGATACTTTTCTGAGTTTTACTGTTTTAAGTGGTTCAGAAACATCTTTAAAGCCAGATAAAACTCCAACTGTAATTAAAAATCCAAGTGTTAGAATTGAGAATAATGCTTTTTTTTTCATTGCCGATTTGTTCAAAGTGAATGTTAAAATCTTATATGGCTAAGCTAATTTTTATTCATTATATAGATATCACTTAAATCACCTATTGAAATAAAATCTATGATTTCTGGTAAGTTAAATACTTAGTTTTTTGCAGAAATTATTCTTTGCTATTTCCCGTCAAACAAACACAAAAAACAATCCTCATTCTCCTCAGTAACACATTTGCACCAAATTATTAAGGTAATAGATATTATAAATAGGAGAAATACTTAGGCAATACTAGATTAAAAAACTCAAAACCTTAGGCAGAGTTGTTTCGGTCAAAACATACCGGATGCGCATTGTTTTTAGGCTGTTTTAAATACTAGTTATATTTGATAAAGTAGTTAACTCTAAAACAAAAAAAACCGCCTAAACAGGCGGTTCTTTTCAATTAGAATATGCTTAACATCCTATCATCATTTTGCTGCTTGTTTCGGGATGTTACAACCCATGCCTTCCCATGGATATAGACCTGCAGGTAAAGCCTCTTCTACAGTAATAAGTGGAAGAAAAATCTCTGCATCCATTGCAACTCCCGTCCCTTGTACATTTAATCCGAAAATACTTCTTAACTGATTCGCTCCTGTATTTGGAACTGTTACTGCTGCATCAACATCTGCTCTGCTTATCTCTTTGCGATCTGCATAAATTTCTGCCCATCTTTTTGCCACAGGTATTTTAATTAGCATGCCTTTGTTACCAGTGCTGCTTGGGTCTAAATGCATTGCTTCGTCTACCATATCAGCTACTGCCATTTTATCATTTACTTCTTTGTAATCGTACTTGCTGTTTCCAGCGAATAAGTTGTTTATCAAAGTAAGTTTAGCGCCTTTGCTGTAAATACCGCCCATATGGCCATAAGCCAAAGCATTGTTTTGAACTGTAGCCACTAAGTTTTGATCAAACGCCATAGCATCTCCACCATAAGAAGCAATGGCATCGTGTTTCCAAGTAAAGAGCACAGTATTGTTTTTAATCTGGAAGCTAGGCAGTTTGCTTGGGTCGGTTCCCATGTAACCAGTTTTAGCATAAATACCATAACCCGTGTTATTGATGCTAAAGTTGTTTTGAATAAGTCCTTTTCCACCTTCAAAAACTTGTAAAGAGATAGCTCCTTGAGTTGGTGCAGTATTCATTACCACACAGTTTTGTACTGTAATATTTGTGTATTTGCTACCCACAATTACAATTCCGCCTGATTCTGGAGATGGGTTTTTCTGTTCAGTTGGGCTACCTTTCCTGCGGATTGCTAAGCCTTTATTTTCGTGGTATCTGTTTCTTGGTCCATTGTCTATAATCACACCATCAATCACAATTTCTGAACCTGTCGACTTTTGTCCATTACTTTCACGCTGCTGATCTGTACGAATATAAAGACGAGGATTTGTAGACTTCATGTACTCGTTTGTACCTGTAAGAATCGTTTTATGCTTATCCCAAGGGTCTCTTTCTGTAAAGCTGGTGTTGTAACCACCGTAAATTTTAACAGGCACGTTTATCTCATCTGCTCCTCTAGAACCTTTACTCAAATAAACTCCTTCTGCTATGTGGATTCGGTCGTTTGGCTTTAAGTGATGGATAATGTTACCCATATCTTTTGCTGGCTGCTCTTTTGTACCCATTTGACCCGAACCAGTGTTTTTACTTATAAACCAGTCTCTACCTTGGTTGGCAAAATTGGTAGAAGTGGTTTGAGCATAGCCAAGATTTACACATACAAATAAGGCCATGATTGATAATAATAATTGATTTTTCATTTTAATTGTGCTTTACTAATTTGAAATGATAGATGTTAAGAGTATGTACCCTCAGGTTTAGTATTCTATGCTTGTATGGATTTTCAGCGCAATGCTTTCACAGTTGCTTTTGAGTATATTAATGATTGGATTAAGAGGTGAACAACACTTTAAATTAGGCTAAAGCTTCTTGATTTTTAGCAAGAAAACTCAACCCCTAAATCGCTGTATTTTCAAGTTGACTTCTTGCATCAAAACTACATGAACCCTTTTATATAGTTGTACCTGAAAAACCTAGAGAAAAAAAATCTATGAATTCATAGAGGGAAAAAACTAAGTATTTGATATAAACCTTAAGCTCGGCAAAACATTAGTCTTTGAAATTGATTTATCTCCTAATGGAATTTTAGAGACACAAATAGTTTTTTTACTTTGGCAGGAGTTAATAGAATTCCATATAAATTAGCCCATTAAATCTCGATAAGCAACCATAAAACCTGTAGGGTTTAGGTGGTCTACACATTGTCTAACAACCTATTTATTTGAAGATGGAAAGTAAACACATCAATTACAAACGCACATTTTATTCATTTATATTTTTAAGTTTCTGGGCGGTATCTCAAGTATTTGCCCAATCAGTTTCGCTAGAAGTTCCACCTGCTACCACTGCTCCGGTAGCACCAGAAAAAGCATATGGTGAGCTGTTTAAACAAATCCAACTCGAAGCCATTTTCCCAGATTCTAAAACCTTTGTCGATTGTATACCAAGAGTACCAGCAAAGGAAATTATGGAGCAATACGAAAAGCAGAAAGACAAGAAAAACTTTGTACTCAAAACATTTGTATCGAAGTATTTTAGTCTTCCTCCGCAACCTTCTAGCGGTTATAAAAGTGACACGTCTTTAAGTATAGAAGCACATATTAATACTTTGTGGCCAGTGCTTACCAGAAAACCCGACGAAGCTGGTGGTTCACTTATTCCCTTACCAAAATCTTATATTGTTCCGGGTGGTAGGTTTGGTGAGGTATATTATTGGGATAGTTATTTCACAATGTTGGGTTTACAGGTTTCTGGCAAAACAGCTATGATTCAAAACATGGTAGATAACTTTTCTCATCTCATAGAAACACAAGGATTTATTCCCAACGGAAACAGAACTTATTACAAAGGCCGTTCACAACCTCCATTTTATGCTTTAATGGTTGGCTTACTTGCCAAAGACAAAGGCGATGAAGTACTCAAAAAATACTTGCCTTTCTTAGAAAAGGAATATGCTTTTTGGATGGAAGGAAGCTCAGACCTTTCTGAAAGTAATGTAGCTCACAGAAGAGTTGTTCGCATGCCCGATGGCTCAGTATTAAACCGCTATTGGGATGATTACGCTGAACCTCGCCCAGAATCGTACAAAGAAGATTACAAACTTGCCCAAGCTTCTGGCAGAGAAGCAGAGCAACTTTATAGAGACTTGAGAGCTGCTTGCGAATCTGGTTGGGATTTTAGTACCAGATGGCTCGCCAGTGGCACCGATTTATCTAGCATACAAACAACAAAGATTATTCCCATTGACCTAAACTGCTTATTGTATAATCTGGAACATACCATTGCCAGAGCTGCTATAGTAGCAGGCGACGAAAATAAGACTATTCAATATTTACAAAAAGCCAGATTAAGAAAAACCTCTCTTATGAAATACTGCTTCGATATTAGAAAAAGGTATTACATAGACTATAATTTCATGGAAAAGAAATCTACCGGAATTATCTCGATGGCTGGTGCATATCCTTTGTTTTTCGGCATAACTGCACAAGATGAAGCAGATAGAATTGCTGAAATTCTGGAAACCAAACTCTTAAAAGATGGAGGCTTTTTAACCACTACTACAGAAAGTGGTCAGCAATGGGATGCACCAAACGGTTGGGCTCCATTGCAATGGATTGCTTATGCCGGCTTGAAAAAATATGGTTACGATGATTTGGCCTCAGAAGCTGCTCAAAGATGGATTAGCTTAAACAAAAAGGTTTATAAAAAAACAGGCAAAATGGTGGAGAAATACATTGTTTCTGGTACGGAAGATGAAGCTGGTGGCGGAGAATATCCATTGCAAGATGGTTTTGGTTGGTCTAATGGAGTTTTATTGAGACTGATGAAAGAAGAAGGCATGCTTAAGAAATAATAAAAAAAGCTGTTATGATAAGTTTCATAACAGCTTTCACAACTCTTTTCTATTTATCTTTCTCAAGATTCAAAATCACTTTATCGGCAATTCCATTTATTTGAGGGTTTTGATCTCTTCTATGTAACCTACGACTCATCGGGCTGATATTTCCTTTTAAGTATGCTCCTATTTCTATTACAGAGATATCTCCATCTTTATTCTCGTCTGCCTGCCCTTGTAAAGCTTTTAAAAAGTAGTAAGTCATTAAAGAGTGATATTTTTCTGGATACCAAGAAGAAATCTGATCTCCTTCTGACGAAGTAATTACCACACTTTTTTCATCATTTAACACCTTATTTTCTGCATTAATAAAAATCGGTGAAGCATTTCTAATCAACATACCTTTTTCAGATGCGCCACTAAAACAAGCATCTAACACAACGGTTAAGCTTTTATAAGGAATTTGAGAAAGATTTCTGTAAAACACTTCAGTAGAATAACCATTTAACGCAACCGCAGCCGGATCACAATCTACTGGCACGAAATAACCTGTTTTACTATCTAAGTCTGGCGCACCATGTCCAGAGTAAAATACAAACACATCAGACTCATCTGGAATTACCAAATCGTATAACCTGCCTTTGTAATTACTTTCTGAACCAAACACACTATTAAAATTACCCTGTGTTGCATTCTCGAAATACAAGATATTTTCTTCTTTAAAACCAAATGCATTTACAAGATACTTCTTCATGGCTTGTGCATCGTTGAGTGCATAATCGACTGAAGGCACATCTTGGTTCGCGTAATCTTTATTGCCAATTACAACTGCAATTGCATGCTTGTTTACTTGATCAGTTTTAGGAATGTCTGTATCCACATCAGAAACGCCAACTTCTACTACATCATAAGTTTCTGTAGTAGACTCATTAAAATCGAATTTTTGTAAGTTGAGCTCTACAGGTTTAAAGTTGTAAACAATGCGGGAAGCTTTAAAATTAATAGGATTATTGCTATCGTAAACATACTCGCGAGGATATTCAGAATTGCTAATTTCTAAATAACTGATAGCGAAAGAAGAACCATCAAAAGCATATTTTATATCACTCAGTGTAGAACCTTGGAAATTGGTTTCAAAGTGAGAAGCTTCTCTAATAGGCACAGGAACATAAATAGGATTCAATTCTGGAAATTGAATCCTAAAAACTTCACTTTCTGTGTCGTAATCGAGTTTTGCATAACTTTTATCAATATCCACAAACGTGGTGGCAATCAGGTTCATCCCTTCTGCTGTAAATTCTTCAATTTTCTTTCTGCGAGAAACTTCATTTACACGAGTTTGATAATCTGTAAGTTTCTCGTAGCGTCCCTTCTCTTGCCAAGGTTCCAGCATTTTTTCTACATACATAGAAACACTCTTGTTTACATCTGGTGTCTGTAACTTATAGTCGATCGCATAAAAGTTTTCCAGATTGAGGTTTTCTACCCAACCTTGTTTTTTACCAAAAGAAACATAACTCCAAGAATCGTCACTATTTGTATTAAGCATTTCGCTCTCCATTCCAAACAAAGCTTTACCTACAGTATTTGATGCACTCAAATCTTTGCTTTTGATATCGGCAAAGGGCACATTTATTCGTGTGTAAGTATTCATGAACGACTCTGTATTTAGGTTGATTTCACCTAAAGGATTGCCATTGTTGGAAAAATTGAAATTTACATCGCGATGATATTGATAGGCAGGTAATTTATAATCGCCAATATCTACTCTTAGCTCTCCATAAGAATTAGTCGGATATTGAATGGAAATATCGTTAGCAATTACATCAACAGAAGTATTTGTAAGCGGAATTTCATCTTCTTTCTGATATTTTACTGGTCCGGGCTCATACTGTTGTTTGTATTTAATTTTGTTTAGCTGTCCGGTACCAAAAGAACTAAACATCCAAACAGTGCATAAACCCATGGTAATCCATATCCAGTTAGGGGTTTCTTTGCTAAAAACTTTTCCATCGGGCGCTTCGGTATAAGCGTAATAACCCACTCCAATAGGCAGCATTATTCTGGAAAATATAGCTCCCATATTTGGGTGTTTATATTTTTTGCTTATTTCTACACGTGTATCGTATTTGTATTCTGGTTGGTAGTAGGCTCTTGCACTATACTCACCAGACTCTCGCGATGGCGATCTACTTACTTCAACATTGTAATGCTTGTTTACAAGTTGGCCAGAGCCTTCAACTATTTTCGGGCTAGACTTTGTCTGAGAAACATAGCAAGCGTTAACAGAGAATAATATAGAGACAATTAATAGATAAGAGATAGTGGACTTTAAAAAATTCATAAGACAGATAAGTTTCCTGCAAATGTCAGCTAGTTTTATTCGCTAAAATTAAGCTTTTATATTAGGATGTACTAATCTGTTTACACGAAAAAAAAATCCCGGTGGATTACCGGGATTTAAGTACTTTAAATTAAATTGAAATTATTTATCATCACCAACAGAAAGTAATTCTACTTCGAAAATTAATGTTTCGTTTGGTCCAATTTCTTCGCTTCTTCTTTGAGAACCATAAGCAAGGTTTGCTGGAATATAGAATTTATATTTAGCACCAGTTTTCATTAACTGTAAACCTTCTGTCCATCCTTTGATCACACCATTTAGAGGGAAAGTTGCAGGTGTTCCTTTTTCTACTGAAGAGTCGAATACAGTTCCGTCGATAGTAGTACCGTGGTAGTGAACTGTTACCATATCAGTTGCTACTGGTGATGGGCCAGAACCTTCTGTAATTACTTCGTATTGTAAACCACTATCTGTAGTAGTTACACCATCTTTCTTACCGTTTTCAGCTAAAAATGCTTGTCCTTTTTCAAGGTTTGTAGTTGCTTCTTTTTGTGTTTCTGCAACCATTTCTTGCTGTTTTTTCATAGAATAAGTTTGAAGAATCTGATTACACTGCTCTTCAGTTAATTTTAAATCAGAACTTCCTTTTAAAACATCTGACAATCCAGCTAATAATGCATCTATATTTAAGCTATCTTTTTCAGTTTGGGGTTTTAGATTATTGCCAATACTTACACCAGCACTATAACTTACAGAATCCATTGATGAGCTAATGCTCACGTTTCCTCCGGCACCACCCATGTTGTTACAACTTACAGTAATACCTGAAATCAAAAGAGCTGCTATAAAAATTCGATTAAAATTCATTTTGTTTTCTTATGTTGAAAAATTGAGTTCATGCAAATATGAAAGTTTTCCTGCAACAAAGAAAGTCAAGGCCGTATTATGCTATAAATCATACTTTTTACTGACATTTTTTTCGGAAAAACTGGCAAAAATTTCGTAAATTATAGTAGCCTCAAAGATAAAAGTCATGAAAAAGCTAATTTCTTATCTATGCTTATTATTGATTGCATTGTTTAGCGCTTGCAGCCAAAAAGTATTGGTAAAATCTCATTACAATCATGATAATGACTTTAGCCAAATTACTACTTTTAGTTGGTCTCCAACGCAGGAAAACAATATTGCCAATAAGGTAACATTCGCAAATGATTTCAATAGCCAGCTTGTAAAAGAAGCTATTGAGCAAGAACTAACAGCCAGAGGGTTGCATAAAATTTCGACTAACGGAGATATTCAAATAGAATATTTTATAAATGTAGATAGCAAAAGAGCTGTAATTACCTCTCCATTGCCTACTATAGATAATTTTGATGAAGAATACAGGGTAAAAGCAGAACAGTTTAAAAAAGCTACTTTAACCATCCACATCGAAAATGCAGATGGAACTGCAACTTTGTGGGTAGGTAGTACCGAAGGAGTAATAATAGATGCACCTAAAAACACTAAGCAAATAATTGAAAGTACAATTAACGAAATTTTCAGTCAATTTCCTTTTCGGACAAACAATGTAGTAGCCCAATCGATTAAAACTGAATAAGTTTGATCTATGGAAAAGAAATTAAATGCATTAGTTGCTGGCGGTACTGGCTTAATTGGTAAAGAATTATGCCGCATTCTGGCCTCAGATAATTATTACGATAAAGTAATTTCTCTTGTAAGAAGAAAAAGCAATCAGGTAAGTGGTGTTACCGAACAGGTTGTAAATTTTGACACCTTGTCTAACACTACTATTGAAACTGAAATAGATGTTGCCTTTTGCTGTTTAGGCACAACTATGAAGAAAGCAGGCTCTAAAGAAGCTTTTTATAAAGTTGATTATGAATATGTTGAAAAGTTTGCCAAACTGGCTCATGCTTTAGGTGTAGAGAAATTTTTATTAGTTACAGCTATTGGTGCAGATGCCAACTCGATGTTTTACTACAATCGAGTAAAAGGAGAAATTGAAAACACTATTAAGGCCATACCTTTTAAGAGTATACACATTTTTAGACCTTCTTTATTAATTGGAGACAGAGAAGAGCAGAGAACTGGTGAAGATGTAGGCAAGTTTGTCTATAAACATTTAGATTTTCTAATTCCCAAAAAATACAAAGGTATTGAAGGCTCACAGGTTGCCAAAGCCATGGCTCAAAAAGGAAAGTCTAATATCGAAGACGTTTTAATTTACGAATCTAAAGTAATTCAAGAGCTAGTCTAAGCCCAGTATTTAGAGGTTAATTTAAATAAAAAAGCCAATGACTAAAAATATCATTGGCTTTTTACATGCTTCATTTGCACTTAATTTACGCTACAAAATGGCGCAGATCAAAATAAACAAGCATATATGTTTTGCCTTCTTTATCTGTAACTCTCAATAATCCTTTACTACCTGTAGGGAAAGAGAAATGTAACTGATATTCCACATCCACATGCATGTACTCTATATTTACAAACCTGTGGTTTCTGGTTATAATATTTTGTTTAAAGTCGAACTGCCAGTTAATCTGCTTTAACACATGTCTATTAGAAACTTTAGGTGTATCAGAATCGTGACCGTGAATGGTAACCGGTACAGTAAAGTTATCAAATACAGATTTAGTTAAAAGTGCATCGATGTGGATAGTGTTAGAAGTATTACTTAATGTATAATCTTCTGAGGTCCAAAGTTTTTGCACTGCAATGTTTTCTATCTGTGTAGTTGTTTGCATCGATGTAACCCCTTCCCTTTCCATTGCATAGTTTTCTGCATAGCGCATAATATCTCTAAATACACCTTTTCCTCTTTCACTTGGTAATACACCATAAAGAATACCCTTACACTTTCCTTCAGACTGGAAATTAAAAGTAGCAAAGCCGATCACTTCTTCTCCACGCTTTACTAGCCAGCATATTCTTTCATCATTGTCTTCTGCATAACTCCTTACCCAATCTTGATAACCCTCTGTTACACTTTGGTTATCAAAAAATGGATTAATGCGGTAGTGGTTCACATAACTTCCAAAGGTTTCTTTTACAATAGCATTTAATGCCTCGTGATCTGCTTGTCCTGCTCGCTTTAATGTTAACTCTTTGTGCTGAAGTTCTCGGGGTTTCTTGTTGGTTAGGTCCTTTGTATAATAAGCTAGCGTATCAGCAACTATAAAAGGCATTGCAGTTTTCTCTAACCTGTTCAACTGAGAAAGGTTAACTGTCGGAATCCTGATAATGGCAGTATCAACGTTGTTCTCCAATATCTGATTTAACAGTGAAGTAGCATCAATCTCTTCTAACCTAGCTCTATAGATAACCAATCCGAATCGTTGGCTATCAATCTTATGATACTTTAGAATACTCATCAAAAATAAATCTTAGTATGTTTGTTATAAAAAAATAGATGATTTATCTCTATAATGGGAGCAAAATTGTCATCAAGCTTAAATATAGGGAATTATCTTCATATATTATCATTTTAAGAAATGCATAATTTCACGATTTTTTTTCCGATAATCAATCAAATATTTTAAATTTGCAAACTCAAAAAAATTGAAAGGAAATGGCATCGATAACTCTTAAAAGAAAAACACTTAAAAATAGATTAAGAGCTAAAAATAAAAATATTAAAATAAAGCTTCTTAATACTAAGCCTGTATTGAAAAACATTGACGTTCAGGCAATTAAAGAATCATTTAAAAAAGACTAATTCCTGTTCAGCTTCGGCTGATTAATACATGAATTTGTAAAAATATTTTTTTTACACAATGTGTAATATACCCGAATAGAAAACTATTCGGGTATGTTTTTTTATAGAATTCCTCTTTTTCCAAGCTCAATTAACTCAAGATTTGTAATTTTTTCATTCAAAATTTCGAATCTGAGCATTGTTTTTTCTTTGTGGAAACCATGATTACCTGCAGCTCCTGGGTTCATGTGTAATAGGTTCCTTTTCTTATCTGGAATTACTTTTAGTATATGAGAATGGCCACATATAAATAAATCTGGCTTGAGCTCATCTAGTCTATCTTTTAGCTTCCTTGTATATTTTGGAGGGTAACCGCCAATGTGTATGATATATACTTTTACACCTGCGCAATTAAAGAACAACTCTTCGGGAAACTCCGATCTTATGTTATTATCGTCGATATTCCCATAAACTGCTTTAAATGGCTTAAAACCCTTTATTTTTCGGGCTACTTCTACATCGCCAATATCACCAGCATGCCAAATTTCATCACAATTTTCAAAATACGATAGCATATCATCATTAATAAAGCTATGCGTATCTGAAAGTAAACCAATTTTCATATTAATTAATTATGCATAATAAATAAGTTTGCAATAATATAGAATCAAAAATAAAAGTGATGGGTAAAGCAAAAATTCTAAAAGCGGGTTTGGTACAGCAAAGCTGCAATGAAAATAGAGAAGAAAACATACAAAAATCTATAAATGGAATTAAAGAACTAGCAGCAAAAGGTGCTGAACTGGTTGTTTTACAAGAATTACATACAGGAGTTTATTTTTGCCAAGCAGAAGACGTAGACCGTTTCGATATGGCAGAGTCAATCCCTGGGCCATCAACCGAAGTGTTTGGGCAAATTGCCAAAGAAACAGGTGTTGTTTTGGTTACTTCATTATTCGAAAAGCGAGCTCCGGGAGTTTACCACAATACAGCAGTAGTTTTCGAAAAAGATGGTAACATTGCTGGCAAATACAGAAAAATGCATATCCCAGATGATCCGGCATATTATGAGAAGTTTTATTTTACACCCGGTGATATGGGATTTAAACCTATAGAAACATCTGTAGGAAAATTAGGTCTTTTGGTTTGTTGGGATCAGTGGTATCCAGAAGCTGCGAGGTTAATGGCTTTGGCGGGTGCAGATTTATTAATCTACCCTACTGCTATTGGTTGGGAAAGTACCGATACCGATGCTGAGAAGAAAAGACAGTTAGATGCTTGGACTATCTCACAAAGAGGACATAGTGTGGCGAATGGCTTGCCACTAATTAGCGTAAATAGAACAGGTTTCGAAGAAGATTTCTCTGGAGTTACAAAAGGTATTCAGTTTTGGGGAAATAGTTTTGTATCTGGCCCGCAAGGCGAGATTGTTGTAGAAGCTCCACACAACGAAGAAGTAAACATATTGGTAGAAATCGATATGAAACGCAGTGAAGATGTGAGAAGAATCTGGCCATTTTTTAGAGATCGCCGCATTGAAGCTTATGACGGACTCTTAAAAAGGTTTCTGGTAGACTAATTTATTCAATTTATAAATATTTAAACCGGCATAACGCACAAGTTACTGCCGGTTTTTCTTTTTTCAGACATTAAATACTCCCCTTTTTTAAGGTAGAATTGATTTGTGATTCGCTTTTTCCTATCTTTTGATAACAATCACAGACCATCATGATAATGGTCATCTTTTTTCAACCATCTCTTCCTGAATTTTAAAGGGAATTTCAAGCCCTTTAATAATTACTAGCAGCCTTTCCACACTATAAAATTTATGAAATATGAAAACACAAACAATGAATGACACCCAATTGCGGTACGGTAACTTTCAGGTTTCTGTGCTTGTAATACTTAGAATGATGATAGGTTGGCACTTTCTTTATGAAGGAGTAATTAAAGCACTTAATCCTAGCTGGTCTGCAGGTGGCTTTCTAATGGATTCTAAATGGATATTTGCAGATATGTTCCACTCAATGGCAACTAATCCTGCAACTTTAGACATTATTAATACACTGAATATCTGGGGATTAATCGCTATCGGACTTGGATTAATCACTGGCTTATTTAGCAGAGCTGCAGCAATTGGAGGTATAGTACTTCTTTCATTATACTACCTCTCTCACCCACCTTTAATCGGCCTTAAATATGCACTCCCAGCAGAAGGCAGTTACCTGATTGTAAACAAAAACCTAATTGAAATTTTTGCATTGGCAGTGCTTTTTGCTTTCCCAACAAGCAGAATAATTGGTCTTGATAGGCTAATTTTTAAAGCACCAGTAGACGAAGAGGAAATACGTGTAGAAAAAGAAATGCAAAATGTTTAACCACTAAACTGAATCAATCATGGCAACTAATAAAAATAAAAAAAGCGGCAGAAGAGATCTTTTAAAAGGCCTTGCTGCTGTACCTGTACTTGGCGCTTTCGCATTCAGTACAATTAAAAAAGTAAATTACGACGAAGAACAAAGAGAAAATATTTTAAAAGAATTGGATATTGAAGCGGCTCGTCCACCTGCCGGTCGTTCATTGGCTGGTGATCCGATTAGATTAGGTATTATCGGTTTTGGTATCCGCGGAAAACAACTTGTAAAAGCAGCGGGCTTTGCTACCAAAGAATGGAAAGAAAGCATGAAAAAGTCTGCTTTAGAAAACTCTAACGATACTCGTTTAAAAGACTTTTTAGAACAAGAGAATTTAAATATTCAGTTTACAGGTGTTTGTGATTTGTTTGATGTACGTGCAGAAGAAGCATTAGATACAGTTACAACCGACAAAAACACACCAAAAAGATATCGCACCTACCAAGAGATGGTAGAAAGCCCTAACATAGACGCTGTAATAATTGCTACACCAGACCACTGGCATGCTCCTATTTCTATAGCAGCTGCAAATGCAGGCAAGCACGTGTATGTTGAGAAATGTATGACTCATAAAATTGCTGAGACTTTCGATTTATATGATGCAGTAAAACAGTCAGGCATTATATTTCAGGTAGGTCACCAGCACCGCCAAACCCAAAGTTTTCTTACTGCCATGGATATTATGAAGAAACAAGTTTTAGGACATGTTTCACTTATTCAGGCAAATACTAACCGTAATGACGACAATGGCGCTTGGCAATATAATATTCACGAAAAAGCTAGTCCACAAACAATCGACTGGCAACAATTCTTAGGAAATGCACCTGAAATTCCATTTAATGCAGAACATTTCTTCCGTTGGAGAAAATGGTGGCCTTATGGAACCGGTCTTTCTGGCGACTTGCTAACGCACGATTATGACAGAATCAATTGTATTCTTAAAATGGGTATTCCTAATTCAGTAATGGCATCTGGAGGTATTTATACACACCGCGATGGCAGAGAGGTGCCTGATGTTTTCCAAGTTGTTATGGAATATCCTGAATATTCAACTGGTGGTAGCCAAGAAAAAGGCAAAGAAAAAGGGATGACTTTTATGTATAGTGCAACATTGGGTAATCAGTACGGAAGAAACACTGCTCTTATGGGTCACGATGCTAGTATGGAACTTATCGGTGACAGATTGAGCATTCTTGCAGATCCAAGATCTACCCGCTATCATGACATGATAGATCAGAAAAGAATTGATACAGATGTGCCATTGTACTCTTATGATCCGAGTGTGAAGGGAGTTGATGGTGTAACATCTGCCACTGCAAAATACTTTGCAAATAAAGGTTTGCTGTACACTTACAGAGATGGTAAAAGAGTAGACTCTACTCACTTACACATTAGAGAATGGTTAAGTGCCATTAGAAATGGAACTCCTGTAAGTTGTGGTATAGAAGAAGGATTCGAAGAAGCAATTTCTGCTCACATGGCTACCCTTTCTTATAAATTGGGTAAACGCATAGAATGGGATCCTACTGCTAGAAGAATTACAAATGTAGAAGAGGAATTTTTGTCATAGAATAATTTAATTTTGAGGTTAATATGTTATTAAGCTACACTAATTTTTAGTGTAGCTTATTTTTTATTCTAACAAAAGCCTAGTAAGTAACAGATGTATATCAAAGCAAATACTTTTCTTTAAGTACTAGAATATGATGTTGCTCATGCCCAATTGTGGCCTTTAACATTTCGGCTACCGTAAGCTGGTATTTCCAAGCTTTTCCTACTAAAGCGAACTGTGCTGCTGATAATGTTTTAATAAAGCTTTTTGAAGCATTTCTCACGTTTTCGAAATCATTCAACAAATCATCTAAACTGAGCTCATCAAACCTGCTATTATCTACATAAAAATCTTGCTCGTAGCCGGGTAAATCTGTTTTATCATTTCTACTAAAGCGAAGAATCCTATACATCATAATTCGCTCATGATCTGTTATGTGACCAATTATTTGTTTAATACTCCACTTGCCGGGAGCATATCGAAAAGTAGATTTTTCTTCGGTTAAAGATTTGAAAATTTGCAAGCTTTCATCAGCGAGAAATAACTCATTATAATCTTTGTCTTCTACTAATTCTATATAATATGGAAAACCATCTGCTACAGTGTATTTCATATAAATAAAAAAATATAAGGAGTTACATTGAATTAATTCTTCAACTTAAACATCCTTTTGGTTATAAATAGCTTGTTAAATTATTCTTCAACTTCTGCTACTGCCGTATTCAAAAAGTTATTAAAAGGATACATTACTTGGAATTTGGCTGCAACATTATTTAAAAAAGCATCTTCTGTTACCTCAGATTCTGGTACTTTTGTAAATACAGTAAAGCTTTTCAGCCTGAGTAATTCTATATGTGGATGATCTTTTGGATAACCCTTAGGAGCTGTTTTTAATCTATCGCCATCCATTTCATCAAAAGTATTTTTAAACTTTTCTTCTGATAAAACTTCTATCAAACTCGGCGCATTATAATCTATCTCTTGACGGATTTTTGCTAGTTCGGGTGCAGCAGGCATATAAATACCGCCACCTATAAAACAGTTTCCTGGCTGGATATGAACATAATAACCAGCTCCTTTAGTTTTTTTACCTCCACTAGCTATAAATGCACCCATATTAGTTTTATAAGGCCTTTTATCATTACTAAAGCGTATATCTCTATTAATTCTAAAAATACAGTCTTTAGCTAATAAACCAGTAATTGTAGGATCGAAAGCAGCTGTTTTTTGGATGAGTTCTGTAACAAAGCTTATGAATATTTTTCTTGCAGCCTGATACTCAGGTCTGTTTTCATCCATCCATTCTTTATTGTTATTTTCTTGTAGTGCACTTAAAAATGAAAGAATATTCTTCATGATTCGAATTTAAATTTGATACATTTTATTGTTAATATGCCCTACAAATTTTGTTATTGAAAATTAGCTAAACAAAGCCAAAATACAAATTCATAATAATTTATTTGCTAGTTCAAACTAATAAGCCATTTCAGTCACTATAATTTTTACAAAATCTAATACATAGGTTTCTTAGCATGACTTTTCTCTAAAAAGCAAAAGTGCCAAACATTGTCTGGCACTTAATGTATCTTCGCTGAGTTTGTTATTTCATTTAGATAAATGAAATTAGCAACAGCCAGAACCTGGCTCACAGCAAGAATTATTTTCTGTTGGTATACTTTCACTATCTATCATTTTTAACTTTTCGCCACCTGGTTTAGAAGCAAAAACTGTAATGCTGAATATGCCAAAATCACCATTTTTGAACTCAGCAACTCCCTTCTCATTTAAATATTTAGAAAGAATATCGTCTGGAATTAGAATTACTTTTTCTTTTTGAATAGTAATATTTTCGAAGCCAGCTTGCTCAATAAAAGAAAGGTAAGTTTCTTTTTGAATGGCGCCAGACACACAGCCTGCATACATCTCAGCATCTTGTCTTAAAGCTTCTGGTAAATCTCCAGATAGTACAATATCTGATATGCTAAAGTGACCTCCCGGTTTTAAAACTCTAAAAATTTCAGCAACCACTTCTTTCTTATTTGGCACTAGATTAAGTACGCAATTGCTCACAACAACATCTGCCACATCGTTATTAACAGGCATTTCCTCGATATCTCCAAAGCGGAATTCTACATTGTTATAGCCAAGCTTCTCTGCATTTAGACGAGCTTTATCGATCATAGCTTCGGTAAAGTCTATACCTATTACTTTACCAGTTTCACCTGCTTCGTATCTGGCTACAAAGCAATCGTTGCCAGCACCTGAACCCAAATCGATAACAGTATCTCCTTTTTGGATTCTAGCAAATTGAGTTGGCAAACCACAACCTAGCCCTAAATCGCCTTCTTTCTTGTAGCCTTGTAGATCAGAGTAATCATCTTGCATAATGTTATACACTTCTTCTGAGTTGCTGGTAGCTCCGCAACATGTAGAAGAATTATAATCTCTGTCTTGTAGAGCAATTTTGCTGTACTTCTCTTTTACCATTTTTTTGATTTCTGCTGAATTTTCCATAGTCATTATATTATTGCAATATTACGATTAATAAACTCAAATTTTTTTAGCAACAGCCACCTCCTTCACATGAAGATTTGTACTTATTAAAGAAAGCCTGAAACATACCATCTATCTCTCTCCACTTTTCTGGATTGATACAGTAATTTACTGATACTCCTTCGATAGTTCCTTGAATGATACCGATTGTTTTAAGTTCTTTTAAATGTTGCGAGATGGTTGCTTGAGCTAAACCTAGCTCTTGCACTAAATCTCCATTTACACAGGCGTTGGCTTCTAATAGATATTGTATTATTGCTATACGCGCAGGATGTGCCAACGCTTTTGCTATTTGAGCCAGTGTGTTTTGTTCCTCTGTAAAAAGATCTGTTCTAGTTACTCCCATCGTTCAATTATTATATTGCTATATTACGATGAATAATTGTAATTGCCAATAGTTAATCCGTTTTTCTTTAAAAATTTATATCAATTCTTTAAAAGTTTTATTGATTTTGCACCTGATTTAAGAATGTAAATACCTCTATTAAGTTGGCCTGTAGGAATTTTTTCAGTATTAAATTTCATCAAGCTTCCTTGATAGACTAATTTTCCATCAATGCTAAAAATCTCAAAATCAGCTTGTTGGTTTTGTGTTTCGATATAAAACACATTATCAAATGGATTCGGGAAAATACTAATCCCTTCTAGCTCCTGCTCAGAATCTGCTAAAGCAGTAATATCTTCTTCTTCCTCATCATCTTCAAAATCTAATTCTTCCAATAAGCCTTTAGGTGTCAAATCTTTTCCATCAAAAGCAGCATAGTCTAGAGGATATCTATTCATTTTAAATGTAATATTCTCATTCTGTGCCAAAGTATCTCCCTGTGCTACAGTTTGTCCATACCTAAAAGGGATTCTATACTCCCATGCAATTTCGCCTTGTTCATTTAACTCATATCCATAACCATATCTTCCAGAAAACATTAAGATATTATTATTTTCTAATTGTTGTACATTCGACAAACCATCAGAATATGCTTTTGCTGACCTATTTGGATGCAAATAAGTTTTCAGAATTAAATCAGCAGGACTAATAGTTGGATCAAGATAGTTAAATGTATTACTATCAATCGTACTTACGAGCATACCAATAGAAGTAGTATCTGGCATTTGATTATTGAATAAGAGAATCTTACCATAATCTTCATCTCCTTCTTCTGCATACTGGTCTAGCCAATGTACATCGTGCTGAAAATATAAGTATTGATCATTAGGCGTGTTTTGATAGGTTTTATCATTCCCAAATCGATATAATATCTCTCCTCCTTTTCCAGTGTTGCCACCTTTATCGGTTTTTGCTTGGGCAGTAGTTGTGCTATGATCAATTATCCAGAACTCATTAAAATAAGGAACCGAAACTACTATTTGATCTAATACAGGATTATAATCTATAGAATTTATATGTAACCAATCGGGATGACCATCGTGCTCGTCGTAATTAAGGTCAATCTTACCATTTTGCACGCTTACGTTTCCATAATTGTCTTTATCAGAATATTTATTTTGGATTAAGTGATCCCAAGCATGCCATGCCCATACAATTTTATCTGTTTCTGGATCCCACTCATAAATCATTTCTGACAATATAAATTCTTGGGGCAAATTATCTGGATCTCTACCTGCTTCTAATGCATCTTCCATAGAAAACTTTTCCCAAATAACTAAAAGGATATTACCATTGGGCATTGGTTCTATATCGTGATGTAACCTTGCATTTTCTGTACTCATCGAAAAACTACTCAAGATCTCTCCTTCCCATGACACTACATCTACAAATGCACCAGCACCGGGTGCATATATTGGGTCAGTTGTTTTTGTGTTTGTGGATTTTGACCTTACTAAATTTCCATTTTCTAAGAGATATACACTTGTGCCGGGAATATAATCATTTGTATCATTCCAATAATGGATTAATTGACCATCATTATCTATTAAAAAAACTTTTTCCTGATTAAAGGGGAAAAATAAATTATAACCTTCTGAAACTGCTTCTGAATTAGTTATTACACCAACTGTATTTTGAGATGAAACTTTTACAATTGAAATAATGAAAAGTACTCCTATTAATATAAATATTTTTATAGTAGAAAAATACTGGTAAAAAGCCTTCATACACTAAACCATGTTTAATTTATAATCGAAACTAGAATGTATTTAAGACAGGATGCCTAAATAAATGATTGTAAGGATAAATTAGCTAATTGGCATCTTCTACAAACGAAAGAGACCAGATGGGTGAGTTGATTTTAAACAAATAAAAAGGGTTAATCAAAAAATGAAAAACCCTTTTTATTATCATATTAGAGAAATAATAATTTCTTATTCTATTCTACAAGAGCAACTGGCCAATCAGCACCACCAGTGTAATAAATTACTGCTGAACCTGACTCACCGTAAGTATTAACCCAATCGATAGACCACTCGTTACCATCAATAGTTGAAGTGAAAGTCCAAGTATCACCGTATACGTCAGTGAAACCAGTGAAGCTAACATCATCACAAACATCAGTGAAAGTTAATGTAGTACTACTTGCAGTACCTCCACCATAACAAGAAGCGTAAGCACCAAAGCTCCAGTCAGAGAAGTTATAAACTCCACCACCTTGAGATACAATATCAACTGTTCCTGATGAAGAACCTCCACACCAGTTTGTAGAGCTAGTGTATTCGAATGTACCACCAAGATCAGAAGGACAAGCAGCAGGTAAGTCAAAATCGAAATGAGCAATAAAAGCATCACCTCTTACAGCAGCAGAAGAGTTGTCGTACCCAAATACTGAACCATCGTCTAAAGTTACATATCCTTTAAACTCAAAGTTATCACCAGGTGCTAAATCAGCAGCAGAAATTCCTAAAGCTGATAAAATTTCAGGTGCAGTAATTGTAATATCCTGTACACTTTTTAATCCATCTTCAGAAACTGTAAATTGATCAGATGTCCAGCTTTTAAAAGAAGTAGTAGAAACTTCACTACCAGAAACTGGCTCATAAGTAAGATCAAGTCTATACTCTGTTACTTTGTCGCCATCTTCTACATCAATAAATTCTACTGAATAAGTATAACTTGAAGAGTTAATTGTACTTTCATCATAAACATTGATCAATTTATCAGACTCAGTGATAAGTTTGATATATGCTCCTTTTCCTGAATTATCATAAGTCAGTACAGGCTCTAAATCCTCATCTGCGCAGCCTACTAAGTATGCCAAAGCAGTTAAAAATATAAATAGTTTATTTAATTTCATTTCTTTAAGTTTCTTGATTAGTAAAGAGTTACACTACTATCATCCCAGAATACAGCATCAGTAATGTTTTTTTGTACCATATTCGCATTTCTTTCAACATTTACAGCAGGGTAGAAGTAAGAACGGATAAAATCACCAGAACCTGACTCTAATCCTGGAGCCATATTGCTAGGCATTCCAGTTCTTCTGTACATGTTGTATGCTTCTAAACCGTTACCCCAAAGTGCGATATAGTATTCTTTCATTAAGATGTCTAGTTTAGCACTCTCTCCAGAAGCAGCATCGTATTGCTCTAAAACATAAGCAATGTACTCAGCTACATCATCATCAGTAGGAACATAAGCATCTTCTATAGAAACTTCTTCTCCTCTAATAGTTACAGTACCTGAGAAAGTAGTTGCATCTAAAGATGAAAAACCCATTACTTTATCAAATGATTTTTGCATACCGCTTTCTAATAAAGCTCTTGCATCGTCATTAGTTCCAAGAGTTAATGCAGCTTCAGCTCTTAAGAAATCAACATAAGAAGATAACATAAGTGGCCAAATACCTTGACCTTTTGCACCAGTAGTACCACTTTGTTGCTGAGATGTAAATGAGTTTTCATCAAACTGACCACCTGCAGGATATAATCCGTAAAGAGTTCTTAGCTCACCATCTGGTGGAATACCTTCGCCATTTAAGTGATCTCTACCTAAGTAGCCGTCGTCTACAAATGCGATACAATATGGCATTCTTGGATCTACATCTATGTAATGATCAGGCTTTTGATCTTGATCTGGGTAAGAAGAGAAGTGACAAGAATAAACAGTTACATCTTGTTCAGATGCATTTTCGATTTGTCTATAGAAATAATATCTGATTCTTGGATCAACTACAGCATTTCCATTGTCATCTAGTTTTTCACCTCTTAGCAACCACATATAGTAATTTGACATGTAATCACCAGTACTAGTTTCGTAACCACCATTGTATAATGGATGTCTTGAATTAGGATTTTCTCTTGTACTTCCATAAGAGAACTCAAAGTCTTCGCTCTCGGTGTCAATAAACTCTCCACCAGAAAGAATTTCATTAATAGTAGCTGTTGATGCTGATGCATCTACTAATCTTGTAGTAACTGCTGCTCTTAGTTTTAAAGTATTGGCTAAAGCGATCCAACTATCTACATCACCACCATAAAAGTTATCATATGTTGGAGCAGCTGCATCTTCAGCACTACTTAGTAATGTTATAGCTTCGTCTAATAAAGCTATTGCAGAAGCATACACTTCACTACCACTATCAGCACTTGGAGAAATAACCTCAACACCTAGAGTTGCTTCAGAATAAGGTACATCGCCAAACATATCTACTAATACAAACATAGTATAAGCTTTCAAAATTTTAGCAGTACCTTCATATACTGGTAAGCTTCTTTCTTGAGCAATTTCAACCAATAATTCTATATCTGGCCACATACCTTCGTAGATATCTTGCCAAACATCGTTCAATGTATTAGCAGAGGAAGCATCTACATATTGATAAGAACTAGTATATGCAATCATTCTAGAAACTGCAGCAGGATCATACCATAAGTCGCTCTGCATTTCTTCTAGATCAAGTTGTATCTTATTATACAAACTATTTATATCAACACTTTCTGGTGACACTTCAACCGGACTCGTTAGATTTTCGTCCAGCTCGTCACATGCAGAAAAGCATATAAACATTGCAAGTGCAAAGATTTTATATATATTTTTCATTGATGATTCTTTTTAAAATGAGTTTAAACTACCAGAAGACAAATTAGAAAGTTACGTTTAAAGTAACTCCATATCTTTTAGCTGTTGGAGCAGTTCTGAAGTCGAAACCACGACCATTACCAACACCTAAACTCAATACCTCTGGGTCATAATTCATACCTTCAGGGAAGTTTGGTGCTGTGAAGAATAAGTTTTCACCAGCAATTGTTACAGATGCACTTCCAAAAGGAGTTTTTGAAAGAATGTTTTTAGGTAGAGCATAAGCTAAAGATACTTCACGTAATCTCAATACTGTAGCATCAAATACAGATCCCTTAGAAGCTCCAAAATAAGCATCGAAGAATGTATCTCCTGCATAAGACTGAATATTGTTAGGAGTTCCATCACTTAGTACACCATTTAATACGATAGGTTGGAATCTGTTAAAATCTGAATCAACAGTATTACCACGAGCCATTAATGAACCTACAGTCGAAGAGTAGATATCACCACCGTGAATATAATTCCACTGGAATCCAAATGAAATCCCTTTAAAAGTAAATGTGTTACTCCAGTTCGCTTGGAAGTCTGGGTTAGGATTACCAATTATTACTGACTCTGAATTTTCTGTATAAGATCCTTGAGCATTTACTAAAAGCTCACCAGTTTCTTCGTATCTGTTAAAGTCTGTACCTAACATAGCTCCGTAAGCTTCACCAGGGATAGCAACGTTACCTAGGTTAGTATAACCAGCTATAATTACTTGATCTACACCTGAGATGATACTTTCTACTTTACTTATATTTTTAGTGTAATTTAAGTTCATAGTCCACTCAAATCCACTAGAAGTTCTTACTGGAGTAAAGTTCATACCTAATTCTATACCTTTATTACTTACCTCTGCTCCATTTACTGTAGTTTCAGTGTAACCTGTAGCTGGATCAAGTGGTAAATCAATAATTAAGTCTTTAGAATTTTTGTTATATAAAGATAAGTCCATTCCAACTCTACCATTAAAGAATTGTGCTTCTACACCAAATTCTATTTCTGAGTGTAGTTCTGGTTTTAAGTCAGAATTACCTAATATATAATCTACTGAGTTAGTATTTAATTGAGTACCATCAGGACCAATAAATTGGTTAGTTGCAGCACTTAGTATAGATCTTGTTTTATATGGATCTGGATAACCAGCTGAAGTACCATAACTTAGTCTAAATTTAGCATAATCAACTACTCCATTGTCTCTTAATCCTGGAATTGCTTCAAACGGAAGGAATGATAAACTTGCAGATGGATATAGAATAGATCTGTTGGCAGATTCTAAAGTTGATGTCCAGTCATTTCTACCTTGTACAGTTAAATAAACGAAATCGCTATAACCAACTGTAGCAGTTGCATAAACACCTAAAGTATAAACATCTGAAACTTCAGTATCACCAGTTTGACTAACAAATTTATCGTGAGCAAAAATGTTGTAAACTAATTGGTTATTACTGTAAAGGTAAGAACGTTCAAATGTCTTAGCACGATAATTTACACCAACAACACCATTTAAGCTGATTTTCTCGAATCTTTTATCGTAAAGAAGGTTTGCTACATGGTCAGTCCAGTTACTTTTTGCAGTAATAGAATTATAATAACCATCATCATCATCTCTACCACTACCTCTATTCACTTTTCTTTCGTTAAACTGAGAATATGAGTCTAATGATAATCTATATTGGAACTTTAACCAATCTGTGAATTCATAACCTAATTCGATATTTGAAAAGAAACGTTGAACAGTTTCTATATCAGCTTTATTGTTTAAATTCCAAAGAGGATGCTCAATACCTCCATCAGTTCTATAATATACATTTGATCCATCTAAAGGGTTTTCATACTCCAAATTCATCATATCAATAGATCGAGGAGTGAAGAAAACAGCAGCAAATAGTCCATCACCAGCACCACCAAAAGCAGGGTTGGTTAAAGGCCTTCTAATTTCTGAATTAACAAAGTTAAACGTACCTTTTAAGGTAATTCCATTATCAAGTTTAGTTTGACCTCCAATACCAAAATTGTGTTTTTTCTGATAGTTTGAAGCTCCACCACCTCTCTTATCATCAAGACTAGGAAGGAAACCCTCATCATTTAAATAAGAATAAGTGGCGCTTAATGATGACCCATTACCCATATTCTTTGATATTGATACTGATGTATTTGTTGACAAGCCTACATTATCAAAAAACTTTTCAACTGATTCATATGGCTTATATTCATATCTTTGATCAATATATTGAGGAAACGCATCATTATATTGAGCTTGATCATAAGGGTGTCTTACAGTACCATTTTCATCAATACCATTAGAACCTCTAGTATCAAAAGAAGGCCCCCAAGTTGAGTAGTACCATCCGAAATCACCAGAGAAACCATTTCCGTAAGTATCTTGGTAATCAGGAATATTTGCAACTTGAGTTCCAGATACTTGTTGAGTAAAAGAAACTTCAAATCCTTTTTGAGATGAAGATTGCGCTCCGTTTTTAGTTGTTACTAAGATTACACCGTTTCTACCAGCCTCACCATAAAGTACTGTAGCAGAAAGACCTTTTAAAATACTGATATCTTCAATTGATTGTGGATCAAGATCCAAGAAACGAGAAGAAGCAGCACCACCACCATTTGCGAAGTTACCATTGTTGTTTGTGTTTGAGTTAAAAGGAATACCATCAACAACGAATAATGGTTGGTTAGAACCAGTAATAGAAGAATAACCTCTAATGATAATGTTAGTACCAGAACCAGCAAGGCCAGACGTTTGTGCGATGTCAACACCAGTTGCTTTACCTCTTAGAAGTTTAGCAACATCTTTCTGAGTTCTTGCCTTAAGAGACTTAGAATCAATTGAAGAAACACCATAACCTAAAGATGCTTTTTCTTGAGTGATACCCATCGCTGTTACTACAACTTCAGAAAGCTCAGTAGCATCAGGTGTTAAAGTAACATTAACTATACTCTTAGTACCAATTTCAGTTTCTTGTCCGATAAAACCGATATAAGAAAAAACTAAGGTTTTAGCAGTAGCAGGAACGCTAACGCTATAATTTCCATCTATATCTGTGATGGAACCAATGTTGGTGCCTTTTACTACGACGTTCACACCCGGAAGGGGAGATTCGTCTTCGCCGGAAAGCACCGTACCAGTAATAGTTCTATCTTGTGCTACTGCGGTAAATAGCACAGAAGATAAGAACATGAAGATGAGTAGAAGTTGCTTCATGATCTGACTGTTGTAATTTAAATAATTGATTTACAATAATTTAGTTAGTTGGTATTTGACACTTAAAATCTCTAAAAGTTAGTTTTATATTTTAATGTCTTCCTTGTGATTTCTTCCAAATATACAAGAAAAACTATAAATGTTACAATTTTGAATTAAAAAGCAAGCGCCGATTCTATTTTTTAGTGTTATTGTAAATTGATATTTGAGTTTTAGTATATTAGGTTTACTGGCGTAAATTATACTTAGTCGTTTGAACTTGATTTTCAAACATACAAAATGAAATCAGCTAAAAAAAATTCTTTTAAAAATTTTCTGAGATTTAATAGGATTTTTTTGCGAATTATAGATAAATCACACATCTAATTCAGGAATAATATATCTATATACAAAAATAAAAAAGCCACCTTTAGTAAAGGTGGCTTCGTTATATAATAGTTAATTAACTTTTATTCTGTCTCTGCTTTATTAGCTTTCTTTAATGTTAAATTCAGTACTGCTGATTCACCATCATAATCGGCTATAATAGTATCTCCTTCAGAAATTTCATTTTTAAGCAACTCTTCAGCAATAGGATCTTCTAGATACTTTTGAATTGCTCTGTTGAGCGGTCTAGCTCCATATTGCGGATCATAACCTTTATCTGAAAGGAAATCTTTTGCAGGGGTTGTAAGCTCGATTTCGTAACCTAATACATTAAGTCGACTGAAAAGTTTCATTAATGTAATATCGATAATCTTATGTATATGCTCTCTTTCAAGAGAATTAAATACAATTACATCATCAAGTCTGTTTAAGAATTCAGGAGAAAATGCTTTTTTAAGTGCATTTTGAATAGTGCTCTTCATCATTTCATCCTGGCTTCCTAATTTTGTTTTAGTATTAAAACCAATACCAGTTCCAAAATCTTTTAGGTCACGCACTCCAATATTAGAAGTCATAATAATGATGGTGTTTCTAAAGTCTACCCTTCTACCTAAACCATCAGTTAAAATTCCATCATCTAATACCTGAAGTAATATATTAAATACATCAGGGTGAGCTTTCTCAATTTCATCAAGTAATACTACACTATATGGTTTCCTTCTAATTTTTTCTGTTAGTTGGCCACCTTCTTCATAACCTACGTATCCTGGAGGTGCTCCAACTAATCTAGATACAGAGAATTTCTCCATATATTCACTCATATCTATTCTAACTAAAGAATCATCTTTATCGAATAGATGTGAAGATAATACTTTTGCAAGTTCTGTTTTACCAACACCTGTAGGACCAAGGAATATAAATGAACCAATTGGTTTTTGAGGATCTTTCAATCCAACTCTAGTTCTTTGGATTGAGCGAACTAGTTTATCAATTGCTTCATCTTGTCCAATAACTCTTGATTTTAACTCAGCTCCCATATTCAGTAACTTCTGACTTTCTTTTTGTGCCAATCTGTTTACAGGAATGCCAGTCATCATTGCTATTACTTCAGCAACATTTTCTTCAGTTACAGGATAAGTTTTTTCATTGGTTTCTTGTTCCCAACGAATTTTCGCATTTTCTAATTGATCAATAAGCTTTTTCTCCTTATCTCTCAACTTAGCTGCTTCTTCGTATCGTTGGTTTTGTACTACTTTATTCTTTTCTTTCTTGATGTCTTCAATCTGCTCTTCCAACTTCACAATATCGTCTGGAACATGAATATTGTTTATATGTACTCTTGCACCAGCTTCATCTAATACATCAATAGCCTTATCTGGCAAGAAACGATCACTTATATATCTATCAGATAATTTCACACATGCTTTAATAGCTTCTTCGCTATAATCTACATGGTGGTGATCTTCGTATTTTCCTTTGATGTTATTAAGAATCTCAATTGTTTCTTCAGGAGAGGTCGCATCAACCATTACCATTTGGAAACGACGAGCTAAGGCACCATCTTTCTCAATATACTGGCGATACTCATCAAGTGTAGTTGCACCAATACATTGTATATCTCCTCTGGCAAGAGCTGGTTTGAACATATTTGATGCATCTAGCGAACCCGAAGCTCCACCTGCACCAACAATTGTGTGTATTTCATCAATAAAGAGAATTACTTCAGGGGCTTTTTCTAGTTCATTCATTACCGCCTTCATTCTCTCTTCAAACTGACCTCTGTATTTAGTACCTGCAACAAGAGATGCTAAATCAAGTGTTACTACTCTTTTATTAAAAAGTACTCTCGATACCTTCTTCTGGACAATTCTTAGGGCTAATCCTTCAGCGATGGCTGTTTTACCAACACCTGGCTCACCAATTAGAATTGGGTTGTTTTTCTTACGACGGCTCAGGATTTGAGCAACACGTTCGATCTCATTTTCTCTACCAACAATCGGATCAAGCTTATCTTCTTCTGCATATTTAGTGAGATCACGACCGAAATTATCAAGTACAGGTGTTTTAGATTTTTCACTTGATCTTGATGATTCTCTGCCTGATGAACCTCCACCAAACATTCTTGAAGAAGAACCTTCTTCATCACCATCGTCAGTATCAGAAGATGCTGATATTGGATTGTCTGTATGATATTCGAGCAATTCTTTAATTACTTCATAGGTTACATCAAACTTATGTAGTATTTGAGTTGCTAGATTATCTTCATCCCTCAATATTGATAGTAATAAATGTTCTGTTCCAATTAATTGAGCTTTAAAAATTTTAGCTTCGAGATAGGTAATTTTAAGTACCTTTTCAGACTGCCTTGTTAGAGGAATATTAGCAAGGTTCTTTACATTATGACTAGCTGTTCCTCTAGTAGCCTGTTCTATAGTAGTTCTTAATTCGTCTAAAGAAATACCCAGCTTTTTAAGTAAAGCTACAGCTATCCCTTCTCCTTCTCTTATCATTCCCAGTAAAAGATGTTCAGTACCGATATAGTCATGCCCTAACCTCAAGGCTTCTTCACGACTTAATGATATTACTTCTTTTACTCTGTTAGAAAATTTAGCTTCCATAGACATGGATGTTATTAAATAATGTAAGATGTATAAAGTTAAATAAGCTTAATTTAAATCAAAATAAATGATTACATTAATGTTAATAAATATTTCACTCATTTTGACTCTAAATCCTCGAATAGGATTTTATTTTCATTTAAAACTTGTACTGCATTGGGTCCTTCGTTAAATAACAGATCTAAAACACTTAAGTTTTTAATAAACGTTGAAGCAAATAGCTGATTATACGTTTTTGCATGAATGATACCACTATTTCTATTTGGCAGTATTTTAGACCTTAAATCGAGTAAACCTCCTTTTTCGCCACTATAATCATGAATATACTTGTCAGTTTGTCTAATTTTAATATCAATATTTAATATTTTAAGACATAGTGTCAGTATTTCTTTATTTAATTGCCATAGATACTCGTGGCTTGCAAAAATTAAATTTTCAAAGAGATAACCATAATATTCAAAAAAAGGTGCTCTTGCATATGCAGTTTTTATTGCTCGCCAATGGCGATCTTGCCATTTCTGCGTATAATCTATTCCTAATTGCTCTATAGGGAGCTTTTTATCTTTATGAACAATTGGGACAGTTAATCTATCTATTTTATTTGAAGTAAGTATATAAGTTCTGTTACGATAACTTTGTTTTATAAAGTGCTCCTCTGCCTCCAATATAAGTTCATCACAACTATTTATCAATGTAAAATAATCAATACACGGGAAATAATGAAGGTCTATTAAAATTTCATTTATTTTTTTATGCATTGTCAAACCTAAATTTCAAGTAATTAATTAGACAGCCTTTCTCTTTAAAAATTTTTTCATATCTGGTTTCAATGCCAAAGTGATCTTCTTTTAAAGATGATTGATCTAAATCAAAAGTATATTCTAAGTCTTTTATCCCATTTCTTTTTATAACTTCTAAAGAATATTCAAAAAGTGAATAATTATCAGTTTTAAACCTAATTAACGCATTTTCTTTGGATATAGATTTATAAATATCTAAAAAACGTTGACTTGTTAACCTTCTCTTCGCATCTCTGGTTTTAGGCCTTGGATCAGGATGTACTATCCAAATTTCTTCTACTTCGTTTTCTTCAAAAAACAATTCCAAGTCATGCACCTTGGTTCTAAGGAAAGCCACATTATCGAGACCATTTTCCTCCGCTACACTTGAACCATACCAAATTCTATCTCCTTTAACATCTATACCGATAAAATTTCTATTGGGAAATTCTGCTGCAAGTCCAGTTGTATATTCTCCTCTGCCACAAGCAATTTCGAGTGTAATGCCATTATTATTCTTAAAAACCTTTTCTCTCCACTTTCCTTTTATCTCTCTATATACGTCTTTTCCAGGCTCAATTACAATGTCTCTTTCAACAATCTCCTCAAATCTTTTCTTCTTTTGTCTTGCCATTTATATTTGAATATACAATTAAATATTAAAATAAAATCTCAAATATACATGCTGTATTAACAGCCTATGGCATTTTTTTGCATTTATTATTATTGAATTCTACTACAATGCTTTTTAATAATAACTACATACAGAAACTTCTGTTTAAACAATCTATTTAAGAATGCAAAATCAGAAATATAAATTCAAAGCATATAGCTGAATAAAAAATTTCTCCATTAAATATTCTTAAATAACTTTGCTGTTTTAAATGATTTAGTACTCTATAAATCAGTTTAATGGAGTTTTAAAAAAGGATTTTGTATGAACATCAATAAAAACAGCTTGGATAAACTTATAATCGTAGGAGATAGAGTTCTTATAAAACCAAAATCACATAAAGACCAAACCAAAAGTGGACTTTTCTTACCTCCAGGAGTTCAAGAAAAAGAAAAGATACAATCTGGTTATATACTAAAAGTAGGACCAGGTTATCCTTTGCCATTACCGGGTGAGAATTATGATGAACCATGGAAACCTGTTGATGAAAAAATAAAATACATACCACTTCAAGTACAAGAAGGTGATCTAGCTATTTTTTTACAAAAAAGTGCATTTGAGGTTATGTATAATAACGAACGATACTTTATTGTACCTCAACATTCTATTCTAATGATTGAGAGAGATGAAGAACTTTTTAATTGATTTTTCAATTACTTAACAGGTATTTTTTTACGGATAAAGACGATTTTTTGATGATAAACAAATAAAAATTATAACCTAGAAAAGCACCTGTTAAATCTGCCATTGTATCTATTAAATCTCCAGTTCTTCTTGGTACAAAGAAATACTGAATGAGCTCTGTAATAATGGCTAAAAACAAAATAATTGAGAATAAAACAATGAAAATATTTTTCCTTTTTTGAAAACGAAAATCCCTATAAAAAGCAAAACTCAACAAAAAGCTTAATGTACCAAATAAAACTCCATGAACAACTTTATCAAAATGAGGAATATGTCCACCATTACCAGATGGCTCAAAGAAGAACAATAAATAGATTATTAAAATGAGCCAAAAAAATGCTGGCATATAATTTTTTATCATAAGAATGCTAGTTTTTAAAGTAATTTAAAAGCCATTTTTCAAATTTAATTTCTCGTAAAAAATATACATGAAAAAAGTTTTCGTAATCTCTATTTTAACATTACTATTATTCCCTATCCTTTCAAGTAATGCATTTTCGGCTAAACCTCCTAAAAAAAGCTATGTAGCAAAAGTTTATACAAAATTTGGCACTATCCACTTGCTTTTATATGATGAAACTCCTTTACATAGAGATAATTTTGTGAAATTAATTAATGAACAATTTTATGATTCAACTACCTTTCATAGAGTTTTAATTGACTTTATGATTCAGGGAGGAGATCCTAATTCAAAATTAGATGCTGAAGGAAAAATTGGTACTGGTGGCCCAGGCTATACCATTGATGCAGAGATAGTTGATAACTATAAGCACAATAGAGGTAAGCTTGCAGCAGCAAGATTAGGTGATAAAGTTAATCCTGATAAAAAGTCTAGTGGAAGTCAATTCTATATCGTACAAAGCGACAAAGGCGCACATCATTTAGATGGAGGTTATACCATATTTGGAACCGTTTTAAAAGGGTTAAATGTAGTAGACGAAATTGCAGAACAACAAGTCGACGGTATAGGAAAACCTAAAAATGATATAAGAATGTCTATCACCGTTTCTAAAATAAAAAGAAAGAAGATTACAAAAATTTACGACTTTGCTTTTGATTAAATTAAGTTTTTTTGAGTGTTCTTACTGGTCTGGAATCATTTTTAACTTCTGTTAAATCATAAAAACCAATTGACATAATTGAATAATCCCATTTTTTATTCTTTTGCTCTGCTTTAATGGTCGCAATTCTTTTCGTCTTTTTATAAGGAAATGATTCCAGACTATGCTTACCATTAATAATACTCTCAAAGTAGACAATTACAAACATCTCATCGCCTTCTTTAATTTGTAATGTTTTTATATTCTCAAAACTAACAAAGGTATTATTATCCCTATCTAAAAAAAGATATAAGTCTTTAAGGTATCGACTAACTTTTAAATCTTTTATTCTAGAGTTCATGTAAAAATCTGGGCTAATATCATCTTCAATAATCACATTAGGATTATTAAAAATATAAGCAGCCTGATCTTGCTGACCACTATAAATACTTTGCTTTACAAGTATTTCTCGCTCTTCTTTACTTATATCAGTCGCTAGCATTTTGTTTAATAATTGTTCATAAGACACAATTACACTTTCTGCTCCAGCAGTAACCAGATCATAAGTTTGTTGGTCAATTGCAGAAACTTCTTGCTTTGCCTGATCAATGTTTTCAGAACTATTTATACTTTCTTTGCCACTATCTTCACTACACCTGCTAAATAGTAAAATAGTAAAAGTTAAAAAAAATAAATATCTCATTCTTAAAATCACCTAATATATCCAGTTTTAACCTCTATGTATAGAGATGTTAGTATAATTGGATTAAACTAAAAAATCAAAAATTGGTAATTGTGTATATAATGTAATGGATATTAAAATTAGGATGCTATTAGAAATATAGTTGAATAATAAGCTCGGTAGTAAAAAAGTTTATCATTAATTTAATGCTTTAGCATATATTAACCTAATTCAAGTTTGCATATTCAATCAAGATCATCATTTAATTGTTTTTTCACAATAATTTTTTGACCTTCTTTAAGTTTCGTTCCATATGGTATATTATTCCAGCTTCTTAAAGATGAGACAGATTGATTATATTTTGCGGATATTTGATAGATAGTTTCATCCTTTTCCACTTTGTGATACATGCCATCACTTGTGTTTGAAGCTTTTACAAGGTTCTCAGAATTTACACTCTCATTATTACTATTAATTGGATCTTTTAATATCTTAGGTTTATCTAGTAAACTATCTAGTTTGATATTCTGAGAAGTTGAATCAACTACAATTTGAGCTGTATCTTTAACTGACTTGTCAGGGTCAAAACCTTTAACACTTACGATCAAATCCTGCCCAGGATATATAGTGTAATCTGTTAGTTGATTCCACCTAGTTATGTCTTTTATTGTAGTTCCATACTTGCCAGTTATGCTGTATAATGTCTCTCCTTTTCTTACTGTATGTATTCGTGGATTAACTTCATAACCAGAAACTTTCTTAATTAATACACTATCATTTTCATAAAGCCAAGCTTTACCAGTTAAACTATTCCATTCCATAATATCTTCAGGAACAACTTCGTACACACGACTTAACTTATATACATACTCGCCCTTATTTACTTTATGATTCAATGTATTAATCATTGATGGATTTAATATTTCTGAAAGTGGAGCAGAATAATTGATTCTTGTCTTATTAGCTTCATCTAGATAAGAATTAATTTGATAATTTGTACTTGGTATCAGGGTATTGTTTGATGTTATCAATGCTTGGTGATCTGATTCCTGAGTACTTTCTAAAAATATATTTTGAGGAGAAGCTTCTTGTCTACCAATCGGATTTTTAACATAAACTCTTGAACCTTCATCAAGTTGATAACTTTTACCTAAATTGTTCCATTTTATGATATCAAGTACGGTTACATCATTTTTCCTTGATACATCAAATATATTTTCATTTTTTGAGGCGATATATATGCTCTGATTTTGAGAAGAAGTTTCAATTGATGTTTCTTCAAAAGCAGCTACCTTTTTAGAAGGTGTTATCTCATTAATATTTAAGTAAGTCTTCTTCAAGTCTTTCCATGGATCTCCCTCGCTTTCACTCTGATACTCTGGATAAACTTGTAAAGGCAAGTTTTTTTTCTTTTTTCTTAAATTCAATACCTGCCCAACAACCATTTGTTCAGCATTACCTATCCTATTGTAGACTAAAATTTTATCCAATTTAACACCATACATCTGTGAGATGTCCCACATAGTTTCTCCAGGTTTAGCAATATGTTGATCTACTAAAGCTTTATTATTTTTTTTTCTTAGATAATAAACCGCTCCTGTTTTTAAATTTTCTGAACGAGCAGTTTCTAAATCATTAAATTCTGAAAATTGAAATGGAGTCAATTGCATGTAATCAAGAATCACCATTAAATCTTGATCTGGTCGTGCAATAAAGGCAGGGATATTATTGGAATGGACAAAAATAACAGTGTCATTCCCAAATGCCCTTACAGACACTTCTGTAATTTGTGGAAATACAACTGAAGTATATTCTTTTGGGTTTGCAGAGGCGAAGTCTACAGAAAAAATAATAGCTCCTATAAAAAGGAGAGTATAAGATAATTTTCGTATAGTTTCCATGGCATATCTTCCAGTATTATATCAATATTTACATACGTAAAATTTTAATTACAGATGTAATTATTGATAAGATAGGAAAATTACCAGAATAATAAAAGCGCTAAACGACGAACAAACACCCAATAAATGGCTATTTGACATTTAAATGCTCAGGGCATAGCAGGCTTATAAATCGATATGATAATGTAAAATTAAGATAATAGTATGAATCCAAATCAGTTCTTGAGACTCTAGTAATTCTAGGTCCAGAATCATTATCTACTATGAGATCCGTATTATCTGAAAAGGTTTTACTTGTTGAGAACTCGGCAGCAATTGTGAATTTATCATTTAAAGCTTTTTTAATTCCAACTCCAAATGGTATAACTGCATGGATAACACTTGAATTGGGAGGTGGAGCATTTCCAGTTGTTTCGGTGAGAAAATTAGCTGAAATACCTAAGCCAGCAAAAATATAAGGTGTGTAACTTTGTCTTCTAATATCTTTTCTAAAATCAAAGAAATTATATTCAATTACACTGTTAAGTTCAGTAAGTAAACTTTTAAATCCAAAGTTTCTTTGTTGTAAAAATGGATCGTTTTGATATTCATCACTACCAGAGATAGCTCCGAGCATTAAACCATTCCTTAAACTAACTGCTTCACTAAAATTAATTCTAAAAAAAATATTACCTCCTGGCCGAGTATTTTGCATTTTTACTACAGGAGCAACATCTCCCTTATAGTTAATAGCTCCTACACCAAAACCTATCTCATATTTTTGGGCTATACCATTCCCAATAAATATTATGTTTAATAAACCAAGTATAAGCAGTTGCTTGTATAAGTTTCTCTTTTCCAATGTTTCTTCTTTAGATAAAGCTAAATTCAATTAGTCAACAGGAATTAATCCAAAAAGTTAAATTC